>JBBRZG010000028.1:0-31542 GCA_038236905.1 Burkholderiales bacterium
ACCACCATGTCATAGATATCAGTCGCGTGTTCGCCATCCAGATCATTGAAATACTGTTTCATCATTTTGCGAACACAAGCGGATAGCTCGCTATCCCGCTCATCCCTACGGGGGGAATTAACCATATCTGACATTAACCTCTCTCGACTGCCTTATTTTAATTTATGCCGCGTGCTGCAGTTGGCTCGCGACCGTCCGCTCTCTGTAATCAAAAAAATGTTGCTGATGGTGCATAAGCTCTTCGAAGAAACGCATGGTGGCCGCGAACTGCGCTGCGCTATTTTCAATTGCGTTCATTTCGGCACGAAACCCACTGGCACCCGGTGCATCTTTAATGTACCAGGCGATATGTTTGCGCGCGATGCGATAACCTTTTTCTTCACCGTAAAACGCATACAAATTTTGTAAATGCTCTGCGGTGATTTCTCGTACTTCAGCGACCGTGGGCGGTGCCAAATGGGTGCCGGTTTTGAGGTAAAACTGGATTTCACGAAAAATCCAGGGGCGCCCCTGTGCAGCACGACCGATCATCAGCGCGTCGGCTTTTGTATATTGCAAAACCTGTTTGGCCTTTTCCGGCGAGTCGATGTCGCCATTGGCGACCACGGGAATTTTAACCGCCGCTTTGACCGCGGCTATCGTTTCGTATTCTGCTTCGCCATTGTACAAATCCGCGCGCGTGCGGCCATGCACAACGAGCGATTGAACACCATTTTCCTCGGCAATTCTGGCAATAGTGAGCGCGTTTTTATGCTCGCGATCCCAACCCGTGCGAATTTTTAACGTCACGGGAACCGATACAGCGTTGACCACTGCAGCGACAATTCGCGCCACCAATGGCTCGTCTTGCAGCAGTGCAGAGCCCGCTTGTACATTGCAAACTTTTTTGGCCGGGCAGCCCATGTTGATGTCAATAATCTGCGCACCACGCCCGACGTTGAAGCGTGCGGCTTCCGCCATCATCTCGGGGGTGGCACCGGCAATCTGCACTACGATCGGATCAACCTCACCCGTATGGTCACCGCGGCGGATGGATTTTTCGGTCTGCCATAGTTTCGCGTTGGAGGCCACCATCTCAGATACCGCCATGCCCGCGCCGAGCTTTTTGCAGAGCATGCGAAACGGCCGATCAGTAACCCCCGCCATGGGCGCTGCGATCAAATTATTTTTGAGAATGATGTTGCCGATTTGCACAGAGCGGATTTAAAACCGAACGCAGGGCCGCTCATTTTATAGGCAATTCAGAATCCAGCAAAATGATTTTTGTATTTTCGAGAAAACGCGCGCAAATAACTGATTACACGGCGTTGGTGTTGGCTTGGTGTTGTACAAGAAAAATTTATCAAACAACAGAAATGTAGTTGGCGCAATTTGTGCATACAGGTCTAAACGGAAATAGATGTGACTCTACGCGCGGGCTTTTATTCACTCACCCCAAACCCACCACCTCCCGGTGTTTCTAGAACGAATACGTCGTCCGCCAGCATTTCGGTCTCGTCTGAAAATCCCAGTAGCGTGCGCGAGCCATCGACGCGCTCTACCCAATTCGCACCCAAGCCGCCCGCCCCGCCGCCTGCCATGCCAAACGGTGGCACGCGGCGGTGGCCCGCTAGAATCGCCGCCGTCATGGGTGTGAGGAATCGAATTTTCCGCGTTGCGCCATCACCGCCGTGCCACCTGCCGCGACCGCCCGAGCCCCGCCGAATCGAGTGCTCTTCCACGCGCACTGGATAGCGCCATTCCAGAATTTCCGGATCGGTCAAGCGTGAATTGGTCATGTGCGCTTGCACGGTGTCGCACCCGTCGAAGGTTGGGCCGGCACCGGTGCCGCCGGATACGGTCTCGTAGTATTGATATTGATCGTTGCCGAACGTGAAATTATTCATCGTGCCGTAACTGGCCGCCATCACCCCAAGCGCGCCGATGATTGCATCGGTGATGCATTGCGAGGTTTCAACGTTGCCGGCAACGGTGGCCGCGGGCGGCATGGGGTTTAGCATGGAGCCCGGCGGAATAATGATGGTGAGCGGTTTCAGGCATCCAGCGTTGAGCGGAATATCGCTGTCGACCAGCATACGAAAAACATACAGCACGGCGGCATAGACAACAGCCGAGGGCGCGTTGAAATTGGACTCAAGTTGTGGTGAGGTGCCGGTGAAATCAACCGTCGCCGAGCGTCGATCGGCGCCGACTGAAACACGCACTTTAATGATTGCGCCGTTGTCCATTTCATAAGCATATTCACCATCACTAAGCGTGCCGATCACGCGCCTGACGCACTCCTCCGCGTTGTCCTGCACATGCTGCATATAAGCGTGGACAATATCCAAACCAAAATGAGTCACCATGCGACGCAGTTCCTGCACACCCTTTTCGTTTGCTGCGACTTGCGCGCGCAAATCAGCGATATTTTGGTCGATATTGCGCGCGGGATGCTTCGCTGCCGCCAGTCGCTCGCGCATGGCCGACTCCAGCATCACGCCGCCTTCAACCAACTTGACGTTATCGAGCAGCACGCCTTCGTCCGCCACGGTTCTGGAAAACGGCGGCATCGAGCCCGGTGTAATGCCACCAATATCGGCATGATGGCCGCGCGATCCCACGTAAAACAAAATTTCTGCAGAGGCCTCATCGAATACCGGCGTCACCACCGTCACATCGGGTAAATGCGTGCCGCCGTTGTACGGGTCGTTCAACACATACACATCGCCAGGCGACATCCGGCCCGCGTTTTTGCGCACCACCGTTTTAATCGATTCGCCCATTGAGCCCAGATGCACCGGCATGTGCGGCGCATTGGCGATCAGATTTCCCTCGGCGTCGAACAAGGCGCACGAAAAATCGAGGCGTTCTTTGATATTGACGGAGTGCGCCGTCTGCTGGAGACGCAAGCCCATCTGCTCGGCAATCGACATGAACAAATTATTGAATACTTCAAGCATCACCGGATCAACCTTGGTGCCGGTCGCGTGTCGCACCGCGCGCGCGCAGGTACGCGTCATCACCAGGTGATTTTGCGCGGTGACGGTGAGCCGCCAATCGGGTTCCACAATGGTCGTCGAATTTTTTTCGGCAATGATGGCGGGACCGTCAACGGTTTGTCCGGGGGCCAACAAATCGCGCAGATAGATCGGTGCACGATAATTTGTGCCGCCGCAGGTGATGTCGGCGACACCGACAGGTGCAGCATTGATCGAGCCGCCTGGTTCCATATCGTGCAAAAGCATATCCTGCGCGCCGCTTCTGCCAATCGCTTCTACCGATACTGCTTCAGCAATGATTGGCCGGTTTGGCATCAAGAAACTGAAGCGCTGCTTGTATTGGCTTTCGAATGCGCGCTGCATCTCTGCCGCGCTCGCGATATCGACCATCAATGCCGAGTCCGTGCCCTCGTAGCGCAGGTGAACTCGGCGCTTGACCTGTACCTGTGCGCCATCAACGTCTTGCGCAACCACCTCAGCGCGGGCGGTTTCGGCGATTAAATTCAACATCTCAAGAATGCTTGGCAAATGCGCGCTGTTTAGTGGCAATTCAATGGCACTTTCACGCATTACCGTTATGTCCGCCAGTCCCATGCCATAGGCTGAGAGCACACCCGCCAGCGGATGTATGTAGACTCGCGTCATCCCCAGTTCATCCGCCACCAGACAGGCATGTTGGCCGCCCGCGCCGCCAAAGCAGGCAAGCGTGTATTCAGTCACATCGTGACCGCGTTGTACGGAAATAAACTTAATGGCGTTCGCCATATTCGCAATAGCTATCTGTAAGAAACCTTCGGCGACTTGTTCAGGCGTTTGCTTTTTGCCCGTGGCCTGTTCGATTTCGGCGGCGAGCGCCGAAAATTTACGTCGCACGACATTAGCATCAAGGGCCTCGGTGGCACTCGCCCCAAATAGTTTGGGAAAATAGGCAGGCTGAATTTTGCCGAGAATCACGTTGCAATCCGTGACGGTTAGCGGGCCGCCGCGCTGATAGCACGCCGGTCCAGGATTGGCACCTGCACTATCTGGGCCAACGCGATATCGCGATGTTTTTCCGGCAGCATCAAAATGCAAAGTTGAGCCGCCACCGGCGGCGATCGTGTGAATCGACATCATCGGCGCGCGCATCCTCACGCCGGCGACTTGCGTTTCAAAGCTCCGTTCAAACTCCCCCGCATAATGCGAAACGTCGGTGGAGGTGCCGCCCATATCGAAGCCAATAATTCTGTTAAAGCCCGAACTTTCTGCGGTGCGCACCATGCCGATAATGCCGCCTGCCGGCCCGCTCAGGATGGAATCTTTGCCTTGGAAGCGGTGCGCGTCGACCAACCCGCCATTTGACTGCATGAAATACAGGCGGGTAGTGCCCTCATCATTGCCCAGCTCGGACGCTACTTGATCCACATAACGGCGCAGGATGGGTGACAAATACGCATCCACCACGGTGGTGTCGCCGCGCGAAACAATTTTCATCAGCGGGCTGACCTGATGCGACACCGATATTTGTGTGAAGCCCAGCTCCCGCGCCAACTCGGCCACTCGCTGTTCGTGTTGCGTATAACGATAACCGTGCATCAGCACAATCGCGATTGCCTCAAACCCCTTATTCCGCGCGGCTTTCAGAGCATCGCTGGTGCGCAATTCATTGAGCGGCATGACAATTTCGCCGTGGGCACCGATCCGTTCATTGATCTCAATCACCTCGCGGTACAAAAGCTCGGGCAATTTGATTTCTCGATCAAAAATGCGTGGGCGATTTTGATAAGCGATGCGCAGCTGATCCCTGAATCCACGCGTGATCGCCAGCAGGGTTTTTTCTCCTTTCCGCTCAAGCAGCGCGTTCGTCGCGACGGTCGTACCCATTTTTACCGAATCAATTTGTCCGATGGGCAACGGCGCGTCTTTCGATAAACCCAGCAAGAAGCGCATACCGGCGATCGCGGCATCACGATATTGATCAGGGTTTTCACTCAACAGCTTATGGGTGGCGAGGGTGCCGTCGGGCCGTCTGGCAACGATGTCCGTGAACGTGCCGCCGCGATCTATCCAAAACTGCCAGCGCGGAAAAGATGGGCTTATTATCGGTGCAGTGGGCATGATCGCGTAAGTTATTGGAGGGGATCGCAACGCGAGCAACACTTTAGGCAAGCAACGCGCTCTCGCATTTTCACGAGCTGAAAGGCAGTAAAAGAATTATGCCGAGTCTGGCACGTCAATCGAATATGAATAAAAAAATAGTTTCCCCAGCGGACAATAAGCCAATGCAAATCTGGGGCGTTGATTTTACGTCTCGTCCGTCCAAGCGAAAGGCGATTGTGGTAGCGCGCGGATACTTGCGCAAAGACGAATTTCGCTTGGAGAAAATCGATCACATTGAGACTTTCGAAGGATTTGAAGCGGTGTTGTTGGAAGCAGGGCCGTGGACTGCGGCGTTCGATTTCCCGTTCGGTTTGCCTCGCGAATTTTGCGCAGAGATCGGTTGGCTAGATCGGTTGTCGAACTGGCCATCTGTGACTAGAAAGCTAGCGGCGATATCGCGTGAAGACCTCAGTAACCATTGCCGCGCATATTGCGATGCGCGGCCGGCCGGCAGTAAATTCGCGCATCGAGCGGTTGATCGACTGGCGGGCTCCAGTCCATCAATGAAATGGGTCAATCCGCCGGTGGTTTATATGCTGAAAGAGGGCGCGCCGCGTTTACTCGCTGCAGGAGTTGATATCCCCGGACAGAACCATGGCGATAAATCCCGCGTGGCGCTCGAGGCGTATCCCGGCTTTCTCGCTCGCGCCATTACCAAAGCCTCGTACAAAAATGATCAACGTGCCAAGCAAACGCCAGCACTGCTCGCCGCCAGACAGCACATTATTGCGACGCTGCTGAGTGGGCAGTATTCGCTATCGATTAAATTAGTCGCGACGAAAGCGTTGCAAAAGGCGCTGGAACAGGATGCCAGCGGCGATAGCCTTGACGCGGTGCTGTGTGCGCTTCAGGCAGCTTGGGCTCATGAACGACGTGACCAAAACTTTGGTCTACCGACTCGTATCGATCCGCTCGAGGGCTGGATTGTCACGGTGTAATTTTATCGGCGAAGTTGCAGAGCTTGGCAGAGGTTAGCGGATACAATTAGTCCATTCAAAACATTAAATAATGAGCTATGTTTCCCGCCCCACTGTCCCTGACCACTGAAACCGCCTTTGAACTCCCCGCCTATCTCCACGAATCCAGCGCCGGCAACGCATGGGTAGATGCCAATCTGCACAGCCGCGATGTACACAGCTTTTTGACCGCGCCATGCTTTGATCGCCAAGGTACCCTCTGGTTGGCTGATGTTCCGTTCGGACGGATTTTCCGCATCACCCACACCGGTGAGTGGGATCTCATTATCAAATACGATGGCTGGCCGGGCGGGCTAAAGTTTCACCCGGATGGTCGGCTCATCATCGCCGATTCCCGGCATGGTCTGCTCGCGCTTGATGTGGATGCACGCAAAATCTCCCCGTTCCTGACGCATCAATTTTCACAGCGGTTTTTGGGCGTGAGCGATTTGACGTTCGCCAAAAATGGTGACCTCTACTTTACCGACGCCGGCCAGACTGGATTGCACAACGCCACCGGTGCGGTATATCGGCTGGCCCATGACGGGCACCTACAACGTTTGCTCGACAACGTGCCAAGCCCGAACGGCGTGGCGTTAAGTGCGGATGAAAACTTTTTATGGGTTGCGGCGACCCGCGACAACGCAATCTGGTGCGCTCCGTTGATTGATGGCGGCGTGTCCAAAGTAGGCAAATTCATACAACTCTCGGGCGGCACCGGGCCCGACGGTATCACCACCGACAGCGACGGTAATTTGCTGGTCGCTCATGCCGGTCTCGGCTGCGTATGGTGTTTCAATAAACGCGGCGAGCCAAAATATCGCGTCGACTCTTCGCGCGGCGACTGGACGACCCATGTGGCGATTCATCCGTTCCACCCGGACGAAATATTCATCGTGGAATCACAGACGGGCTCGGTGTTGAAAGCCATTTTTCCGATGTATTAACGAACCATGACCGAACCCTCAAACTTGCCTGAAGGAGCCCACGCCGATTTTCGCGATGCAATGAGTTATGGTGATTATCTCAGGCTGGATTTGTTATTGTCCGCGCAGCAACCCGCGTCAAACGAACACAACGAATTACTTTTTATCATCCAGCACCAGGCCACCGAGCTGTGGATGAAGCTGGCGCTGCATGAGTTGGTCGCCGCCCGCCGGCAAATCATCGATGACGATTTGCAGCCGGCATTCAAAATGTTATCGCGCGTCTCGCGGATCATGAATAACCTGATCCAAGCTTGGGATATTTTGTCCACGCTAACGCCGTCCGAATATTCATCGTTTCGGGAGAGCTTGGGCAAGTCATCCGGGTTTCAGTCGCATCAAAATCGTTCACTTGAGTTTCTATTTGGCAATAAGAAGCGCACCATGTTGACGCCGTTCGAACATCGGCCAGAGCTACATGAGCCGCTAAAAGCGCTGTTGGAATCGCCCTCGATCTACGATGAGGCGAATCGTCTGCTGGTTCGCCGCGGATTGGCGCTCGATCATGTCGCCATTGATCGCGACTGGTCGCTGCCGTATGTGGCTAACGATAGCGTGGCGCGCGCATGGGCCAGCGTGTACGCAAACCCGAAGGCGCACTGGGATTTGTATGAGCTGGCCGAAAAACTGGTTGATCTCGAAGACTATTTTCGCCAGTGGCGCTTCCGTCATGTCACCACCGTGGAACGTGTGATTGGCTTTAAGCGCGGTACGGGCGGTACATCTGGTGTCGGCTATCTGCGCGATATGGTGGGTGTCCGGCTATTTCCTGAGCTTTGGGATTTGCGCACTGCGCTGTAACCACTTTTATCACTTACATCGCTATCACCACTTTTCGCGCGTCAGCCACGCAACTCGCGCCGATTTTCTGCCATTCATCGCAATCCATCCCCGCAAGCTTCTGCTCCTAGGCAAGATTTGGTCTCTACCAACCAAACGAGACAAAGGGAGTACTGATATGAAATTTTCCAACCTTGCGGCTGCAATGGCCACAGTGACCTTGACGATTCTTGCAGGTGTCACCGCCCATGCAGCAGACTTGACCGTTGAAATAAAAGGCTTGGCCAGTTCAAACGGACAGGTATTCATTGCGCTTTATGACAAATCGGAAGGCTGGATGAAAAAAGGCCTTAAAAACGTTGGCACACCGGCCGCAAAGGACGGGGTCACTTATGAATTCAAGGATTTGCCCGCAGGTGAATATGCGATCTCAATTCACCACGATGAAAACGGCAACGGTAAATTTGACACTAATGTTTCTGGTATGCCAATTGAGCCCTATGGTTTTTCAAACGATGCGATGGGCAACTACGGGCCACCCACGTTTGAACAGGCCAAGTTCAAGCTGGATGCAGACAAGAAAACCGTCACTCTTAATTTGAAATAGCACGGGGTCAATATGGATCGTCGCTCCTTTCTGGGGTCCGCCAGCGCCGTTGCCGTAGCACCGTTCTTATTCAGGGCAAGCGGCGCAGCAGCCGATGGTTTTACGCCTAAATCACTATTCGCGAACAACCCACGCCTCACGCCATTTCGCGGCTTTGCGGGTCAGGATGTCGCGTGCGACAACCTGGCGGTGGAAGGCAAAATCCCCGCCGCGCTGCGCGGCGTTTTTTATCGCAACGGCCCCGGCCTGTTTGAGCGCGGTGGCCAGCGTTATCAACACTGGTTTGATGGCGATGGATTACTCAATGCCTGGCGATTTACCGACAAGGGTGTGTCGCATCAAGCTAAATTTGTCCGCACTGAAAAATTTGTGGCTGAGTCAGAGGCGGGTGAATTTTTAATGCCGTCATTTGGCACCGCCATCAAAGCCAAGCGGCCCGTGAAAAACAGCGATTCGGTGAATACCGCCAATACCAACGTCGTCCGGCTGGGCGATAGACTGTTGGCGATGTGGGAAGGCGGCTCGGCGTACGACCTTGATCCGCAAACCCTTGCCACCCGTGGCGCGATAACTTGGAAACCCGAGCTAAAAGCGATGCCGTTTTCGGCTCATCCGAAAGTGGAAGCGGATGGCACGATGTGGAATTTTGGCACGGTTGGATTTGGCAAGCTGGTTTTGTATCACTTGTCTGAGGCGGGAGAAATGTTGCGCTATCACTTGCTGGATTCGCCACCGTCGGCGATGGTGCATGATTTTGCCGTTTCGCAAAAGCACATTATTTTTCTACTGCCACCCGTGATCATGGATCGCGACGCGCTTAAATCAGGCGGAAGTTTTGGCGAGTCATTGCGCTGGAACGCGCAAGAAAGCGTCAAAGTGTTGGTGGTTGAAAAAGCCGACTTTACCAAACAGACGCTAATGGAAATGCCCGCGTTCATGGTGTTCCACTTTGGAAACGCGTGGGAGATGAACAATGTAATCCACGTGGACTTTGTAAAGAGCGACAACCTCGACATCATGAGTGAATACATGCCACGCCTGATGCGCGGCGAGTCGGTGGCGTCTGCCGCGTCGAATGCATGTTTCATGAAAATTGATTTAAACAAGCGCCAGTGCTCGATGGAAGCGCGCAGCGAATTGGTGGAGTTTCCCCGCATCGATCCGCGTTTTGTCGCGCAGCGAAACCGCATGGTTTTCTATCCCTCTTATGTCGGCAACGACCCTTCCTCTCGGTTTAATAGCGTACTGCGCGTTGACACCGAAACCGGCAAGACTGACCGTTATAGTTTTGGTGAAAATGTGCAGTTAGAAGAGCACGTCATGGTGCCCAAGCCGGGCGCCATCAAGGAAGGCGAGGGCTGGCTGATCGGCATTGGCTTCGATCAAATCCGCCAGCACACCTTCGCCACTGTGTTTGACGCGCTCAATCTCGCCGACGGCCCGGTCGCGATTGCCCGGCTGCCTTATTGGATGCCGCTCTGCTTTCACGGCAATTTTTATGCGACATAAGCAAAGTTAGATCAAACGGGCGCCATTCGCGCGGGTTTTCTGCGTTTGGCGTTACCTGACCTGCCACTCATCGCAAGTCCAGCCAGCCGCCCCATTGTCACCCTTACACTGGCCTCACGTTATTTAATTCACCTCTCCAAGGAGCCCACATGAACCCACTCAACGTCGTCACCAATTTAACCGCTGCCATCACCTATCCATTTCGCATGATTTATGTGGTTGGGCTCTGCGCCTTCATTAATTACTTCACCTCTCCCGGCGTTTGGTGGGTCCAATGGGTAGCGTTTGGCATGGCCATTGGTTTGATTGCCGTTTGGGCACGCGCCATAAAAACGCTGATGCTGACGGTCGGTGTGGCCGCAATTGGCTATTTCGTTTATCGCTGGTGGCAGAATCGCGGCCAGCCTGATGCAACGAAGCGCACCTTGGCCGAAGTAAAGCCGTTTGTAAATCGCCAGGCATCCGCATAATTTTTTCTGAAAAGCATTGTTGAAGCTCGCTAAACTGAAAGTCCCGATATGAACACCATTGCCATGAATCAAAGTGCGCGAAAAAAAGCCGATGCTGAGTTAGAAAGCTTTGCTGCCGGCGATCATTTTCACCCGCTGGAGATTATTCATTTCTTCCGCGGCTGGCCACGAAGCTTTGGCAGAAATTTGGTCTACACACTCATTCTTAATGCGCTGTTTGGGCTGGCGTTCACGTTGCTAGCGTTCATTTTTAATAATCCCGACAAGCTTTGGCCAAAATTAGGGGAGATTATTCAGCAGAATCTGCTCATCTCGAATGTCATCGGCTTTGCGTTTTGGGCTATTTTTGAAGCGATAGGCCCGCTCACCCGGATCATCAATCGCCAATCGTTTTGGATCGTTTCGCTGTTCTACACCGCAGTGGGGATGGGCGTGGTGATGGCATCAATGTATATGGTGTCGTTTTTTCCCGGTAATGCGGAAATCCGCCAATGGCTTGGCACTCGGAGCCAGTTGACGACTTCATTTGTGCTGTCATCCGTAATCTCAATTGTATTAACCATTATTTGGCGTCGTCGCGCGGAAGAGCTGACGGCGCAGATTTCGCTCGCTGAGGAACGCGAGCGTACC
This sequence comes from Burkholderiales bacterium, assembly GCA_038236905.1. Lineage (GTDB taxonomy): Bacteria > Pseudomonadota > Gammaproteobacteria > Burkholderiales > Usitatibacteraceae > UKL13-2. Next base: position 11,059 of record JBBRZG010000028.1, read on the forward strand.
GAGGCGGCAGTGCGTGCCACGTCTGAGGCCTCGCTGCGTGCCTTGCAGGCGCAAATCGAGCCGCATTTTTTATTCAACACGCTTGCCAATGTGACCGGCCTGATTCACACCCAGCCCGACCAGGCCAAGCAAATGTTGGAGCAATTTATCGCCTATTTGCGAGCAACCTTGGCGGCTACTCGTGAGAAAGAAACCACACTGGGCGCTGATTTTGCGATGATGAAAACCTTCCTATCCATCCTGCAAATTCGTATGGGAGAGAGGCTCAAAGTTCGCTTTGATCTGCCGGATGATTTGCGCGATGTTGCAGTGCCGCCCATGCTGTTGCAGCCGCTAGTCGAAAACGCGATCAAGCACGGACTGGAGCCAAAAATAGACGGCGGAGAAGTCGCGCTTTCGGCAAAAAGGGTCGGCGATAAAGTTGAGATCACGGTGGCTGATACCGGATTGGGTTTTCAAAATTCATCATCTAACGGCATCGGTCTTCAAAATGTGCGCGAACGCGTGAAACAGATTTATGGCGATGCGGGATCGGTGAGTATTGAAGAGAATAAGCCCTGTGGCACACGGATTACGATCACGTTTGATGCAAATTAAAACGCTAGCACTGGCGCGGCTGTTGGCGCATAAATGTTTGCTGATGCCCGCCGATAATGGCGATCTAATTTTTACAATGTCCCTAATATTTCAAAACATTTTGCACATCTTTTCGCGACGTGAAGCACGAATCAACTTAAGTTACTGACAATGAGCCCAACCGCGATCATCGCCGACGACACGTGAGCGGGGAATTCGCGACGCGTGCGTCGCGCCTGCGAGCGCCCAAGCCACTGCATGGGCGCGGGAGCTGATACAGAATTTACTCAACTAAAAACTACTGAAAATGAACCCAACCGCGATCATCGCCGACGACGAACTCCATCTGTCTCAATTTCTCAAAGACCGTTTGGCCGCCCTTTGGCCTGAACTAAATGTGCTGGCCTTGGCCGCCAATGGCCCTGAGGCGCTGCGTTTGATTGACGACCACGCACCCAATATGGTGTTTCTCGACATCCGCATGCCTGGGCTCACCGGGATTGAAGTCGCTGGACGCATTGATGCTAAAACCCGCGTCGTCTTTGTCACGGCCTACGATCAATACGCGGTCGATGCGTTCGATAAACAGGCCGTGGATTATTTGCTTAAACCGGTCACCGACGAGCGACTAACGCGCGCAATTACGCGGCTCAAAGACAAGCTCGCCGCCAATGAGATGCCGCAAGACATCAATCAATTACTCAAAACATTATCGACAGTGCTACCGGCTGCCAAATCTAGTTATCTGCGCTTTATTCGAGCCTCGGTCGGCGAACTGACCAAGCAGATTCCGGTTGATGAAGTGCTGTATTTTCAGGCGCAGGATAAATATGTGAGCGTCTATACCAAAGAAGGTGAATCATTGATCCGCACTCCCTTGGCTGAACTCCAAGCCCAATTAAACCCCGATGAGTTCTGGCAAATTCATCGCTCCACGATTGTCAACGTGAACGCCATCATCGGCAGCAAACGCGACATCATGGGCCACACGATGGTGAAATTAAAGGACGTGAAAGCCGAACTGCCAGTGAGCCGCGGCTACGCGCATTTATTCAAGGGCATGTAGGCTTTTAAAATTTACAAACGCGTACCCATCACATTTCGCGAATCTGCGTGTCGTGCCAACGCGTCAGCACCAATAAGGCCGCCGTCGCGCCGATGAGTGCGAAAAACATGTCGGACTGTGTGTCCCAAATGTCGCCTTGGGTGCCTAGAAAATCATCCGCACCCTGGCCCATTGCCAACGCGCTCCACCACTCAATAATTTCATAAAACGCGGAAATGCCGAGGCAAATCGAAATGCATAAAAAGGGCACGAGCCGACGGTGACGCACGTTGAATTTACGAATCAGCAGCTCGCGTGCGGCAATGGCGGGCACAAATCCTTGCGCGAAATGGCCGATCTTGTCGTAGTTGTTGCGAGTAAAACCAAACCAATCCTGCATCCAGAATCCGAATGGGACTTTCGCATACGTGTAGGCGCCACCGAGCATTAAAATCAGGCCGTGGATCGCAACCAAGCTATACAACATCGGTGTGAGCGGGAACGATTTGCGCGTCGGCCACATGAACGCGAATGCGATGAACGCTGGAAATACTTCCAGAACCCAGGTAATCCGATCAGCCGGTGCATATCCCGACGCGATCAGGCCCAGGGCCCATACGACGGCAACGATAGTCGGGTTTTTGGAATGGATGTTTTGATTCATTCGTCGCTTTCGTGAATTGTAGGCTGTAGATTAAGGCCCAAGTCCGAATAACAGGCCAGAGAGACGGGCTTGAGCCGTGCTACTATTTTCTGGAGTCGCTTTCTGGGCCTCAGAGTCATTTTCATCTTTTTCAAGTCATTCTCCCATACAGCTTTTCCATGCCACTCAATATCCAATTCAACGGCGAAACCAGAACGCTCGATGCAGCCATTACGGTGGCGGCGCTAATAGCCGAGCTGCCACTTGCGGGGAAGCGATTTGCAGTTGAACGCAATGGTGAAATTGTGCCTAAATCGCAGCACGCCAACGTTGAAATTCAGGATGGCGACAGCCTCGAAATCGTGATCGCGGTGGGTGGTGGATGAGGGCTAGCGGCCGATCAGGCACAGCATTCAGCAACATAAGGAAACGCAATGACACGCAATACCGAAAAATTAATTATCGCCGGTAAGCAATACACATCCCGCTTACTGGTTGGTACCGGTAAATATCGCGACTTCAACGAGACCCGCGACGCGATTGTCATGAGCGGTGCCGAGATTGTCACGGTCGCGATCCGGCGCGTCAATATTGGTCAGAACGCGAATGAGCCGAGCCTGCTGGAAGTATTGCCGCCGTCGAAATTCACGATCCTGCCCAATACCGCAGGCTGCTACAACGCCAAGGAAGCCGTGCGCACGCTGCGCCTGGCTCGTGAATTGCTCGACGGGCATGCATTGGTGAAGCTCGAAGTGTTGGCCGATGACGCCACACTTTTTCCGAATATGCCTGAGACCCTGACCGCCGCAAAAGAATTGGTCGCCGACGGTTTTCAGGTGATGGTGTATTGCACGGATGATCCGATTCAAGCCAAGATGCTGGAGGAAATCGGCTGCGTGGCGGTGATGCCACTGGCGTCGTTGATCGGCTCCGGTATGGGTATTTTGAACCCGTGGAATTTAAACATTATTTTGGATCGTGCGACGGTTCCCGTGTTGGTCGATGCCGGAATCGGCACCGCATCTGATGCCGCGATTGCGATGGAACTGGGCTGCGATGGGGTGCTGATGAATACCGCGATCGCGAAAGCGAAAAACCCGGTATTGATGGCGAGCGCAATGAAAAAAGCGGTCGAAGCCGGCCGTGAAGCGTATGTTGCAGGACGGATGGCAAAGAAGATTTACCAAGGCAGCGCCAGCTCTCCGACCGAGGGGAAAATTAGTTAAACATCGCGCCACTTTCGGCCGTATGCGTACCAACGAAGTTCCGTGCTTGCCAAAGGCTGGCCATATTTTGTGGCGGAATAAGAAAGGCGCCGCAACGATATCGGCTATAAATTCGGATGCTGGTTGGATGGCGATCAAATGATGCATGTCCCGGGCAACGGTGGAGATACCCCGCCTAGCGCCTCATCTTAAAACCTGAAATATCAGGGCGCGATTGTTACTCAACCAGCGCTAGTCAACGAGCGCGACCGTCACCACCACTGGCTGCACCACGCGATTAATTTCCTGCGGCGGCAGCCCCACCAAAAAACCGCGCTTGCCGCCGTTGATTAAAACCTTTTCCAACTCGAGAATGGTTTTTTCAATATAGACCGGCATCGGCTTCCGCAACCCAAACGGAGAACAGCCACCTACTTGGTAGCCGGAATGACGGGTTGCATCCTCTGGCTTACAAGGTGCGACACGCTTGGCGCCGATTTGCCTTGCCAGCTCCTTGGTCGAGACTTTTCGATCACCATGCATTAGTACGCACAGCGGCTTTTTAGCGTCATCTTCAAAGATAAGCGTTTTTACCACATGATGTTCGTCCACTCCGAGCGAGAGGGACGACACCGCCGTGCCACCGTGCTCCACGTATTCGTAAATGTGTTCAGTGTATATAACGTGATGTTGTTTGAGCACGACGGTGGCTGGCGTTTTAGAATGTTTGGTCATTCTAAGTTTCTATAAACCCCATTATTGATGGCCATCTTGAAGCATAAATGTCTTAAAGTGGCCGCCAATGCTTGCGTTCAAATTTCTATTCTTTGATATTTTGCCGCGGCAGTTTGGGGCGTTTGCCGATGGTAACGTTCACTGTGACCTCTTTTTGACTGCGAATCAGGCTGAATTTTGCATCTGAGCCTGGCTTTAACGAGGCAATGATGGTCATGGCGGCCTTGCTGTCCTGAACCGGTTTGTCGTTAATGGCGGTGATGACATCGCCGGTTTTAAGCCCTGCTTTTTCTGCCGGGCTGGCGCGATTCACGTTTGATATAAATACGCCGCGCGCTTCAGGCAAGCGCAGCGATTCGGCTAATTCTGGTGTGATGTCTTGCTGGCTGACGCCTACGAATCCGCGGGTGACCGAGCCCTGCGCAATGATCTGCTCCATCACGTCTTTGGCCATTGAGACTGGAATTGCGAAGCCAATCCCGAGTGAACCCCCGGTGCGTGAATAAATAACGCTGTTAATGCCGATCAGATTGCCATTCACATCGACTAATGCGCCGCCGGAATTGCCTGGGTTGATCGCGGCATCGGTCTGGATGAAGTTTTCGTAGTTATTCACGCCCAATCGGTTACGTCCGAGCGCGCTGACGATACCCATGGTGACGGTTTGGCCCACGCCGAACGGATCGCCAACCGCTAATACAACATCGCCGACAACGGCTTTTTCGGATTGGCCGAATGTAATCGGCGTAAGTCCCTTACCTTCGACACGCAATACGGCTAAATCGCTGTCGGGATCGGTGCCAACGACTTTACCCATCATGACGCGGCCATCTGCGAACGAAATTTTGATTTCGGCGGAGCCATTCACCACATGGTCATTAGTGAGCACATACCCGCCCTTTTCGTCAGCGCTGACGATAACGCCTGAGCCTAGGCTCGCTTGTGCTTCGGCTTGGCCCGGGTCGTCCTGATCTTCCGGCGGGCTAAAAAAACGGCGAAACAGCGGGTCATTGGTCAGCGGATGGCCGGCGGGTAATCTGCCGTCGCGTGAAGTAGAAACGTTAACCACCGAAATCATGGCTTTTTTTGCAGCGTCACTGTAGGTATTTCGGGCCCCACTTGGGTTGGTGACGTTCAATAAGCCACCGGGAGCCGCTGACTCGCGAATTTCCACGACATTTTTGCGCCACGGATTCCAATCAGGCCGAATCAGAGTGACCACAAATACCAGTGCGAGCGTGACGGTGACGAATTCAGCGAAAATTAACCAGAGGCGACGCATAGTTTAGGCAACGTATTTCTAAAAGTTAGACTCGTTTTAGTATGGGGGCGACAGGCCTAAAAAACAACGGGAGCGGTTGTGATTCAATCTGAACAAGCGCCCCGGTCATTTCCCTCAATACTTGTCGGTCATTGAGCGGAACCCCTATTTCTTCAGCGAATCGCGAATTTCACGCAGCAAAACGACGTCTTCCGGCGTGGCGGCAGGGGGCACCGCGCTTTTGAGCTTGTTCATCTGCTTTACCATCAAGAAAATAATGAAAGCAAGAATCGCGAATTGAATCACGGCGGTAATGAAGCTGCCGTAGGCAAACACGGCACCGGCCTTTTTTGCCTCGACCAGCGTCATGCCGGCGGCCTGATTATTCAAGCCGACAAACATATTGCTGAAATCCAGGCCCCCGGTGACCTTGCCGATTATCGGCATAATCAAATCACCCACGACCGAATCAACGATCTTTCCGAACGCGCCGCCGATAATGACGCCGACTGCTAGATCCATCACATTGCCTTTTACCGCGAATTCCTTGAATTCTGACGCCACGCTCATTTTTGACCCCTTCGATGTGATTTTATTTCTTGAAATGTTAGAACGGATCTAATGTAGACGGCTCTTAAAGTCAGTGTCAACCTTTGCAACTTGGATGTAAGTTTGCCGTCATAAAAGCCCCGATCAGCAATTAACCTCCACAAAATTGATTGGTGACTGCTTAAAGCGCGCCTGAACTAGCCCTCAATTGCGTATTGACATTTTTATAAACTCCAGAGGGGCTTAAGTTTATTGTAGCAATCCGGTAAAATGCCGACAAAGCTTGAAGTTGCACTATGCAGCGCGATTCGAAGTAATTTCTCCTTCCTGTTAAATAACGAAAATTTATTATGAGCGCAATCGTTCTTGACCAAGTCGATCCCAAAAAACGTCGACTATTAATCGCAGGGACTTCTGTGGTGGGTGCTGGTGCCGCCGCGGCAGTCGCCATTCCCCTTTTGACAAGCATGAAACCTTCTGCCCGCGCCATTGCAGCTGGCGCTTCCGTCCCGGTGAATCTTTCTTCTATTGAGCCGGGCCAGCAGCTGACGGTTGAATTCCGCGGCGCGCCGCACTGGATTATTCGCCGCACGCCCGAAATGATCGCGCAGCTCGGCAAGCACGATGGTTTACTCGCTGATCCAAAATCAGAATCGTCCAAGCAGCCTGCCTACGCAACAAACGTTGGGCGCGCGATTAAGGACGAATGGTTTGTGGTCAAAGGTGTGTGTACCCACTTGGGCTGCTCGCCCACGTATCGCAAAGAGGTAGGCGCCGCCGATCTAGGCGCAGATTGGCCAGGCGGCTTTTTCTGCCCATGCCATCAATCAAAATTTGACCTCGCAGGTCGCGTTTTCAAGGGCATGCCCGCCCCCCTTAATCTGGCGGTGCCGCAATATATGTTTGCTGACGACAAAACTTTGGTCATCGGCGAAGACGGCAAAGGAGCATAAACATGGCAAGTATCCCCAAACCACTATCCGCACCACCGCTTGGCGGGCTTCCGGGCAAGTTGCTCGGGTGGGTAGATGATAGATTCCCGCTTTCTACGCTTTATAAAGAGCATTTGGGCGAGTATTACGCACCGAAAAACTTCAACCTTTGGTATTACTTCGGTTCATTGGCGCTGCTCATTTTGGTCATGCAAATTGTGACCGGTATTTTCTTGACCATGAACTACAAGCCGGACGCGAAATTCGCTTTTGCATCGGTTGAATACATCATGCGCGACGTGTCTGCGGGTTGGTTGATTCGTTATATGCACTCCACAGGCGCATCCATGTTTTTTGTGGTGGTGTACCTGCACATGATGCGCGGCCTGATGTACGGCTCGTATAAAAAGCCACGCGAATTACTTTGGATTTTCGGTTGCATGATTTATTTAGCGTTGATGGCCGAAGCGTTCTTTGGTTATTTGCTGCCATGGGGCCAAATGTCCTACTGGGGCGCGCAGGTGATTATTAATTTGTTCGGCGCAATTCCGTTTATCGGCGAAGATTTGGCTGTCTGGATTCGTGGCGATTACAACATTGGCGATGCTACCCTTAACCGCTTCTTTGCGTTCCACGTCATCGCCATCCCGATGGTGTTGTTAGGCTTGGTTGCCGCGCATTTAACCGCGCTGCACGAAGTTGGCTCGAACAACCCTGATGGTATCGAAATCAAGAAAAATATCGACCCCAAAGACGGCAACCCACGCGATGGTATTCCGTTTCACCCTTATTACACAGTGAAAGATCTGGTGGGTGTAGTGGTGTTCCTAGCCGTGTTTACAGCGATCATTTTCTTTGCCCCCGAAATGGGCGGCTATTTCCTCGAGGCCGCCAACTTCATCCCGGCCGACCCGTTGAAAACACCCGCTCACATAGCGCCGGTGTGGTATTTCACTCCGTTCTACGCGATGTTGCGTGCCGTGCCATCCATGTTCAGCTCACAATTCCCTGGCGTGGCCGTCATGGGCGGTGCCACCTTGATCCTGTTTGCTTTGCCGTGGCTTGATCGAGGCAAAGTGAAATCGGTTCGTTATCGCGGCCCGATCTATAAAGCTTTCCTGACCTCTTTTGTGATCAGCTTTTTGATCCTTGGCTATCTTGGCGTTGTGCCGACCACAGTTTGGGGACAGCTAGCTTTTCTGGGTGGCGTCGATACGGCGACGCTAGTGGCGCGGGTCTTAACGGTTGTTTATTTTGCGTTCTTTATCCTGATGCCCTGGTATACCAAAATTGATAAAGAAAAAGCAGAACCTCTACAGGTCACTTACTAATGAAATCGATTATTAAAACCTTATTTGCCGCGCCGGCATTAGCACTTTGCCTGCTGGTAGGCAGTACGGCCGTTTTTGGAGCGGCGGCTGAGGAAGTGGCGTTGGATACTGCACCGATCAATCTTAAAGATCAGGCATCTTTACAGCGTGGCGCGAAAACCTTCATTAACTATTGCATGAATTGTCATAACGCAAGCTTCATGCGCTACAGCCATTTGACGCAGATTGGCTTGACCGAAGATGAGATCAAATCGAACCTGATGTTTAGCACCGACAAAATCGGCGACACCATGGTTTCGGCGCTCGATCCTAAGGATGCTAAAGAATGGTTTGGTGCTTTGCCACCTGATCTGACGTTAGTCGCCCGGGTGCGGGGTTCAGACTGGATCTACACCTTCTTGCGCAGTTTTTACCGCGACGATGCTTCGCCAACCGGCTGGAACAACGTGGTCTTTAAAAACGTGGGCATGCCTAACCCTCTACACGATTTGCAAGGCACCCAAGTGCTCACCAAAGCAGGTGAGAAAGAAGAGCATGGTCATATGACGCCGATCATGAAACTTGCCGTTGACCGGGCAGGCACCATGAATCAAATGGAATATGACTTGTTCGTCAAGGATTTGGTGAATTACCTGACATATATGGGTGAGCCTGCGCGCCCCGCCCGGACGCAGGTGGGCGTGATCGTGCTGCTGTTTTTGGTGGTCGCGTTTTTCGCCACTTTGTGGCTAAAAAATGAGTACTGGAAGGATGTGAAATAAGTTTCTGCTCTAGCAGAACACTAAGCCGCGCCCAGGCAAATACCAGGCGCGGCTTCGTATTTTTAGCTGTACTTGTACCCTTAGAAAAAGAAAGTTGGTATTCATCATGATGACGCTCTATTCCGGAACGACCTGCCCATTTAGCCATCGCTGCCGCATTGTGCTGTATGAAAAAGGGATGGATTTCCAGATCCTTGATGTGGATTTGATGAATAAGCCTGAAGATCTCGCGGTGATGAATCCGTACAACCGCACCCCGGTGCTGGTAGAGCGCGACTTGATTTTGTATGAGTCGAATATCATTAACGAATACATTGACGAACGTTTTCCGCATCCGCAACTGATGCCTGCCGACCCGGTAATGCGGGCTCGCGCGCGGCTGATTTTGTTCCGCATGGAAAACGAAATTTTCAACCACGTCGATTCGCTGGAGCGCGGCAAACCCAATACCCACGAGAAAGCGCGTTTATATATTCGTGAAAATCTGATTCAGCTAGCACCGATTTTTGTGAAGCAAAAGCATATGCTTGGCGATGAGTTCTCTATGCTGGATGTCGCCATCGCGCCGTTGCTGTGGCGCTTGGAGCATTATCAAGTCGAGATGCCTAAAGCGGCTGCGCCGTTGCTCAAATACGCCGAGCGTTTATTTTCGCGCCAAGCGTTTATTGATTCGATGACTGCCTCTGAAAAGGCCATGCGGAAATAGCCGCGCATTGATAAGTATTTGAGTTTGAGGGGGGCTTAGTTGGGTGCAGTTGGGTACAAGGTAATCTTTGTAATCCGACGCTGCATTGCAATACAGATGAGCCTCTCCCAGCATGATTGAGGCCAAGACTGCGCAGCTGACTAGGTTGTTCAGGCGTGCGCCAAAACTTAGTGCGGACAACGGCTTAGCCGACCCTAATTAAGCTTTTGAGTCTTTGCTACACTTCCATTCATTTCTTAAGCCATCAAGTGTCCCCGTGTTCCATTCATGATTGAACTGTCCACCAAACCTTATCTCATCCGTGCCATCTACGAATGGTGCGCTGACGCAGGCTTTACAGCGTATCTGAGCGTGAGGGTGGATGCGAACACGCGCGTACCAATGGAATATGTAAAGGGTGGCGAAATCGTTTTATCGATTGGCCAGCTTGCCACCCGCGATTTAACGATTGGTAACGAAGTTGTTCAATTTTCTGCGCGCTTCAATGGCGTGTCACGAGAAGTGTCGGTACCTATTTATGCCGTGCAAGGCGTATTCGCCCGCGAAAATGGACGTGGCGTGTTTTTCGATCCCGAAACAGCGCCCGAAACCACGGGTGCTACATCCCCAAATCTACCGGCCACCGCCAATCGAGCCCCAACCTTGCAGGCAGTCCCTCAGACCGGCGCGCTCATGGCCCTGGTTGACCAGCCTCGTCACGTAACTGCAGACGTCACGGCAGCCGCGGAGTCGAGCGCGCACTCCACTAGCGATGCAACTGTCGATACAAAAACGGGTGCCGCAGCCGATCAGCCGCATGCAGACACGCCCGAAGTGCATGATTCATCCGGGTCGTCCCAATCACCTGAAAAACCAAAAGGCCCACCTCGCGGTAATTTGCGCATCATCAAATAAAGTGGTGTCGGGCATCACCTGATGACGCTAGCGACGCGATGAGTCACGAGCTTATTGGCATAAGAAAATCTCAATAGGCGGAAGTTGGCACGTCAAACAATGCTTTGATATGCTCTCAGTGTTCAATTACGCGTAATAATATTTGACATCACTCGCAGAGCCCGCTCATGTCCATCACCGTCGCCGAGTTGCTTCAAGATAAAGCCCGCCAATCTCCCGGTGGCGTCTTGTTTTCTGTAACGCCAGAAGCGCCCACAGCAGATGCCGTCGCTCTAATGGTCGGTAATAGAATCAGTTCAGTGGTCGTCAAAGAAAACGAAAATATGGTCGGCTTGATTACGCTGCGCGAATTGCTGCAAGGCCTCAGCGACCATGGAAACACGCTGCTCAACACCACTTGCGGTGTGGTCATGAAAAAGAATCCTGCCGTGGCCAAGGTTGACGATACCGCTGATCATCTGCGCGGCCTCATGACCGAGCTGCATATCACTCATGTCCCGGTCGTCGACGCCGAGAAATTGATCGGCATTTTGTCGTTCCACGATATCGCCCGCAGCACCATCAAAGACGCTGATTTTGAAAATAAGCTGCTCAAACAATACATCAAGCATTGGCCTGAATAGACGGGCGTGAAGGTCGTTCAACACTTCACGTGCCATGTTCATTTGATCTCTAAGCGCCGGATCATATGGCGTCAGCGCGATACCGCCAAGGGTCTCGGTAACGCAAGCCGTCTCATGCCGCTCTAAGTTCGGTTTCGTCATAATTTCACTTGCCGATGCCAACACAAGCCATCTGCAAGTTCAGACACTGCGAATTCTAAATGCAGCACCCGGCGTCGTCGAGGAGCGAAAGTTTTGGACGATGCGTGGACCAAAAGCGGGCGCATTAACAAGGCGGTACCCACGGGCCCTGTCACAACTTGTTCTTCATACGACGCCGCAAACCCTGCACACCGCTCATGGGGAATGCGGCCCAGCTTATGGCTTGCTTTTAAAACCCGCAACGGACCATTGTAGATATTGCACTCATCCAAATGTATTCGCAGCGCCACAAGCGAAGCCAGTGCTTCTGAAGGTGGCTGCACATAGTTCACGCCGTCCTTCACAGACCAACCACTCCACATTGGAAGTTCGCATCGATGCGCGACTGGAATCGAAATGTCTTGGTGCCATGCAACCAGCCAGTTAGCGTCCGTGCGTTTATCAAATAGCGTAGCTTTGTAGGCAAAAGCATTGGAACCGAGTACGCTAACAATCAATTTCACTAACGCAGGGTCGGCCAACAAACCGATGACCGCAGGGTGGTCAATCAAATGTCGTTGGCCCGCCTGGTTTTCTTGCGAATCGAATTGAACGCTTAGATCCCTACAAACGTCAACATCAATCAGCGACTCGGAAAAGAAACATCCGTCCCGCGCAAAAACATCTGCATCAAACTCCAACTAAACCCGCTCCTTCAACTTCGCAAACGCCGCCGCCATCGCACTGCTTTGCGAAGCGGCTGGAGTCAAACCCAAGCCGGGACGGGTCGAAAGCGGGCTTTTTGCTCGGGACGCCTCGCCCGTGCTGGGGTTTGAATTAGCGTTTGTGCTCCCGCCTCTTGGTACAGTCGTGTCATTTAAGCGCATCGTCAACGCGACACGATTGCGCTTAGCATCAACTTCGATCACTTTGACTTTCACCACTTGTCCCGCCTTTACGACGTCGCGCGGGTCTTTGACAAATTTTTCGGCGAGGGCGGAGATGTGAACCAGTCCATCCTGATGCACGCCGATATCAACGAACGCACCGAATGCGGCGACGTTGGTGACCACACCTTCAAGGATCATGCCGGGCTGCAAATCAGATAACTTTTCCACGCCATCTTGAAACGTCGCGGTCTTAAATTCGGGGCGCGGATCGCGGCCTGGTTTTTCTAGCTCTTTCAAAATATCGGTGATCGTAGGCACGCCGAATTTATCGTCCGCGTATTTCTCGGGCTCAAGCGACCTCAACAATTTGCCGTCGCCCATCACCGCTTTTACATCTTTTTGTATGTCGGCCAGAATTTTTTCTACCAGCGGGTAGGCCTCGGGATGCACACTCGATTGATCAAGCGGATTCTCGCCATTCGCAATGCGTAAAAAACCCGCGGCTTGTTCAAACGCCTTGTCGCCCAAGCGCGGTACTTTCTTCAATGCTTCCCGCGAAGTGAATGCGCCGTGCGTGTTCCGATGAGTCACAATGTTTGCGGCCACGGATGCTGATAGCCCTGAAACCCGCGCCAATAGGGCACTTGAAGCCATATTCACATCCACGCCCACCGCGTTTACGCAATCCTCAACTACCGCTTCAAGTGAGCGTGCAAGCTGACTTTGATTCACATCGTGCTGATATTGGCCCACGCCGATAGACTTCGGATCAATCTTTACCAGCTCTGCCAGCGGGTCTTGCAACCGGCGCGCAATCGACACCGCCCCGCGTAAAGACACATCCAAATTCGGCAATTCTTTTGACGCAAACTCCGATGCGGAATACACCGAAGCGCCCGCTTCAGATACAACAATCTTTGTCATTGGCTGATTCGGCAGCAGCTTGATTAAATCAGCAGCCAATTTGTCCGTCTCGCGTGAGGCCGTGCCGTTGCCGATAGAAATTAAATCGACGCTGTGCTTCTTCGCGAGCACGGCTAGACTGTGCAACGATCCTTCCCAATCGCGACGCGGTTCGTGTGGATAAATCGTGGTCGTCTCCAGCACCTTGCCGGTGTTATCCACCACCGCGACCTTACAGCCAGTACGAATTCCAGGATCTAGCCCCATCGTCGCGCGCGGCCCTGCTGGGGCGGCGAGCAATAAGTCTTTCAGGTTTTGCGCGAATACATTTATCGCTTCCACTTCCGACTTTTCCCGAAGCGCAGACATCAATTCAGTTTCTAGATGCAGCGAAATCTTTACGCGCCATGTCCAGCGCACCACTTCAGTGAGCCATTTATCGGCGGGTCGGCTCTTGTTGGCAATGCCTGCGGTGCCCGCGATCTTGTCTTCAATCGGATTAAACGGTGCACTCCAAGACGGCTTTTCTTCCTCTGAATCAAGCCGCAATGCAACCGTCAAACAGCCCTCGTTACGCGCCCGGAATAGTGCCAACGCTCGATGCGACGGAATCGTTTTCCATGTTTCGGAGTACGCAAAATAATCGGAGAATTTAGCACCCTTGTCTTCTTGCCCCGCAATAACTTTTGATTCCACCACGCCATGCGAAACTAGATAATCGCGCACCCGGCCGATCAAACCAGCCTGCTCAGCAAACCGTTCCATCAAAATTTGCTTGGCCCCTTCGAGGGCCGCCTTTACGTCTGGCACCACGGTGTCTTTTTGATCTGGCGTCATTGGTTCCACGCGCAAATATTTTGTAGCTTCGGCTTCCGGTATTAGCATCGGGTTCGCCAGCAAATCGTTCGCGAGTGGCTCCAGGCCTGCCTCTCGGGCAATCTGTGCCTTGGTGCGGCGTTTGGGCTTGAATGGCAAATACAAATCTTCCAGCGTGGTTTTATCCTCCGCCGCCTCCACACTTTTCTTTAACTCAGGTGTGAGCTTGCCCTGTTCCTCAATCGAATCCAGAATCGCCGCACGACGATCCTCCAACTCGCGTAGATAGCGTAACCGCTCTTCCAATAAACGTAGTTGAATATCATCCAAACCGCCGGTGGCCTCTTTACGATATCGAGCGATGAAGGGTACGGTCGCGCCTTCATCCAAGAGCGCAACTGCAGCAGCAATTTGAATGGGTTTGGCAGCAATTTCGACAGCGAGACGGGATGCGATGGACGCGAGCATGGCAGTTTCACAAATAAAAATAGAAGGCGGAGTTTACGCCAGCGCGAGCCTAGTGAGCAAACCTGTCGCTGCGATTCAGCAGGGTTCCTAGAGCGAAAACAACCAGGGCGCACCAGATGCCCAACTCCAGCCTAGTGATATATCCACCTCGCCGACCACGATGAAAGTTGCGCCAATTCAAGCAAATATCGCGTGTGGCGCAAGCTTAAAGTGCTCAAAAACCAAATACTAAAAATTCACTCTTGCCGATAAGAGAACTGTGCGCCCCGGCAGTCGATAGAGCTGTCCCTCGCCGAGTTCGCTCACCGCCACGGGGTCACGCCGATTCGAAATATTATAGGCGTCAGCGCGTAATTCCCAAGTCGAAAAGCGATAGTTAATACCCGCGTCCAGCGTTGCATATGAGCGAGCAAGAACGGTGTTTTCCCGATCCAAGTAGCGTTTGCCGACCCAGTTCCAAACAAGCGACCCACCCCAACTTTTTACCGGGGCATAAATAACACCGACGGCAGCCAGATATTCTGGAGAAACCTCTAAACGATTGCCCGAAAATTGCAGCACACTACCGTCTTCTTGCGCAACTGAGTAATCCGAGTATCTGGCATTGTGATGCGCGGCGGTCGCCTTAATTTGTAAATCGTCTGAAACGCGATAACGTCCTTCAGCTTCCGCTCCGCTAAATTTTTCTTGGCCCGCGTTAGCAAGGCTGGGTAGCCCATTTACGTTCTCGCGAATCACCAAATTTCTGAAATTCATCCGAAAATAAGAAAATTCCCAATCGAACCGGCCGCCAAACGCGCGCCCGCGCAGCCCGGCTTCCCAGCTTTTTGCGGTTTCGGGTTTCAAAATAGTGCCCTCAGCTTCCGGGCCAAAATCAATTGCGGCGGGTTTGTAGGTGTTCCGATAATTAGCAAAGACGGTGAGGCGGCTGCCCTCGTTTATCCAAAAAGCGTAGCTGCCGGCCGCTGTACCAGAAAAACCGGTTTTGCGAGCTTGCGACGATGCTGCGAAATTTGGGGTGCCGAGGTCCGCGTTATGGTCAACCGCTTCGCCGCTGCGACTTTCGCGGGTGTCGTTATATCGTAAGCCGAACAACAAATTCCAACGTTCGTTTGGCCGCCAATCGATCTGCGTGTAGACACCAGCAAAATTCCGCTTGTCGCGTAACGTTGTTGATTCATCAATCGGCAATTGAGTCGAAGCGGGACGGTTGGCACCGTTCGGTAAAACATCATATTCAAAATTGTCACTGTCTTGACGACCGTTTCCAAAGAGAAAATCTAACCCCGTTGTCCAACTAACGGTCGCTGCTGGATTCGTTATCAGGTAGGTGTCAAAGTAGCCGTAATCCTTGGTGACAGATTGGCGGTAGCCGTCAGCGTTACGGGTCGCACCATCCTCTGCAAACTCAGGACGCAAATAGCCGCGAATGTTACGATTCTCAGCACGCGCTAGCGACAGCAATATGACCCATTTCCCCATGCTCAAGTCTTTGTCAAATCCGACGTTGAATTGCACACGGTTTTCGTCCGCTTTTGCGTCCTTCGGGTTGGCGTTGGCATCCAGCGAAAATCGTGTTGATAACCCGCCACCCTCAACCGGATGCGGACTGTACGGTCTTTGGTGTAGGACAGTGGCATCAAAATCAAAATGCACCCTGCCGATGCTGAGATCCGCTGCAGCACGATACAAAATATGCGCACGATTCAATTTTGCCGCGTCTTGGCTGAATTGCTGTGTGCTGACATCAAAATTAACCGAATGCTTGAACGGACCGATCATGGACAAGTTGTTGCTCAGCCCAAGGTTCACGGTATTGCGGCTGCCCAACCCCACGCTACCTTGCGCGATCATTTCTCCAGCCGGGTAATGAATCACGTTGATCACGCCCACAAAGCTGGTAGCCCCGTACATGACGGGTGCGGCGCCGCGCAACACCTCAATTTGCTTGACGTTCGTGAGATCAAGTGTTGTCAGCGCGGGATTGAATGCGCCGCCCCACGGCACCCCGTCCACCACCAGCAGGAAGGCATCGAATTCACGCAGTCCCCACAAGCCCGGCACGGAACTGGCGGGACCGCCGTCGCCGCCCGGCGCGATGTCAACGCCAGCGACCAGACTCAAAGCCGTGCGCAAATCACGCACGTTGCGATCAGTCAGTTCTTTTCCGCTAATAATCGTAATCATCGCCGGACTCAAGTCAAGCGGAGAGGCGATTTTGGAGCTGATAACTTCCATTTGCGGCAGCGTATCAACAGCGATTTCGTTACTGAACGTGACGTGCGGTGCGAGAAGACCCGCGGCGACTAGGACAGCGGCAGAAGCTTTAGGTCGCATAGATTTTTGCCTTAAGAAATTGTCAAAGCTGCGAATTTGATTCCTGCTCGAAAGCGTTCGTGCAGGTTGAAACATTCGCATGCTAAGTGCAACCTACGCCAATGGTCGGCTAATCTGGTTGCCACTGACTACGCTGCGCCGCTGGCCGGAAAGCGTGATGGCGTAGCGGGCAGTTTTAAATAATCGCCCAGCTTCCCACTGAAATGGCTATCGCGAATACCCGACTGCTGAATAGTTTCCTTTGAAAGTGTCATTGTTATATTTTTAGAATCGTAATTATTTGCCGGACCGTACCCGTCTGACAAGTACCATGGTTGGGAATTGCCAAGACGCCAGCTAAGAGTGAACCCGCACAATCGCGGGCAGAGTTCAGCTTGTAAAAATCATGCCTGCATAAATGTCGTCACCCGCCGCAGTAGACGCAAAAAATCAGTAGCCTGTCACCGTGGAATAGTTTCCTCGGGTCCATTTACATAACGTTTTAAATTTGAACTCAATGGTCATTACTATCCGCAGGCACATCCGGCACCATTTTAAGAAACCGTTTGAAATCAGATCGTTTGCCTTTGGTTGCCTCTTGGTTGAGATATTCAAGCGTAAGAAATGCCGCCATTTTTTCGGAGGCGGCGCTGGCGATAAATTGATTGACGGATATGCCGTCTTTCTTGGCTAGTGCTTTGATCCTTTCATGCACAGAATTCGGGAGGCGTATGGTCAATGCGGTCATGGCTAGCTCCTATTTAATTTTGAGCACCGAGCTCAAAAATAGGCTCGGTGTGATTGCTGCAACGCCGAGTTCCGGCGCGCGGCGAAAATCTTTGATGTTATGCGTAACGATATATTTAGCGCCTGACGCTACAGCGCATTCTAAAATCATGTCGTCATCCGGATCGCGCAGGAAGGGCCTCCACAAAAAATGCACTTCTTGTAGGTGCGCAATAGACGCGAGATATCTCACAAACCCAAGCGCGAGATCGGTGTCAGCTCCGGACGGTAAATGTTCAGGACGGGTCAGAACGGCTTGCCACTCCGAATACACGCCAATGGATAAACATATTTGGAAGCGAGTGTCGGGTAAAAGTGAGACCAATTTAAAACTTGCGCCGTTCCGAGAGCGAGAAGCCGAGACCAAAACGCAGGTATCCAATACGATTTTTATGGTTACACCCATATAACTATTTTACAGATATGTTTTTATTCTGCAACTCTGGACAAATAGTGTGGAGTCGCCAGCAAAACCGTTAGCTAGCCGTTGCAAAACACCACCTATAAACAACGCAGCATGCGTGCCGAACCGAAGGGTGCCAAGCCCGCGAAGCATTTCTTCGACGTGTATTAAATATAGCGTCAAGCGTTGCAAACGCGTACTTTACTTTTCTCCATCGTGGCTCGGGATTCTTTCATCGACTCGCGGGGTTCAGCACTGGGCATTTTGAGTTCAAGTAGAAACGATTGATTGGATACGAGGGAACGCAAAAACAACGCGCCTACATCAGACACAAACATATGCATCGCGGCAAGTGTTTGGGTAACTTGCGCCGCAAGGTTGCCGCTCAATTTTTCACGATCCTTTGGGTCATATGTTGACTTAGCCGCTCGATCTACCACCGCAATATTCCAACTTTTTTTGAATATAGTTTGTACGCATCATGCCTGGACGAACGTCGTCACACGCCGCCGCGTCCGCTCGCGTAAACCGCATTCGCGAAGCTTGTCGGCCAGTGCTTCCAGATCAGGGATGCCGTACAAAATAACGGTTTGAAAACTGGTGTCGGATGATCGAAGATGCAGCAAACAAAAGCCCACCAAACGCATGCCGAGTGGTTTGTGTAAATCGAAATGATCGATTCGAAAAAGCTCAATCGAATCTTTGGTTTTGGACAGCACGCCATATTCGATGCGAATTCGTTGCGTCGTGATGTCGTAATGGGTGCCGAGATGCTTCAGCCAATAGAAAACATAACCAATGCCCAGTGTCAGAACCACCACAACCCACTGCCACGCGCTATAAATCACCGCAGGGCGGCCCGCGAATAGCTGCGACTCTGTTTCCGCATCTTTCGCCGCCGCGAACGCAGATAAGTCGGTATTGCAGAAACGGCATTTGATCGCCACGGCTTTGATTGTTTCGCCGCATAAAGGGCAGGCTTTGGTGTCATCAGTCATCGCGTGTTCCTCATTTATGTAAGCTGAAATTATGCAACTCAATGATAGGCTGCGTCCCGCGATGAATCATTATTTCTTTTAACCTTATGCCTGCGTGGTGCGCCCCGCGAAGAGTGGTCGTTGCTGGCACCAGTCGCGCCAATAAACGAAAAAGGAGCAATTGAGCGGCTCGGCATTCCGGTTGTGGACACATCACGATAGGATTTAAAACAATCGCTGCAAAACCCATATTTGTCCAAACGCCTATCTCCTCGGCGCATCAATACTTGATAGCGTCAGTTAACGAATGCGAGAAAACGAGGATTTTGGCTATGCTACACTGTTGCATCTGCCGTTCCTCCCGCTATTCTCTTACTTACCATCGCGTTGACCGCTTGAAACACGTTTCTCACATTTTGTTCCGCTTCTCGAACCGCGTTATACCGCTGGTCATCGCCCTATTTCTGATCGCCGCACAGACATTGGTGGCGTTACACAGTGTGGCCCATGCCAAAAATAATTCGTTTGGCGGCACTGCCGAGCGGACTGCGTTTCAGGGCGCCGCCAGCACGGTTTCAACATCACCAAAAGCGCTCGACGCACAAAGTAAGTTGTGGACGGCGCTTTTCGGTCATGCGCTGGATAGAACAGATAACAGCTCTGCCTGCGCGGCATGGGATGCTGCGTTTGCAGACGCAGGCACGCTCGATAGTCCTGCACAGCTACCTGTAGCTGTTTTTTACGTTGTAGCGCCACTACTGCCTGTCGCATCTCCATCGGTATCAATCGCACTCCTCGGCATTGCCCTCGCGCGCGCTCCGCCGCAAGCCTAAACACAAACTAAACCCTTGCGGCTCAGAGCGAAAACATTCGCCTGCGAGCCGCCTTCTGTGTTTATTTTTTGCGTAACCACGCAATTTGTGTCGAGGAAAATCATGGCTTCAAAACGAATTTCAGCTTTCAAATTATCCGCGATGTGCGGCGCGGTTGCCGCCGCTATCTCTGCTGTCTCTGTTTCGCATCCCGCTCGGGCTGAAGCGGCCGCTGCTGCGCCGCAAAAAGTGGACGAAGTGGTCGTCATTGGCAATCCGCTGGACGCGCGTGATGTGGTGTCTCCGGTGTCAACATTGGCGGGCACCGAATTGCTGCTAAAAAAAGGCAATTCGCTCGGAGAAACATTAAACAATCTGCCCGGTGTTTCGCAGAGCTGGTTTGGGCCGAACGCGTCACGGCCGGTGATTCGCGGCCTGGATGGCGATCGCATTCGCATCCTGAATAATCTCGGCTCGTCGCTCGATGCCTCGTCGGTGAGTAACGATCACAATCCATCAATCGATGCGCTGGTGATCGAAAAAGTAGAAGTGTTGCGCGGCCCCGCAGCGTTGTTATACGGCGGCGCAGCGATTGGCGGCGTGGTCAATATTGTCGATAACCGCATTCCACGCAACGCTATCAGCGGTGTGAGCGGTTCGCTAGAAACCCGTTTTGGGGGTGCTGAGCGCGAGCGCGGTACGTCGGCGGTGACGGAGCTCGGTGCGGGCGGA
>JBBRZG010000029.1:0-31512 GCA_038236905.1 Burkholderiales bacterium
CTGCAAATGGCGATTTATTAACCTGAAAATTCATCGTCAGTGTCGGCTCATCAACACCCAAAATCGGCAGCGCTTCGGGGTTTTCCATGTCAGCCAGCGTACACCCAATTGCCAAATCTTCAATCCCGGAAATCAGCACAATTTCACCCGCTTCAGCCACATCGAGATTGACTTTGTTCAAGCCCTGAAAGCCCTGCACAGAGTTGACACGTGCCTTTTTTGGTGGCTTGTCGCCAATCATCACCATCACATCTTGCGCAGGCTTGATCGAGCCGCGACGGACGCGGCCGATGCCAATACGGCCCACATAGGTTGAATAATCAAGCGCTGAAATTTGTAACTGTAGCGGCGCATCCGCATCGCAATCCGGTGCCGGTACGTATTTCAAAACCGTGTCGAACAGCGCCCGCATATCGTCTTTTGGCTCTTTCAAATCCAGCATTGCATAGCCGTTAATGGCAGACGCAAAAACCACGGGGAAATCGAGCTGCGCTTCAGTTGCGCCGAGCTTATCCATCAAGTCGAAGGTGGCATTAATGACCCAGTCTGGACGAGCACCTTCGCGGTCAATTTTGTTAATTACCACGATTGGTTTTAAACCAAGTGCTAACGCTTTTTTGGTCACAAAACGGGTTTGCGGCATCGGCCCTTCGACCGCATCCACCAGCAGCAGCACGCCGTCAACCATCGACAATACTCGTTCGACTTCACCACCGAAATCCGCGTGGCCGGGGGTATCAACGATATTGATGTGAACGCCTTCGTAATCAATCGCGGTATTTTTTGCAAGGATGGTAATGCCGCGCTCTTTTTCAAGATCATTGGAATCCATCACGCGCTCTGCAATATGCTGGTGAGCCGCAAACGAACCGGCCTGATGGAGGAGCTTGTCGACGAGCGTGGTTTTGCCGTGGTCAACGTGGGCAATGATGGCGATATTTCTAAGAGCGCGTGGCATGGAATCGATTTTCTGTAGGAGGAGATATTAAAAGCTGGAAAAAAGCTGGTAAGTGCTTGGCATAACTCGATATTTTAGCACGCCATTGTGACAAATTCGATCTATTTGTGCAGTGCATCAAGGAGGCCGGCGATTCTCACGTGTGCTGCAACGCAAAAGTAGCCGGCACAGATGCGCGCAGAAAATCCAAACACCTGGCGACCCAGACACTAGCGTTAGCGAGCACCTTCAGGCACAGTGCCTCGTACGCATAGTCTTGCCTTGCAAGTGGAAGCCAAACGCTGAAGATAGCCATGCCTATTGGCTTTCAGGAATTCTGTCTGCGCACAGAATCAAGGTTCTTTGTTGCGCATACAATCCGCGGTATTCGCGAACGAGGCGATCAATCGATCTCGCATTTCAGCCTCGATACCTACATCCTTCATCGCTGCAGTTATGCATTTCATCCATTGGTCACGCTCGCTTGAGCCAATCGCAAACGGTAGATGCCGGGCGCGCAACCTTGGATGACCAAAGGCATCCGTGTATATCGGCGGCCCGCCGAGCCAGCCGGTCAAAAACATTAACAGCTTTTCGCGCGAGCCATCCAGCGAATCGGGATGCAATTTGCGAATACCGTAAAAATCGGGGTCTTCATCCATCAAATCATAAAAGCGCGTCACAATCGCGCGCACCTGTGCTTCGCCACCGATGATGTTGTAAGGCGATAATTGTGGATTGGGCGCGGCGCTCTTTATTTCCATGGCCGTATTTTACATTCGCTCCGTGCGCGATGAGCGCGATGAATATCACCCACTGGCATAATTACCGAAATATGAAATCACTAAACCATAATAAAACCCTCGCGCTCAAAATTGATGTCGATACGCTACGTGGCACCCAAATAGGAGTGCCCGCGCTGATCAGGGCACTTAAAAAGCATCAGGCCGACGCCACATTTCTATTCAGCTTGGGCCCGGACAACACAGGCCGGGCAATAAAACGCGTATTTCGAAAAGGCTTTTTAGGCAAAGTGAAGCGTACATCTGTGGTCGCACATTACGGCTTTCCCACGTTGCTTTACGGCACGCTGCTACCCGGCCCCGACATTGGCAGACGCTGCGCCGACATTTTGCGACGCACCCGAGATGAAGGCTTCGAATGCGGCATCCACACCTGGGATCATGTGAAATGGCAAGACGGTGTAATGACTGCGTCCGCTGCGTGGACAAAAAGTGAAATGATGGCCGCACAGGACCGGTTTAAGGACATCTATAAGGAACCTGCCAAAACGCATGGTGCGGCAGGCTGGCAAATGTCGAAACATGCGCTTCGTCTCACGCAATCGATGGGTTTTGATTATTGCTCTGACGGTCGAGCAGACCCTGCTTCAGCCACGCCGCACTTCCCGGTGGTCAATGGCGAAATTATCGATTGTCCGCAAATCCCGACAAGCCTGCCAACGCTGGACGAATTGATCGGTATCGACGGCATAAGTGAAACCAACGTCGCGGCGCATTTGCTTAAAATGACTGAAATCTCACCGCCGAGTGGCCATGTGTTCACCATGCACGCCGAGCTTGAAGGCATGCGTTTGCTGTCGGTGTTTGAGCAGCTGCTCATCGGCTGGAAAGCCCAGGGCTATGAATTTATCTCAACGCGAACAATTTTTGAAAATTTAAATCGAAATCACTTGCCTTATTTCAACGCAATCCATGGTGACATTGCCGGAAGGAGCGGCAATTTACTTTTGCAGGGCCCGGCGTTTTTACCAGAAATCGTTTAACCTCAAAATTAACGAGAACGAATATTGAAACAACCTTGTCACAGTGTTGCAGGATGCTCTTATCTTGCAATGGAGCTATCAAAGCAGCACCGAGAAAAAAGCCTCGGTCGTAACCATTAATTCAAGAGGTCGAATTCCATGTCCAACGAAGTTATTGCAGATTTTGAAGTGCCGGCCACGGGCAATCAGCGCTTCGCAAGCGCCGCATTTCGCGGGCATCCTTATGTTCTTTATTTTTACCCAAAAGATGACACACCTGGCTGCACGCTTGAGGGAGCAGATTTTCGTGATCATTATGACGAATTCGAAAACGCCGGATACATAGTGTTTGGCGTCTCGCGGGACTCGCTGAAGAGCCACGAGAAGTTCAAGGCGAAGATGAACTTTCCATTCGAGTTGCTTTCAGACGAAACAGAAACGCTCTGTAAACTATTCAATGTCATCAAAGAAAAAAATATGTATGGCAAAAAAGTGTTCGGTATTGAGCGCTCTACCTTCATTATTGGAAAGAATAATGAGGTCGTTAAAGAGTGGCGCGGCGTGAAAGTCGACGGACATGTTGCCGAAGTATTAAGCGCCGTAAAATCCATGCAATAATCAAAACAGCTTGATTGGATTCACCAAGAATAATCGCGATCGCAGACACGAATTGAGTACACCTTCAATATTAAAAACCCTCTTGAGGCGACCGCCGCAAGAGGGTTTTTCGCTTCTGAATCAAGCAGTATTTATTATCATTTGTTGACGTCCCACGCATTTACGAGAGGATCACGCTTTGGCTACCAAATCCAGAAAAGATGCAGTTGCGACTACTGACAGCGCCGTTTCGGCAAAATCGACACAACATAAAATGTTTGTCTTGGACACTAACGTTTTGATGCACGATCCCACATCATTGTTCCGTTTTGAGGAGCACGACGTCTATCTGCCAATGATCACATTGGAAGAACTGGACAACAACAAAAAAGGCATGACCGAAGTGGCCCGAAATGCGCGCCAGGCCAGCCGTTTTCTGGATGAAATTGTGTCCAGCCAAGAAGGTGAGATTGAAACCGGCATTCCGTTAAAAGAGTTTGGTACACGTCAAGCCAGCGGTAGGCTGATGCTGCAAACACGGCCAATCACGCTCGATTTTCCGTCAGCGTTGCCGGATAGCGGTAAAGCCGACAATCAGATTTTGGCGGTAGCGCTGGATCTGCAACATCACAACCCGAAACGCAGCGTCGTGCTGGTGTCGAAAGACATCAATATGCGCATCAAGGCGCGTGCTATCGGCGTATCTGCTGAAGATTACTTCAACGATAAGGTGCTGGAGGACACGGACCTTTTGTACACCGGCGTACGCGAATTGCCGAAGGATTTTTGGGACAAACACGGCAAGGATATGGAATCGTGGCAGGAGCACGGCCGCACTATGTATCGCATCAAGGGGCCGTTGGTGGCGAGCATGCACATCAACGAATTTGTGTTTCAGGATGACGATAAACCGTTCTACGCGATGGTGTCAGCGCTTGAGGGTAAAAGCGCGGTACTAAAAACGCTTAAAGATTACACGCACCAGAAAAACAATATCTGGGGCATCGTCGCCCGCAATCGCGAGCAGAATTTTGCGCTCAACGTGTTGATGGATCCCGACCTTGATTTTGTCACGCTGCTGGGGCAGGCAGGGACCGGCAAAACGCTGCTCACACTCGCCGCTGCCCTGATGCAAACGCTGGAATTTAAAGTCTATTCCGAGATCATCATCACGCGCGTCACGGTGCCGGTAGGCGAAGACATCGGCTTCCTGCCGGGTACGGAAGAGGAAAAAATGAATCCGTGGATGGGTGCCTTGGAAGATAACCTCGACGTACTCAACAGCTCGGACGACGAGGCCGGTGATTGGGGTCGAGCAGCGACGCGTGATTTGATTCGTTCGCGAATCAAAGTGAAGTCGCTTAACTTCATGCGCGGGCGAACTTTTCTGAATAAGTTTCTGATCATCGACGAAGCGCAAAACCTGACCCCCAAGCAGATGAAAACGCTTATTACCCGAGCGGGACCTGGCACCAAGGTTGTATGCCTCGGCAACATTGCGCAGATTGATACGCCCTATTTGACGGAGGGCTCGTCTGGGTTGACCTATGTGGTGGATCGCTTCAAAGGCTGGAACCATTCAGGGCACATTACATTGCAGCGTGGCGAACGTTCTCGCTTGGCCGATCATGCGGCAGAAGTGTTGTAGCTCAAGCCCTCGCATTAAGGGATGATGAAAAACACCGCTATCGCGTTTGTGGCTACGCTGCTTGTTGCGAGCGCGATGGTGGGAACACTTGCGGCGCGTGCTCAAGCCGTGGAAGCGCCGGTTGCGACCCCCACCGCTGTACTTTCAACGTTAAAACTGCCCGACTCAACCGCGCGGCTGCAATTTAAAAATCTATCTAGCGCCGCGCTGAAAAAAAACGAAGCCGCATCGAAACTTGAAGCGCGATCGGGCCCGCTGAAATTGCCGCTAGATCCAAACGCACCGACACGCCCGGCGGCAGAAAACATCCAGCGTCTTGAGGAAATGCGCGTGTACGGCAGTGGCGACCCGGAGGACTACGTTGCCCCGAAACCCCCGCCAATGCTGGTTTTTCGCGCCACGCTGGATAAGCAAAGACCGATGACAGCCAAAGAAATTACACAACTTGGTTTGTGCTTTGTCGGGCTTTGCGGCATCTACAAACCGGACGGAAGTCCATATGAACTTTCCGCCGTAGATCGCGCGGAAGAGCGAAAAAATGCAACGACGATGGAGCTCGCGCGAGTACGCGGGACGTTGCAGTGAGCTTCGAGCAATTCACGACAAAACATATCTGCATCCATTCGCGTTAACCTGGTCGCGCTTAAGCGCTAGAAATCCTAATCGCTTGGTCAGCGACCCTATTAACAATTGAGACCATCTCATGCAACAAATTCAAAAATGAAACGCGGCTTTTACACCATTCTTGGCGCACAATTTTTTTCTTCGCTTGCCGATAATGCATTACTTATCGCGGCTATCGCGCTGTTAGTCGAGCTGGAGGGGCCCGCGTGGATGACGCCGCTTCTTAAATTTTTCTTTACGGTTTCATACGTCCTGCTAGCACCGTTTGTGGGTCCTTTTGCGGATGCCTGGCCAAAGGGCAAAGTCATGTTTGTCACCAACACGATCAAAGTCGTTGGCTGCTTAATGCTGTTGTTTTATTCGCCCATTGCTGATTGGGGCATCGAGAAATATGTTGTGGTGTTGGTAGCATACGGCGTGGTTGGGTTTGGCGCAGCCGCCTATGCGCCCGCTAAATATGGCATCGTTACCGAACTCTTGCCACCGGAGAAGCTGGTGGTTGCAAATGCATGGTTGGAGGGGCTTACCGTATGCTCCGCAATTATCGGCTTTGTTATTGGAGGCCAGTTGGTTAGAAAGGTCAACGCCGACCGGCTGCTATCATTTGACTTACCGTACTTCGATACCGGCATCAACACACCCGCCGAGGCGGCGATCGCGGTTATCGTCTCGTTCTATGCCATCGCCGCGATTTTTAATCTGTATATTCCCGATACCGGTGCGCGTTATCCAAAACAATCACAAAATCCGATCCGTCTATTTGCTGATTTTGGCCACTGCTTCGTAACACTCTGGCGCGATAAGCTCGGTCAAATTTCGCTGGGGGTCACCACATTGCTGTGGGGCGCGGGAGCGACGCTACAATTTATTGTGCTGCGCTGGGCGGAAATAAATCTGGGCATGGCGCTGGATAAAGCATCTGTCTTGCAGGGCATTTTTGCGTTCGGGATCGCATTTGGAGCCGTTTTAGCCGCGCGCACCATTCCCCTCAAAAAATCACTCCGTGTGCTGCCCGCAGGTATCGCAATGGGCGGATTGCTTATGACGATGACGCTGGTCACTTATATGCCACTTGTCTACGCTTTAATGATTGCGGTAGGTGCCATGGCGGGTTTTTTTGTGGTGCCAATGAATGCACTGCTGCAACATCGAGGCCACGTATTGTTGTCCGCTGGAAACTCAATCGCCGTACAGAATTTTAATGAAAACTTGTGCATTTTAGTAATGCTATCGATCTACGCGTTTATGCTTTCAATTGACGTGCACATCAATGTAGCCATCATTATCTTTGGCACGTTCATGTCTATTGCTATCGGGCTGGTGATGTGGAAGCACCGCTACAACCAACGCACGTTTGGCGATTCAGAACATATTATCGGCATCGAAAAAGGTGAGACGGTAGAGCACTTTGATCAGCGACCGCATTGAACGTCGCAGTCAGCCTAAATTCATCCCGGTTCCTCCCGTGCTACCCGTGCCTATCTTGGCAGGCGTGAAACCCGCAATTCATCTTTACTCTTTTCCAACTTCGAAACCCATTTTGGACCGAGCGCCAGAGCCGCGCCCACGGCCAGCACATCCACAATCGTCAAATGAACAATGCGTGATGTCATGGGGCTATAGATTTCCGGATCTTCATCTACTTCGGCATTAAGCGTGATGTGCGCTATACCGGAAAGCGGAGACTTTGGGATCGTAATCGCAATAACCGTAGCACCCGCCTCCCGTGCCAGTTCAGCACTCCGACATAGGTCTCTGGTACGGCCTGATGCAGATATTGCAACCACTACATCGCCTTTATTGAGTAACGGGGCAGATAAATTATTCATGTGCGAATCCGAATAATGAATAGCTGGCATGCCAAGCCGGAAAAACTTGTATTGCGCATCTTGTGCAACAACCGATGAATTACCCAACCCATAAAATTCAATGCGTGTGGCTTTGGTCAGTGCCTTGATTGCCGCATCCATCGCGCGAATGTCGAGCGCCTTGCCCACTCGCATGAGTGTGCCTGCGGCACGATCAAATACTTTGGTGACAATATCAGCGGGGCGGTCATTTGCTTTTACATCGCTGTGCACATAGGGTACTCCAGGTGCAGAGTCTGCTGCCAGGGTTTGTGCCAGCTTAAGTCGAAAATCAAGGTAGCCGTTGAGCCCCAAAGACCGACAGAACCGTATTACCGTCGGTTGGGAGACCGCCGCTTTCGTTGCAAGCATGGCGATTGATGCGTCAATCACCCATTGGGGCTGCTTCAACACTAGTTCAGCAACCCGCTGCTCAGAGGCAGACAGTCCAGAACGAAGGTTGCGCAATTTGGTAAGCATAATAAGCGTGATTCCGAAAGAAGTTAGAGTAATGATGACGCTTAAAATGTAGTGAAATTACATTTTACGGCATTTACTCGTAGGGGCAATGTCTAGCGTTTGATCGACGGTTTGCTAACTTAATCGTGATTCCTAGATGTTATAAAATTACATAAAAATATAATTATTTGTAATTTTACTATATAATTTTTCCTCGATAACCGGAAGCTAGGCGGCAATAATGAACTCTGCACACCCCTCTATGCCGTTAAATGCTGTTGTGAAGCGCGTAACCGAACGCATTCAGGCTAAGAGCACGAGCAGCCGCGCTGCGTATTTATCACATATGGATCGTGCCGCCACCCATCGAAACGCGACCCGGCGCCAAGGCTTGTCTTGTAGCAATTTGGCGCACGTCACCGCATCCGCGCCCGGAAACGACAAGATTTGGCTGGCGCAGACAAAAGTACCCAATATCGGCATCGTCACCTCGTATAACGACATACTTTCCGCGCATCAGCCCTACGCACGCTTTCCAGACTTGATCAAAAAGACCGCGCGTGAGAACGGCGCAACGGCTCAAGTAGCGGGCGGTGTGCCGGCGATGTGCGATGGCGTGACGCAAGGCCAACTGGGGATGGAGCTCTCGCTATTCTCGCGCGACATCATTGCGCAAGCGACAGCAATCGCACTCTCGCATGATGCATTTGATGCGGTACTGCTGTTGGGCGTGTGCGATAAGATCGTACCCGGACTTTTGATTGGCGCCCTTGCCTTTGGAAATCTGCCCGCGGTATTTGTTCCCGCGGGGCCAATGGCATCCGGACTTTCAAACCCAGAAAAAGCGGCGGTTCGGCAACGCCACGCGCAGGGCCTCGCGACGCGCGATGAGCTGCTGCAAGCGGAAATGAGCGCATATCACGGCGTCGGAACCTGCACCTTTTATGGCACCGCAAATAGTAACCAACTCATGATGGAAGTCATGGGCTTACACATACCTGGCGCAGCATTTGAGCATCCGGATTCACCGCTGCGCGACGCGCTAACCGCTGAGTCGACGAGAAAGGTGCTTGCACTCGCAGCGAATAATGCGCGTCTGGCAGATGTGGTTGATGAGCGCGCGATCGTCAATGCGATTGTGGCGCTGCTGGCGTCTGGTGGATCAACGAATCATACAATTCATCTTGTGGCGATGGCCGCCGCGGCCGGGGTTGTGATCGATTGGAATGATTTTGCCGAGCTGTCATCGGTCGTGCCGCTGATGGCACGCATTTATCCCAATGGCGATGCAGATATTAATGTGTTCCATGCGGCTGGCGGCACCGCCTACCTGATTCGAGAGCTATTGCATGCGGGATTACTGCATGCCAACGTGAACACCGTTCTGGGCAGCGCCGACGGCCTGCACGCCTATGGGCGCGATGCGAGACTCTTGGGATCTGATGTTGTTTGGCAAGATGCCAATGTGGCACCGGAGCGCGCGAGCGGTCATCCCGATGTGTTGCGCCCCGCTGCAACCGCATTTTCGGCAGAGGGAGGATTGCGCTTGGTGACGGGTAATTTGGGGCGTGCCATTGTCAAAACATCGGCGGTCAAGCCCCAACATCGACTTGTAGTGGCACCCGCTATCGTGTTTGAAACTCAAGAGGAATTGCTCCGTGCCTTCAAAGCCGACGAACTTAATCGCGATTTTGTCGCTGTAGTCATCGGCCAAGGTCCGCGCGCGAACGGCATGCCCGAACTGCATAAATTAGTGCCGCCACTAGGCGCGCTTCAAGACCAAGGCTTTAAAGTCGCCCTTGTCACCGATGGCCGTATGTCCGGCGCCTCTGGTAAAGTTCCTGCAGCAATCCACGTATCGCCTGAGGTCATGCTGGACGGCCCGATTGGGCGCGTCCGAACCGGAGATATGATCACGCTTGATGCCGACGCTGGCGTCCTGAGTGTTGATCTCACCGAAGCTGCACTCAACTTGCGCAATGTTACCAAACCCGAGACTGACCAATACGGCATGGGTCGTGAATTATTCGCGGGGCAACGCGACAGGGCACTCACGGCAGAACAAGGTGCAGGAACGTTCTCTGGACTTTCAACTCATTACGCGGAGGTCGTTTGATGGACGCGCATCAACTTCTAAACTTGGCGAAAGCGGCGACCGTCATTCCCGTGATTGTGATTGAAAAAATTGGCGATGCGGTCCCGCTCGCCAATGCCTTGGTGGCGGGCGGCCTCAACGTTCTTGAAGTAACGCTTCGAAGCGCTGCGGCGCTCGACGCGATTCGAGGCATCGCGGCAAACGTCAAAGGCGCACACGTCGGCGCGGGTACGGTACTGGATGGAAAGCAGTGGCACGCCGCTGCGTTGGCAGGTGCCACCTTCATGGTCAGCCCTGGCTTTACCGAGAACATTGATCGCGCTGCAAAAAACGGTGACATTCCCTGGCTGCCCGGTGTTAGTAGCGCGGCCGAAGTAATGCGCGCGCGCGATGCAGGCTATACCTTTCAAAAGTTTTTTCCAGCCGAACAAGCCGGTGGCGTCCCGATGTTGGCCGCCTTTGGAGGACCGTTTGGCGATATCGTATTTTGTCCCACCGGCGGCATCGGCGTAGCAAATGCGCCTTCATATCTCGCACTAAAGAACGTGGTTTGTGTGGGTGGATCGTGGGTCGTGCCACGTGATTTAATTGAAGCGAAAAACTGGCGAGCTATAACAGAGTTGGCGTTAGCCACGCAAAAATTACGTCACAGATAAACTCTTGAAAAGCTTTTCTTCTTTACCAAAACGAAAATCTAGCGCGCCCAAAAGATCAGCCAGTTGTTAGTCATCCGATTGGGATTTATGCAACGAACACAATCAAAAACCGCAGAACCGTAAAGCCGTTCACCCTCCCGCGTCAATATGCTGCCGCACATTCGCAAACACTGCGTGAAAAGCTTCCTCTGTAAGTCGCCGCGTATTCGTGTTGTAGCGAGAGCAATGGT
The DNA here is from genome assembly GCA_038236905.1 of Burkholderiales bacterium. Lineage (GTDB taxonomy): Bacteria > Pseudomonadota > Gammaproteobacteria > Burkholderiales > Usitatibacteraceae > UKL13-2. Next base: position 10,859 of record JBBRZG010000029.1, read on the forward strand.
AGCTGTCAAATAGCACACGGCCACTCGGTAAGTTGTGAACCGCGGCATGCGCAAATTTTGCGGAGCTGACTTTGTAGTCCAGCGCGGTGAGTACCGCGTTATGCGCGATGGTTCCCAGAGCCAAAATGCGGGTGTCAGCCTTCAATCCCGCCAATTCGTTCTTCAAAAACCCGTTACATGTTTTAATCTCGTCGGTGGTTGGCTTGTTACCCGGCGGAAGACATTTCACTGCGTTCGATATTCGCGCATCGATGAGCGTTAGGCCATCATTGATGTTGGCGGAAATTGAATTAGAACCGAAGCCAAATTTATATAGCGTTTCGTAAAGTAAGATACCGGCATGATCGCCTGTAAAAGGCCTGCCGGTGGCGTTTGCACCATGCATGCCGGGAGCCAGACCGACCACCAGCAACTTGGGCGAATCGACACCGAATGGGGGAACAGGTTTGCAAAAATAAGCGGGATATTCGGCTTTAACGTCATCCAAAAAAGTAGCCAGACGCTGGCATTGGCGACAGCCAGCGTCGTAGGCCAGCGCAATAGGTGACTGTGTGATTCGTTTCTTCATCTTTGCGTACGTTTCTCTATGTTTCTGGAGGTTGCAAAATTCTGCTAGTGCAAAGTAAAAAAGGTACGGAAATCCGTACCTTTTTTTTCAATAAAATTGAAAAACTAAACGCGACGTCGATACTCACCGGTACGCGTATCAACTTCAATTTTGTCACCATTTTCACAAAACAACGGCACCGAAACCACGAAACCCGTACCGACCAAGGTAGCCGGCTTCATCACCTTGCCGGACGTGTCGCCACGTACGGCGGGATCAGTTGCGATCTCTCTCTCCAATGAATTGGGTAGCTCAATCGAAATCGCTTTGCCATTGTAGAAGGTAACTTCACAGGCCATCGCGTCTTGTAGATAATTCATCGCATCGCCCATGCTTTCGGCTTCGACCTCATATTGATTGTATTCTCCATCCATGAAGACGTACATTGGGTCGGAAAAATATGAGTAGGTCACTTCTTTTTTTTCAAGCTGAACGGTTTCAAATTTGTCGTCTGCCTTGTAAACCGTTTCCATGCCGGAAGCAGTCAATAAATTCTTGAATTTCATCTTAACGACCGCAGCGCTGCGACCGCCTTTGTTGTATTCGGCTTTCAGTACCACCATTGGGTCCTTGCCGATCATCACGACGTTTCCGGCGCGGAGTTCTTGGGCAAATTTCATCATAAGTTAAGCTTTCAAGCAGTTAGGGAATTCTGAATGCTGGCGGACTGGGCACGGATTCAGTCAATTAGCGTAGTGTCTGGCACTCAATTATCCCCAAGCACTCTGGGCGTTATCGGCGTCAGCTATCTACGGTTTACGCGTAAAGCCTTCAATTTTAGCGTTTTTTTCTACAAAAGTCACCAGATTGGTGGCCAAATCAGGCTGTTCAGCCAGCCGATCAGCCCACGCCCTCGCGTGAAGCTTAAGCGCAGCTAGGTTGACCAAAAATTCGCGCCATGCCGGTGCGATTGCTTCAGCATCTTCAACATTCCAAGCTCGCCAGAGTTCTTGAACAGCAGCGGCGGCTCCGACCTCTAAACCCGTGCAATAACGATCCAGAAAGGCGTTGAGCTTTACAAGATGTGCGCCATCGCTCGTGGGGTATACCTGCCAAACGAATGGCTTGGCTGCCCACTGTGCGCGTACAAACGAGTCTTCACCGCGTACAAAGCAAACGTCCTGCGACCATAACAGCGCATCAAATTCAGATTGCGCGACAAATGGTTCGATGTTGATGCACAGATTGTCGCCGGGCGGCAAATTTTTAGCGTCCTGCCAAAATATCGCATCGTCACCCAGTTCGCCCCTTGGAATGGTAACGGAAGCATTGACAGTTTTGTGGCTCGCGCTCTGAATGGCATTTAGCAAGTCTGGCAGCGCCGCATTTGCATAACCAAAAATCAACACCCGCAGCTGGTTTGTACGTTGCCGGGGCTTAGTCGGTAGCGCCGCATCACGCTTTCGTAAAAGATCGCGTTCGCGAAGTAGTCCGCCTGTTCCCTGCTCAAAGCCGGGGAAGAAAAAATATTTGCGGAGAGCTAATTGTGGATGTGGTGAAGGCAGAAGGTGGTGCTCGGCAACCCACGACTCCGCGCTAAGGTAGTCAAGATTTAACCAGACGGGCGCGGCAAGACGCAGCGTCATCGCATTTATATACTTTAGCGGCAGCGCACACTGAAACGCTTCGACAACACAATCCGCAGGCTCAAACGTTGTATCGGTTATTTCGTTTGAATCGTCGCTCGGCCAGCATCGAACCTCAACCCCTTCCACGATCTGCGATGCTTGGAGTGGATCAAGCGCGGGTACCAACGCAGCGAGGCTCACCAAGTCATCCACGAATAAGCGGGTTGTAATCTTGAACTCATTGCCAAGCTGGCGCGCAAGGCGCCATGTCACACCCACGTCGCCAAAATTATCGACTACACGGCAAAAAATATCGCAAGTCATATTCGGTTTGTGGTCAGCTAATGTCGCAAGAGTCACGCTGCACCGCCCTAAAACCGACCTGCTGATTTCAACGCTTTAAATACCAGCTACGGCTACGGTTTCTAAGGCCGTTTGGTATTCCTCATCATCCGCGAGCGATCCGAGCCGCGCGCGGGCCCGCATACGGGCGAGATGTTGTGAGAATTCTGACGTCGGCGTGAAGCCCGCGACCACTAAGCCCGCTAGCAATTCATCACATCGCGCTCCATCATTGCAGAGCAACACCATATCGCAACCGGCACTAAAGGCGGCCTCCGCTCGTTCAACAACACCACCAGCCACCGACGCACCTTCCATTGACAGATCATCGGAAAAAATGACGCCTTTAAAACCTAGCTGGGTGCGTAAAATTTCCTTTAACCATTTTGGCGAAAAACCCGCGGGCCTCGCGTCTACTTGTTCATAAATCACATGAGCCGGCATGACCGAATCGAGCTGCAAGGCGAGCGTTTTGAAAGGCACTAAGTCGTCGCGCGCGATAGCCTGCATCGCGCGTTCATCACGCGGAACTTCATGGTGTGAATCGGCTTTTACGAATCCGTGGCCCGGATAGTGTTTGCCACATGACGCTACGCCAGCTTCGTGCAACCCCGCAATCAATACGCTTGCTACCTTGGCGACGATTTCCGGGTCACGAGCAAATGCACGGTCACCGATGACACCACTCTCACCCCAATCCAGATCAAGTACGGGTGCGAAGCTGAAATCGATGCCATGGGAGGACAATTCCGCCCCCATGATATGCCCCAAAGCCCGCGCCAGTGCTAGGCCTTGAGCCATGTCCTGTTGATACTTTTGGCCAAGCACGCGCATCGGGGGAATCGTCGTGAAGCCCTCGCGGAAACGCTGAACGCGGCCTCCCTCATGATCGACTGCGATCAATAATGCGGGTTCACGAATCGAGTGAATGCTCGCGGTAAGTTGTTTAAGTTGATCCGGCGACTGGTAGTTTCGCGCAAACAAAATAACCGCTCCCATTAGCGGATGCTGAAGACGCAGAATGTCTTCAGCCGTTAATTCAAGCCCCGCAACATCGCCCATCACCGGGCCCAATGGTATTTGTAAAGTTGTATTCAAATTTAATTCAATCAAGTTTCAATCACTACAAACGCGATCGCGTGTTCAGATTCATCCGAAATAGAAACATGCGAGTTTTTGACGTCACATTTAGTAAGTCGCTCGTTGAGTGCGTTCGATGGCTTGATGATCGGCTTACCGCGTTCATCATGTGCAACCGCCACATCGTGCCACCCAATTTCGCTGCCAATACCGGTACCAAATGCTTTCGAAAATGCCTCTTTTGCGGCAAAGCGTTTGGCCAGAAACCGCGCGGGCTGTGCCGATTGAGCATATTCAGCTACTTCAGTTTCATTCAAAATGCGATGCAAAAAACGATCCCCAAATCGAAACAACGCATCTTCAATTCGCTTGATGCTGACAATGTCAGTGCCGATGCCATAGATCATTTGCAGCCTTCTACAATCGCATCTTGATATCGTTTCACAGTCTCGGCAAGCCCCAACTCCAGCGCATCCGCGACCAACGCGTGACCAATCGAGACTTCGAGTACGCACGGCACATTGCGCAAAAACGTCGACAAATTAGTAAGATTTAAATCATGTCCGGCGTTCACACCAAGCCCCAGCTCATTCGCCGCGACCGCGGCATCTGTAAACCGTTTTAATACGTCTGCGTGACTGGTGGTGCCGAACGCCTGCGCATAAGGCTCGGTATAAAGTTCGATGCGATCAGCGCCGATATTCTTAGCCTGGCGAATACCCTCAACGTCGGCATCCATAAAAAGACTGACGCGTACACCGAGGGCTTTTAACTCGTCAATGACGGGCTTGAGACGTTCGTTATCGAGCGGCAAATTCCAGCCGTGATCAGAGGTAAATTGTCCCGATTCATCGGGCACCAGCGTGCACTGATGCGGGCGCACATCGCGCACAAATTCAAGCAAATTATGAAATGGGTTGCCCTCGATGTTGTATTCCACGGCGGGCCATTCGCGCAGCAAATTCGCCAGTTCCCGCACATCGTCTGCGCGCACATGGCGACCATCGGGCCGTGGATGTACGGTAATGCCGTTTGCACCCGCCTTTAACGCGATGGTTGCGGCCCGGATAACGCTGGGAATACCCAGAGCACGGGTATTGCGCAACAACGCTATTTTATTAAGGTTGACGCTGAGCCGGGTAAGCGAAGGCACGTTGGACAAGGTCGACATGATCGTTTAAATATCTTTGAGATCGCGAATGAGCTGTCGCGTGTGGAGAGGCTTATCGCCCAGTAATTGGTTAATCGCTCGGCGCATCAATTGCTTGGCCTGTGCCTGCGTTTGGGGATCGCTGAACTCGCCTGCGGCGAGATCGAGCAGTGTTTTCCCGCTCAATTGTAATCCATCGAACGACGAAGCTGGCTGGCGCCCCTCAGCGAGCGCTGTTCCTTTCGAGCTGCGGATAGACACCGGTCCGCGCTCCATCACATAAACATAACGCTCGTTGGCTGTGATCGGCTCGTTGGTATCCACGTCCTCGCTTAGCTGTAATGCATAGCCGAGTTCGCGTAGCAGCGACATTTCAAACTTGCGCAGCACCGCTGCAATTGCCGCCATCAAGTTATCAGGTTTGGGTTCGGCAAATACACGCAGGGTGGCCAGTGCAACCACCGCTTCCTCGTATGCATCGTAAAGCGCCTCGTATGGGTCTTCACGCTGCGCGAGCTTGATCAGCAACTCATTCATATAGAACGCCGACATCAATGACGCGCCGCAAAGCTGCGGATATATATCAGCGTGCTCAACACTCTTGAGCGTTTTCAAATCCGCTTTGCCGAACCAGGTGAGCAGTAAACCCTGAAATGGGTTGAGGCGGCTCTTCATCGCGCTGGTCGGGCGTTTTGCACCCTTCGCCACCACCGCGACCCGTCCGTGAGAACGCGTGAAAATCTCAACAATTAGACTGGTTTCAAGGTACGGATAACTATGCAAAACAAAACCCGCGCTGATATCGCCTATCGTCTTTGCCACCTGCAATTAACCTGCAATAGTTACGTTACTCGTAGCCATATTGTCGCAGCATGGCTTCGTTATCAGCCCAGCCTTTTTTAACGCGCACAAATAATTCAAGGTAGACGTTGGCAGCAAAAGTGACTTCCATATCTTTTCGCGCATCCGTGCCGATACGCTTCAGACGTTCTCCCTTGGTGCCAATAATGATCGCTTTTTGGCTCGACTTATCCACCACAATAGTCGCAAAAATGCGCCGGAGATTGCCTTCCTGCTCAAATTTTTCGATCAATACACTGATGCTATAGGGCAGCTCCTCGCCCACTTGCCGAAAAACTTTCTCGCGAATAAATTCAGCTGCCATAAATCGTTCTGATTTATCGGTGATCTCATCAACTGCAAAAACCGCAGGTGCGACAGGCAGACGCGATTTAATCGCGCGTTTCAATTCCTCAAGCGTTGCCTTGTTCTTGACGCTGGTGGGCACCACCGCAGCGAAAGTAAGGCGCGACGTGATGTCGTTCAGAAACGAAAGCAATTTTTCCTTGTCTTCGACCCGGTCAATCTTATTCACCACCAAGATGATCGGTACCGCATTCGCGGCAGCGTCCGACGTGTTCAAGGCATTTAACACCAGTTCATCAGCCGGTAGAAATTTACCCGCTTCAATCGCAAAGACAATCACATCTGCGTCCGCAACTGCCTGCGTGACAGTGCGGTTCAAGACGCGATTAAGGGCATTTTCATGTGTTTTTTGAAACCCTGGGGTATCGAGAAACAAGAATTGGGCATCGGCATCCGTAAAAATTCCGGTTATACGATGCCGCGTCGTTTGGGCTTTTTTGGAGGTGATTGTGACCTTTTGGCCGACGAGGTGGTTGAGTAGCGTTGATTTACCGACATTAGGGCGACCCACAATCGCGATCGCTCCGCAACGAAAAGTCTCACCTGAATGGTTATCTGGCTCAGCAATCACGGGAGCTCCCACCACCGTTTCCGGCGCATCAGGCCGTACTGACTTTGCTCCAATATGTCCACTGACACTTGCACTTAAGGGTGCATGAACAGGCGCGCTCGTCGGCAAGCTTTTAACGGATTTTTCAACTTTAATTTTAGTTTTCGCACCTGCGGCCTTTGTGGCTGCATGAGTGGCAGTAGCCGTACCTGCATTGATGGCTGCGGTGATTTTCGGGGTGGATGTCATGATGTTTTTAGCGAACGCTTTCTATTCTGTGTGGTTGCAGCCGATTGACTGGCACTGACCAACAGAGCAAGAACCTGACTCGCAGCTTCTTGTTCTGCAACGCGGCGACTCACACCTTTACCTGTCGCCACTGTTTTTTGGACTGCACCGTCAGCAGCCACCAGACACTGCACCTGAAAAAGTTGTTTATGTGCCTCGCCTTCGATTTTTGTTACGGTATACGCGGGTAACGGTAAATGCTTTGCTTGAAGCCATTCCTGAAGTGTTGTCTTGGCATCTTTGCTTGGCTTGGAAAGACTCACTTGATCCAGACGCGCCGCAAATAAGTGTTCCACCACATCGCTTGCAGTATCAAATCCCCCATCCAGAAATACCGCCCCCAGCAACGCTTCTACGGCATCTGCCAGTATCGAAGGACGTTCTGCCCCGCCAGTTTTCAGTTCGCCCTCACCCAGCCTCAGCCGTGAACCCACATCCAATTCCGTCGCGATTTCAGCGAGTACATTCTGATTGACCAAATTGGCTCTCAAGCGACTCAATTCGCCCTCTGGCATGCCCACAAAACGACCAAAAATGAACTTTGCAATGGCGCAATTGAGCACACTGTCGCCTAGAAATTCCAGCCGCTCATTGTGAGGCGTGCCAAAACTGCGGTGCGTTAGTGCCTGCGAGAGCAACCCTGGCAGCGCAAAATGATAACCAAGTTTGCGCTCCAGCTCATCGGGCGCGGTCAACATCTCGATAATATCGTTAAGTTTTTCGTGTCGATCCCGGACGAAGCAATCGAGTCTATTTATCTGCTGTGCTGGTACTAAACTCAATCAGCAAAGTATGCCTTGGGATCAATACAATGCGGTGCGTCCACGCTGCAGTGACCACCGTTTCGTTACCGTCTTTGGTGATCTCCAGATCTTCAGATTTCACCACTTCTGAATAGTCAGCAGACACGCGCTTGTCAAAACTTTTACGAATCTCGGCTACGGTGCCAGTTTTGACTTCATCCGAGGTCTTCATCGTCGCAATGATTTTCTTGACGGTGAAATATTCCAGATAGGCCGGAATAATTTTAAGCGCCAGCAAAAACATCAACCCGCATACCGCAAAAATGAAAATAAGGCTGATGAAGCTGATGCCGCGCTGCCGCTTAGCCATGGCAACATGAGTGTTCATATATGGGGAGAGTCTCATCAATAACCTCGCTCGCTAATTAATTTGGACAGACAAATTACGACTTATTCTATGGATTGACCAACGCGTTTGAGTGCGCCAAAATTCATCCAGACCAGCACCGCTTTACCAACAATATTCTCTTCTGGCACGAATCCCCAGTAGCGGCTGTCATCACTATTATCGCGACTGTCACCCATCATGAAGTAATGGCCGTCAGGTACTTTGCAAACCACACCATCTTCATTGTAAACACAATTCTTATTGTACGGAAACTGCCGAACGCCCGATAAACTTATGACCGGGTAACGCGGGTCGACCATCATGCTATGCGGCTTTTCGCCCAGCTTTTCGGTAAATTGATCAAACTGACGCATTCCCATTCGCTCATCAACTTCAGTGAAAATTCCTGATTTTTCTGTCGTTATCAACTGGCCGTTGATCGTCAGCCGCTTGTTTCGATATTCGACGGTGTCCCCCGGCGTCCCAACCACACGCTTGATGAAATCTTTGCTGGGGTTTTCAGGGTAGCGAAATACCATCACGTCACCGCGCTTGGGTAAATTAATATTGACGATTTTTTTATTGATGACGGGTAGACGAATACCAAAGGTATATTTATTCACCAAAATAAAATCACCAACAAGCAACGTTGGCACCATCGAACCAGACGGAATCTTGAACGGCTCGTACAAAAATGACCGAAGCAGAAACACCACCAAAATCACTGGGAAAAAACTCTTGGCCATTTCGACCACGACCGGGTCGCCGGAATCTTTTGCCCGCTTTTTGCTCAGTATCAGCGCATCAATCGCCCAGATCACACCGGTAATTACCGTCGCCAGCAAAAGCACGGTTGCGAAGCCGAGCACCTCTTTAAATGTCAACATCGCCATCGCCACGATCGCAAAGATCGGCCATGCGATCTCAAGCCATACATTTGGATGAAGCGAATCTTCGTTACCCGCTACCGAAGCGGCAATGACGGGCTTCCGAAAAAACCCTAAAACGATAACAAGCCCACTAATGGCTAACGCAGCCCAACCAATTATTTCCCAATTCATTTATTTTCCTTAAGCCTGGTTAATGTTGGCCTGCTAAACTCCAACGACCCAGCTTATTTTGTTGATTCGCAGCGCGCTAGAGCCATCCGATGAACGCCCGTTAATGCACCATTAACGATCGCAACCATCGATGTTCGACAAATTCCCCGCTTAAACCAACGCGCTTTAGGGCGTGGTTTTTGGCGACTAAATTTGCAAAATTGCCAGAAATGCCTCTTGCGGAATTTCAACGCTACCCACTTGCTTCATTCGCTTTTTACCGGCTTTTTGCTTTTCTAAAAGCTTGCGCTTCCTCGAAATATCGCCACCATAACATTTTGCCAAGACATTTTTGCGCAGTGCTTTTACATTCTCGCGAGCAATAATATTAGCGCCAATCGCCGCCTGCACCGCCACATCAAACATTTGGCGGGGAATCAGTTCACGCATTTTTGCGGCTAATTCACGTCCTCGGAATTGACTGTTAGCGCGATGAACGATCAACGATAATGCGTCCACTTTATCGCCGTTAATCATGATATCGAGCTTCACCAAATCCGCCGCGCGGTATTCCTTAAAATCGTAATCAAGCGACGCGTAACCCCGCGATACCGATTTCAATTTGTCAAAGAAGTCCATCACCACTTCATTCATGGGCATATCGTATTTCAAGATTACTTGCCGCCCGGCGTACTGCATATCAATCTGCGCACCGCGCTTTTGGTTGCACAGGGTAATCACCGCGCCGACATATTCCTGAGGCATCAACATCGTGGCCGTAATGATTGGCTCACGAATTTCCTGAATTTTTGAAAGCTCGGGCAACTTTGACGGATTCTCGATTTCGATCACGGAGCCATCGTTATTGACGATCTGGTAGATCACGGTCGGCGCAGTGGTAATGAGTTCCATGTCGTACTCGCGCTCAAGCCGCTCCTGCACAATTTCCATGTGCAAGAGTCCTAGGAAACCGCAGCGAAATCCAAACCCAAGTGCTTGCGAAGTCTCTGGCTCAAAACGTAGCGAAGAATCGTTTAACTGTAGCTTGGTCAGCGCATCGCGCAACGCGTCGTATTGGTTAGATTCCACCGGATAAAGTCCGGCGAACACCTGCGGCTTGATCTCTTTAAATCCAGGCAAAGCGGCATTCGCAGGGCGGTCCACCAGTGTGACCGTATCGCCTACTTTTGCCGACGCCAATTCCTTGATACCCGCAATAACAAAGCCGACGCCGCCCGCAGACAGCTGCTCTTTACCCACTGATTTTGGGGTGAACACGCCTACATGCTCGACCAGATGCTGCGCACCCGTTGCCATCAACAGAATTTTGTCTTTTGGTTTAATCACGCCGTCAACGACGCGCACCAGCATCACTACGCCGACGTAATTGTCAAACCAGGAATCAATGATCAACGCTTTTACAGGCGCACTTGCATCGCCCACCGGTGGAGGAATTTTAGCGATGACGATCTCAATCACATCATCAATGCCCAAGCCTGTCTTAGCGCTGCATTGCACCGCGTCGGAGGCGTCAATCCCGATAATGTCTTCAATCTCAGCCTTAACGCGCTCAACATCCGCAGAAGGTAAATCAATCTTATTTAATACCGGCGCAACTTCAACACCCAGTTCCACCGCGGTGTAGCAATTTGCCACCGTTTGCGCTTCAACGCCCTGTGAGGCATCAACAACCAATAGCGCGCCTTCGCACGCAGAAAGTGATCGCGAAACCTCATACGAAAAATCAACGTGGCCGGGTGTGTCAATCAAATTCAATTCATAAGTCTGGCCATCGCGCGCTTTGTACGTAAGCGCGGCCGTCTGGGCCTTGATCGTAATTCCGCGTTCACGCTCAAGCGCCATGGAGTCAAGCACCTGCGATTCCATCTCCCGTGATGAAAGTCCGCCGCAACGCTCAATAATGCGATCTGCCAAGGTAGATTTACCGTGGTCGATATGCGCAATGATTGAAAAATTTCTGATTAATTTCATACGAATAGAGGGGATAGCGACATGGCCATTAAATGTCTCAAGAAAGGCCCAAAAAACGAATAAGGGCACGATCTCGTGCCCTTATTTTTGCAAAGCAATTCAACACCATGATTTTAACGCAAACGAGTTAATTCTGCGAGCTATTCCACACCAGGCCTCTCATCATGTAATCGGAGCAAGCCGACTGGCAAGCGAGCCGTGCAATGTGCTAGAAAAGCGCCTTCATCAAAAAAGTGATGACAAATCTCACTTTCTCCATCCAACAATACAGGCACATTGTCTCCATATAGCGCCTCTAGCTCCGGATGCAAATCGATGTCGACGACTTCCATTTCCACCTGAATTTGGTGGTGGCGTTGAGAGTTGATCAACGCTGCCACCAAGTCATCACACAAATGACAGTAACTCCTAGACAAGACCGTCAGTTTCATCGTGGGTTCAGCTTCAAAGTCCATCGCCCCAGAATGCCATCACTACTTTTACTTCGCATCCGCTCGCAACGTGATGTAGCGACTTTCTTCGCCGCGCTTGACTAGCAACGCCGCCGGCTTCTTGGTATCCATTTTGGCCACCAAGTCTGCAAATTGCGCTGCCGTTTTGACGTCAACCGTATTGAACGCCAGAATTAAATCACCCGCTTGAATTCCCGCTCTTTCGGCTGCGCCGTCAGCATCTTCGACAATGACGCCCTGACCTAATTTCAGCTCTTTTTTATCCTCAGCACCAATGTCTTTTACGACCAGCCCAAGGCGATTTGGAGTTCCCGGCGACTTAGGATCTGCTTTCTTATCCCCTACACTAGCCACTTTCACATCCGAAGGCGCCTCCGCTACGGTCACTGTGTAATCTTTGTCTATACCCTTGCGCCAGATCGAAAGCGTAATTTTAGTTCCCGGCGCTTTGGTTGAGATCGCACGTACGACATCAATATTGTTTTTCACGGCTACGCCATTAACCTTGCGAATGATGTCTTTGGCTTGAATCCCCGCTTTATCCGCTGGGCCACCTTTCTCGACGTTATTAATCATCACGCCCGGCGATTTTGGCAAGCCAAATGATTCAGCAAGGTCGTCAGTGATACCGCCCTGCTCCATCTCGATTTGAATGCGACCGCGGGTCACCTTGCCGCCTTTAATAATTTGGTTTGCGGTTTCGTTTGCGGTGTTAATTGGAATCGCAAACGAGATGCCGATGTATCCGCGGCCGTCCGAGTAAATTTGTGAATTGATGCCAATGACTTCGCCTTTGATATTAAATAGTGGTCCGCCTGAATTGCCCGGATTCACCGCCGCGTCAGTCTGAATAAAAGGAACAAATTCCCCGGTCTCGCGCGTTTTCGCGCTGACAATTCCCGCCGTCACAGTATTCTCAAAACCAAACGGAGAGCCAATTGCCATTACCCATTCGCCCACACGAACTTTGTCCGAGTCACCCAAAGTTACTTTCGGCAAACCGGTCGCTTCAAGTTTTAGCACCGCAATGTCCGTACGCTGGTCCGAGCCGATAACTTTCGCTTTGAATTCACGTTTATCCGTGAGTGTTACGATGACTTCTTCAGCATTTGCGACAACGTGCGCATTAGTCAAAACATACCCATCCGATGAAAAAATAAAGCCCGATCCTTGTCCCAAATTTCTCAACGGCGGCTCTTCGCCACTTTTCGGCGCGCGGCGTGGTGATTTGGGATTCGGGTTACGCGGCGATGGCGTTGCATCCGGCGGCATAAAGCGGCGGAAAAATTCATACATAGGATCATTCTCATCCAACGGCATGCCGCCTTGAGCACGAGCACTGGCCCGGGCTTTGGTACTTACATTGACCACTGCTGGACCAAATTTTTCAACCAGCTCGGTAAAGTCAGGCAGCTCCTTAGCGGACACTGCGGTCGCAGACAAAATTGCGAGCACAAACATCGTAACAAGTGCTGCGAACGCGGAAAATGTCATATTCGTCGCCGCCCTTAGCGCACGCAGGGCCGGTATATTTTCGACCCTATTGCTTGCTGGCAACACGCGACATCCAGCTTCAAACATCACCCCGGTAGATGAAGTAACTTCGGTAATAACAATACGAATATTCATTTTTTCTCCATCAAACAAAATTCAAATATCAAACAATTTTAATTCCAAAACTTTATTCGGCGACATCAAGGCCAAAGTAAAACTGTCGCCAATGTCAAGGCGATACGAACTTGACACCAACCCAGATTCAGCGCCTAAACCTTCTCAACCGATCTTGCTGGGCACAACGTATAGTTTGTCGAACCTGCAAACTCAGCGCGCTCTACGAGTAACACCATCCGCTATTGCCTGAACTGCCGCGAATGGCACCTCGCCCATTACGGTAACCTGATAATCCGCCACCGACCGTACCGCGAAGGTCGTCGGACTATCATCGGACGCGCTGCCTGCACTTATTCTCACGGGAGTTTGCGAGGGCTCCGCAAATACGGATACATGTGATATCCCATCAGAAAACACCAAGTGCGCCACGGGTTGCGGTCTACCGGAAAGCGTGCGCATCATTTCCATTATTTTCTTGAAACCTGCGGGCAGATTGCTCACCAACCAACCAGTTTCGGCATCTTTTTGCGGAGCCGCCGGCACGGCGTAATCACGCCGCCACCCAATCGATTCTTCAAACTTGGATTTAAGCGATTGTTTAGATACGGCGCGGTTTAGATCAAGCTGGGTAAAAACAAACTGTTCGAGCAACTGGTTTCGATCATTGAAGGTTTTTGCGCGAAGAAGCAGGCCCGACCCGAGCTCAGCGCAAAACTTTTGCGTATAACGCATCGAATCCCTTGGTTCCAGAATTATCCATTGACAGTCATAGTCCGCGAAGCGGTCTTTGGGACCTGATTTGACGCGGTAATTCTCTGCAATTTTTTGTGGGTTACCTGTCACTAACGCAGGAAAAAATCTTCCCGTCGCGCGTCGATCAATACTCACAACTTTGGCCTCGGGCTGATAACAATACATTTCTTCATTGCGCCGTATCGTTTCCATCAGCGGGCCATCGAGCGATTCAATTTTTTCGTGCTCAACCCCTTGCTTGTCGACCAGATGAGTAACCCGCCAAGAGGTACTGTTTTCCGGTGTCGAGTGTACATATACACCCGTGTAGGCCATGACGCGGCCTGCTCGTGAAATGCGTTCCAGCCACTCAAGCGCATCGCCGCTCTTTAAATCTCGTAATTCACCATGCCCCTTTTCCCGAATGGAGAAATTCTGAGGAACGACATTTTGACTCACAGGGACAGTGCGAAGGTCGCCCGCAAAAGCATTTGAAAATAACCCTGCGACGCTAAAAACAATCGCGCTCGCAAATATGTATTTCAAGAATCGCGCCAGTTTGCGGACAGGTGGCTGCGTAAATCTGGATGACGAAATAGGAGCCCGGTTCATGTCTTGTTCAATGCGTCCGAATACAAATTGCAACCAACTTAATTTTAACGACCCTGTTTGCACTTCTTTGCGTGAATTATGCCCAACACAATATGAGCGGTAGGAAAATATTTGACGTGCCGCCTAATAAACTTACTGCGCCGCCGCTTGACGCAGTTCAGGCTGCTTTAACGAGGCAGGTTGAAACGCAGATGCGTTCGCAAACTGACGGTGAATCACCAAATAATCGTTGACGCGCTTATTTGCTTCGAGTTCACCTGCCGTCACAGCTGTTGGCGAAGGTGCGGAAATTGGTACTAGCCGCGTTTGTTCAGCGACTTGTAGCGGCACGACAACTCCAGTCTGTTGACGCATTGCAATTACACCAATGGCCGTTACCGTGACCACCGAAGCAGCCATTGCCAACACCATACGGGTTTTCTTTTCAACCGCCACTGGCCTCGCCACAACACTCAATTTTGCCGAGGCGGGTATAGCGGCAGGTGCCAAAATAGTGGGCTCTGATGCCAGCTTCGCAAAGATAGATTCCGCGCAGGCCTTGCGTCGTGCAGTGACCGCTGACGAATCGCCTCGCAGCGCATCACCGATCAGATGATAGCAATCCCAATCGCCGCGCTGCTGCACATCTTGGCCGAGTGTTTTGATCGCCGCTATCGCGTCACCACGATCAAGCTCACCGTCCATCAACGCTGATAATTTTTCGTTCATTTCACCATCTCCTGTCCTTCATCGTGCCTAACTGCGGACGTAACTGCAATGCAACCGCTTCTCGCGCTCGGAAAATCCTTGACCTTACGGTGCCAATCGGGCAATCCATAATTTGTGCAATCTCTTCATAACTCAACCCATCAATCTCACGCAGCGTAATGGCAGTCTTTAATTCTTCAGGCAAGGCATCGATTGTTTTGTTGACGATTGCGCCGATCTGCTTTGACATCAATTCCGCATCTGGAGTTGCAATATCTCGCAGCCCAATCGCGTCCTCAAAACCTTCCGCTTCTTCAGCGTCATACTCCGTGCTGGTGGGCGCTCGGCGACCCTGACTGATCAAATAATTTTTGGCAGTGTTGACTGAAATCCGATAAAGCCACGTATAAAAAGCACTATCTCCCCGGAAATTTGCAAGCGCACGGTACGCTTTGATAAACGATTCTTGGGCGACGTCTTCGACTTCTGCCTGATCACGAATAATGCGCGATAACAGACGCTCGACTTTGCGCTGATATTTGATCACCAGCAATTCAAAAGCCTTTTTGTCGCCTGACTGCGCGCGTTCAACCAGCTGTTGATCGATTTCTCGATCACTCATTAAAACTGCTCCCGTTTTTAAACCCACTTCCGGAAGGTTTACTTTCGTCGCTTTAGCCGCAACGGCACCATTTGCTACGGCACCTGCTGCACGCACAACGTTCTCCACGCGGCGCTGTGCTCCCGAAATAGAGGCAGAGGCTGCTTTCAAACCAAACCCGGAATTGATCAAACCTGCGTCGGGTATTATAAACGTTAGCTCAGTCATGTTGGCCTCTCCTGCACTTTGTTTTAGAGTCAAAAAATTGCAAAAAGTCTTTTCTCTATAGCGAGTTAGCGGACTTTAAACAAATTGCTATTTATACAGACCTTTGGATGGTGCAATAGTTCACTTAAGGTCTTGATTTGAACTCGAACTTCCTAATTTACGTATTTTGTGAAAAGCTTGGCAAATGGAAAACTACGATGTACTAATTATTGGCAGTGGCTTGGCAGGCATGTCGCTGGCGTTGAGACTGGCCGAAACCCAGAAAGTTGCCCTGCTCACTAAGCACGAATTACTAGACGCTGCGAGTGCTTGGGCACAAGGCGGGATTGCGGCCGTTTTAAGCGACGATGATTCCGCCGAAAACCATATTCGGGATACGCACGTAGCGGGGGCGGGCCTATGCAAAGACGAAGCTGTGCGCTTTGTGGTCGAACACGGGAAAGATGCGGTGGAATGGCTGGTGAATCAAGGCGTGCCGTTTACACGCGATGACAATAATCACGCAGAGCTCCACCTGACCCGCGAGGGCGGTCATTCGCACCGGCGCATCGCCCACGCCGCGGATGCGACCGGTAGTGCCGTACAGAAAACCCTAGTTTCACAATTAAAAGAACATCCAAATATAGAAGTACTCGAGCACCACATTGCGGTCGACTTGATCACCAGTAAAAAACTGGGCTTGAACGACGAGGATCGTTGCTACGGTGCATACGCGCTGAACAACAAAACCGGCAAGGTTTATACCATCGGCGCGCGGTTCACAGCATTAGCCACCGGTGGCGCGGGCAAAGTTTATTTGTACACCACCAACCCAGATGTGGCCACCGGCGACGGCGTTGCAATGGGCTGGCGGGCGGGCTGTCGGGTTGCGAATATGGAATTTATGCAGTTTCATCCCACCTGCCTATATCATCCCGCCGCCAAATCATATTTGATTACCGAGGCTGTGCGTGGTGAAGGTGGCTATTTAAAGCTGCCCGACCCAAACAATAAAACCCGTGCTGGCGAGCGTTTCATGCCGTCTCATGATGAGCGTGCGGAACTGGCCCCGCGTGACGTGGTCGCGCGCGCAATCGACTATGAAATGAAGAAGCGCGGGCTTGATTTTGTCTATCTCGATATCTCGCACAAACCTGCTGATTTTCTGAAATCGCACTTCCCAAATATCTACGAAAAATGCTTAACCTTCGGGATCGATATCACCAAAGACGCGATCCCTATCGTGCCTGCGGCCCACTACACATGCGGAGGGTTGGTGACTGATTTGCGGGGTCGGACTGATGTTGAAAATCTGTATGCGATCGGTGAAGTTTCGTGCACCGGTCTGCATGGGGCAAACCGCCTGGCCAGCAACTCATTGCTGGAATGTCTGGTGTTTTCGGAAGCGGTGGTCAAGGATATTGCGGCGTCAACGCCAGCGATCATTCCATCGCTACCTGCGTGGGACGAAAGCCGCGTTACCCATGCCGATGAAGAAGTGATCATCTCGCACAACTGGGATGAGTTGCGACGTTTTATGTGGGATTACGTCGGCATTGTTCGAACCGATAAACGCCTCGAACGCGCCATGCACCGGATTAATTTACTCAAAGACGAAATCCATGAGTACTACGCCAATTTCCGCGTTTCAAACGACCTGATTGAATTACGTAATCTAGTCCAAACGGCAGAATTAATTGTGCGCTGTGCGTCTAGCCGCAAAGAAAGCCGTGGACTACATTTCAGCACAGACTATCCTGCGTTGCTGCCGGTGGCCGAAGATTCTGTGCTCACGCCAAACCCGTAGTTAAAAAAATGACTTATTTATATTCCGTTAGTGCGATGCGGCAAATTGAGGCCGCGCATTTAAAATCCCATCGCGCAAAATCGCTTATGCAATCGGCAGGTGAAGCCGTCGCGGCGTTGGCGGTAAATGTGATTGCAAAAAACAAACTAAAGAAATCTGTTTTGGTTATTGCTGGTCCGGGCAATAACGGGGGTGACGCTTGGGTTGCCGCGAGAACCTTACAAATAAAAAAAGTCAGGGTAACCGTTTGGCAAGTTGGTGAGCAAACGTACGCGGATCCCGCTTCAAAAAAAGCGCAGACTGAGTATGTCGCCGCCAGAGGAATTATTGCCACAACACTACTGAAGACCAGCCGCAACGCTTCGCCGATGCTGGAGCCTGAGGCAACATTCGGCATTATTATTGATGGTATTTTCGGCATTGGTCTGAGCAAAGCTCCCGCTGGCCAATTCCGCGATGCTATTCGTTTTGCTAACGCGCACCGTAAAAATTCAGCGGCACAAATTATCGCGATCGATATTCCATCTGGACTATCGGCTGACACCGGCGTGGCTTTCGCCGATACGATAAATGCCGACGCCACTATTACATTCTTGGGCGCAAAGCCCGGCCTTTACACGGCCGACGGAGCCGACCATTGCGGCAAAATTTCGATTGAACCACTCGCGTTAAATCTGCCGATCAGCAACGCTACATTGTTGACCGAGGCTCACATGGCCGAGCTCGTTCCGACGCGCCGCAACAACTCTCACAAGGGCACCTACGGCAATGTCGGCATTATTGGTGGAGCGAACGGCATGGTAGGCGCGGCTGTCCTCGCCGCGCGCGCCGCGCTGCACATGGGGCCGGGGAAGGTTTACCTAGGCCTGATTGCGACTGACGCGATGGCATTCGATGCGATCAATCCGGAAATTATGGTGCGCCGCGCTACCGATATTGCCCGCGAAACAAACATCACTGCCTATGCAATCGGCATGGGTGCAGGGTCAGGCAAGCAAAATGCAAAAGCCCTCAGAGCATTAATAGCCGACATTCTGGGCTCGGATAAGCCAGTTCTGATCGATGCTGACGCCCTCGAATTTGTCGAACTTAAAAATGACAACACCAGCATTGGCGTGCCTCTCAAGGCAAAAAAGTCTAAAAACGCCCGCCCCTTCTTGTCGTTAGATAAATATCCCATATTGACACCACACCCCGGCGAAGCTGCACGACTGCTCAATATCACCACAGCAGCCGTCCAAGCGGACCGGATCAATGCCGCCATCAGCATCGCCCAACGTGCAAGCGCCATCGTCGTTTTAAAAGGTGCCGGAACCGTCATTGCCACACCTGAAGGCCGCTTTTTCATCAACACCACGGGTAATCCCGGCATGGCATCCGGCGGCATGGGTGACGCACTTTCCGGGATGATTGCCGCATTCCTCGCACAGGGGTTGAAGCCGCTCGATGCCGCAAAATTAGGGGTTTATTTGCACGGTGCCGCCGCCGATTGCGCCGCGCACCATGGCATGGGACCTAATGGCCTTACCGCGTCAGAAGTGATTTTTGAAGCGCGTACCTTGTTAAACACTGGTTTGCATGATGCACATGACCATGACGATTGAGCGCGATGCTTAGAACTCGTTGCGCTCGTCGGTAGACGTCGCTGGTCGTCGCTAATCGCCGCTAATCATCGCTATCTCACTCGCGGGTGGAACCGCACGACTTTCGCTCCGCCTTCTTGCGCCGCGTCTTTCGCCCCCCCCGGCGCGACATCCGCTCCACACCCACCACAGCCGCTGCCGCAAGCCTTGTCTGAGGTTTGTGGAAAAGTAGCCATGCGTTTCGCCAGCGCAGTAAGGCCGATCTTGTTTAAGCCGGCAGCCAACATAACGCGAACCTTTTGCTGGGCCAGCTTGGGTGCTAACTTGTATCCAACATGCACGGCAGCCGCGCTGACCAACAAGGAGATGATCAAGGCCTCGAACATGTCAGTGCCCTCCCAGCCCCGAACCCAGCCCAAACGCAAGCGCGACGCGGTAGGTGATAAACGAAGCAAGATAAGCGAGCCCGAACAAATACCCTGCCATTAAAATTGGATAGCGCCAGCTATTCGTTTCCCGTTTTACCACGCTCAAGGTTGCGATGCATTGGGGTGCAAACACGTACCATGCAAGCAGCGATAGCGCGGTGGCGATACTCCACGTGCTGGCAATGAGCGGGGCAAGCTGTGTGGCAAGCTCATCGCCGGTTTGCGACAGCGCATACACCGTGCCAAGCGCGCCCACTGCAACCTCGCGCGCCGCGAGGCCCGGAACGAGGGCAATACATATCTGCCAATTAAAACCAATCGGTGCAAATAACACCTCGAGGCCGCGACCCATCAGGCCTGCGGCGCTGTAGTAAATCGCGGGCTGGGTGGCGTCGGCCGGTGGCGCGGGAAACGTGGATAGCGCCCATAGCAGAATCATCAGCGACAAAATAATCGTACCGACTCGCGTCATAAAAATCTTCATGCGCTCCCACAGGCCAAGCATTAAATTTTGGAGATGCGGCCAGTGGTAGTCGGGAAGCTCCAACATCAGCGCATGGTTGGTTTTACCCGATTTTCTATTGACAATACTTTTGAATACCCAGGCCACCGCCATCGCCGAGACAATGCCTGCGATATAGAGTGCAAACAACACCACGCCTTGCAAATTAAAAAATTGCCAGACGGTTTTGTCGGGAATAAACGCAGCAATGATGAGCGCGTAAACAGGCAGCCGCGCAGAACAAGTCATCAGCGGCGCAATCATAATCGTGGCAAGGCGGTCACGCGGATCCTGTATTGTGCGGGTCGCCATCACGCCGGGAATGGCGCAGGCGAAGCTGGACAACAACGGAATGAATGCACGGCCTGACAAGCCGACGCGGCCCATCAGCCTATCCAGCAAAAATGCCGCGCGCGGCAGATAGCCCGAATCTTCTAACGCCAAGATGAAGAAAAATAGAATCAAAATCTGCGGCAAA
>JBBRZG010000030.1:0-31503 GCA_038236905.1 Burkholderiales bacterium
AAACTCGGTTACAAAAATCCTAAACACATCACCGAGATTTTTGTCAGCAACACCAATCCGGGTGGCTATTGGGAGGATCAGGGGTACAACTGGTTTGGTGGTAGTTGAGCGTATCAAAATTAAAACACTAGCATCGGCGGGCGTTTTGGAGCATTTATGCGCAAAGAAGCCCGTCAGGATTAGACTTTCATTTTTAAATTTTCCGGGTCCCACCGATAGAGTTTCAAGTCCAGCGTGCCGGTTTTGTCAAATACTAAGCCTTCTGCTTCGAGCAGAATCTTCTGCAGATCATCGCCGCCCGATTGCCAATCTTTCAACCGCATCGACACGCGCCCCTGCGCATTGACCACCCGGTGCCACGGAATCTTTACGTTTGCGGGCGTCGCCCGCAACGAGTACCCCACCTGCCGCGCCGCCCGCGCGATCCCGGCGAGTGCAGCGATCTGCCCATAGGTTGCTACTCGACCGTGCGGGATTTTTTTTACGACTTGGTAGATTTTTGTGTAGAGCTGCGACGTCATAGCGGCTGTTGGTTATTTGTGCAGACTTCCAGAATAGCGAATGATCAGAATGGAAAGTATGAAAAGTAAAAGGGCGCAAGTCTTGCGCCCTTTACCCTTCGAGAATACGGTTGATTACTTCTTCATGCAGGTACTCATAAACGTTTTACGCTCGCTGCTTGGTTTACCGGTGGCTTTGAAATCAGCGCTGCAGGTTTTCATTTTCAGGTTCTGCGCGGAGGGGGCCTTTTTGGGCGGCGCGTTTTTGGCCATGCAATCTTTTACGAACGCTTTACGTTCAGCCCCTTTCATCGCAGCGGAATCTTTTTTGCACATCGCGCGCGCCTCGGCGCGAGTGCTCGCAGCCGTTGCAGGAGTTGATATAAAAGCTACAGATAATGGCAGCGCTATGGAGATGGCTAAAAGTATTTTTTTCATGTGATCCTCCGGTGAGTAAGGTGGTGAGTAAGGTGGTGAGTTGGGTGGTGAGTAGGGTGGTGAGTAAGGTGGTGAGTAGGGTGGTGAGTAGGGTGGTGAGTAGGGTGGTGAGTAGGGTGGTAAGTAGGGTGGTGAGTAGGGTGGTAAGTAGGGGATACTGATGCGAAATGATTAAAGCATAATTTCCGGCGATTCACGCGATGAGTAACGATCCAAGGTTCGGCTGCTTTAGGGAGGGGGAGGGCCGAACATCTTTAAAATTTAGACCGCCGCGATCACTTCAACGCGCAATCCGTTCATCGCCGCATTGCCGGATACCGCATCTATCTCGGCGGTATCGCTGATATCGTTATAGCTCGCACCCGCATGCTGGTGGGCGACGCCCAGCCGGGTACCGGGGCGGTTGTGGCCGAAACCATGTGGCAGGCAGACCACGCCGGGCATTACGTCAGCGGTGGTGTTTAGGGTGATATTGATGCTGCCGACTCTAGAGCGGATTTCGACTTGCTGCCCGTCGGTGAGTCCGCGCTGGCGGGCGTCTTCGGGATGCATCATCAACTGATCGCGCGGTTTGCCTTTGATCAGCCGATGCGAATTGTGCATCCACGAATTATTCGAGCGTACGTGACGGCGACCGATTAACGACAATGTTCCTGATGTGCCCAACTCTTGGCTGGACGGGGTGTTTTGATGGAGACCCCTGTTCAGGGCCGCGGCGCCCGCTATCGTCGATCTCAGGCGACCGATGTCGGCGACAATGACGTCGGGCGCGCAATGGATTTTGCCATCCGCAGTTTCGAGCCGAGTGTACAAAGATGGCGTGAGCGGACCCAGGTCTAGCCCGTGTTCAGCCGCTTTCAGCGCCGCAAACGAAATGCCATGCACCGTTTCGTTCTGCGCCAGCATGCATTCAATTATTTTTGCGGCGGGGGGTACGGCTCGAAATTCGCGCTTCATTTTTTCGGTGATCCGCTTGCAGAGTTCGCCAAAGATTTCATAATCAAAACGCTCATCGTCTGGTTTTGGCCACATTGCGCCGTTAAATCGCGTCACCTCGCGCACCGCAAACGCGTTGAAAATTAGGTCGTAGTGATCGTGATTCAGGCTCGAGGTGGGAGGCAAGATCAGATCAGCATGTCGCGTGGTTTCGTTGATATAAATATCAATGGCGAGCATGAAATCGAGCGACGCCAAAGCGTGGTCAAGCTTGCGGCCGTCGGGCGTCGACAGTACCGGATTACCGCAGATCGTGACCATGCCGCGAATCTGGCCCTCGCCCCCGGTGAGTATTTCCTCTGACAATGCGGCAACCGGTATTTCGCCGCCTGATTCAGGCAGGCTGCTGACGCGTGAACGCCACTGCGCGTAGTGGCCGGGCTTGGTACCGGCACCGGTGATGGGAATGAGCGGCTGTGTGGGTAACGTGCCGCCGACGCGGTCCAGATTGCCGCTGACGATATTAAGGATCTGCACAAGCCACTGATTAAGCGTGCCAAACGACTGCAGCGTTGTACCGATTCGACCATAACAAATTGCGCTCGGTGCGGCGGCGAATTCGCGCGCTATTCGGCGAATGGAGCCTGCGTCAATACCCGTCGCCTCGGCGGCGACTTCTGGCGTCACGTTGGCAATCGCGGCCAGCGCCATGTCGAGTCCGTTGAGCTTTTCTGGATGGGAAATGCGGAAAAGATTCTCGACTTTAAGCGTGTTGATAATCGCCATCAGCAATGCGGCATCGCTGCCCGGCGTGATGAAATGATGTTCGCTCGCGATCTCGGCGGTCTCGGTGCGGCGTGGATCAATTACAAC
Organism: Burkholderiales bacterium; assembly: GCA_038236905.1. Taxonomy (GTDB): domain Bacteria; phylum Pseudomonadota; class Gammaproteobacteria; order Burkholderiales; family Usitatibacteraceae; genus UKL13-2. The sequence goes on from JBBRZG010000030.1 coordinate 2,748, forward strand.
TACCTTGCCGCCGCGCTTCGCGATTTCGGTAAGCCGTTTGGTTACGTCCGGCACGGTCATCAGGCTACCGTTTGATGCAACCGGATTGCCACCCAAAATCAAAAAATAATCAGTGTGATCGATGTCGGGAATCGGAATCATAAATTGATGGCCGAACATCAATAGCGAGGCAAGCTGCTGCGGCAGTTGGTCGACCGAGGTGGCGCTGAATGCGTTTTTTGTTTTCAGCGCCCGTGCTAGCTGCGGCACGCTGAATAGCGTGCCGATGTTATGCACGCTCGGATTGCCCGCATAAAAGCCGACCGCGTTGTTGCCGTGTTGGGACTGAATCTCGGCAATCTTTGTTGCCGCAAATTCAAACGCTTCGTCCCACGAGATTTGCTCCCATTCGTTGCTTCCATCCGCGCTTCTGTCGCCCTCCCGGATACGCCGCATCGGGGTACGCAAACGATTTTCGTCTTCGTGAATATCTTTGAGTGCCACCGCTTTCGGGCAAATATGGCCACGGCTGAACGGGTCATCGTGATCGCCACGAATGCTGATGATTTTTGTCTCGTCTATTTCGATTTCCAAGCCGCAGATCGCCTCACACAGATTGCATGCCCGATAGACCTTGCGGATATTGGTGGTGTTCATGGTGGCCTAGATTCCGTTTAGAAGATGTTCAATCAGGATTTTGCACCCAATCGCGATCAGCACTACGCCGCCAAGAATCTCGGCCCGCTTGGCATATAGTTTCCCCAGACGTGCACCGAACCATACGGCAGGCAGGCAGAGAAGAAATGTAATCGCGCCAATGATGATGACCGTCGCCGCGAGTCCCGCTTCCATCAACGAAAAAGTAACGCCGACCGCGAACGCGTCAAGGCTGGTGGCAATGCCGAGCACGATTAGTTTGTTGACACGAAATGGCGAATGCACTTTTTCATCAGCAGCCGTCCGTGCATCAAGAATCATTTTGATGCCAATACCACCGAGCAAAGTAAACGCGATCCAGTGATCGTAATCTTTTAACCAAGCTGCGCTTGAGGCCGTAAACCAGCTCGCCAACAAATAGCCCAACAGCGGCATGATCGCTTGAAAGGCCCCGAATACAGCGGCCATTTTGAGCGCATCGCGGAAACGCAGTTTGCTCACCGACAGGCCACTTGCAATCGCGACCGCAACTGCGTCCATCGCAAGGCCTAGAGCGGTGATGATTAGGCTGAAGTAAGTCATTACAACATTGCTTTCAGGGAATTTACGCTATGGATGGCGGCAAAAGACGGTCGGGTAAAACGCGGGCAAATAGGGATTAAAAGCCGAGTGAAAACGATCCATCGCTGATTCTCAGTGTCGCTTCTGCGCCGTAAGGAATGGTTAATTTCCTGGCGACATGGCCAAACGGCAAGCCGGTTAGTACTGGGTAGGGCAATAGTGTTTGCATCGTCTCAACTACGTGTGCCAAGGTGTAAGGATAGCGGCCCGACGTGGGCTCACAATCCGTAAAGTCGCCAAATATTAGCGCTTTTTGTTTATGCAAAATTCCAGCGTGGAAGAGCTGGAACAGCATCCGCTCGATGGCGTACGGTTCTTCTGCAATTTCCTCGAGAAACAAAATGCCGCCTTCGATATGAGGCAGGTAGGGTGTGCCGACCAGATGCGAAAACAGGGAAAGATTGCTGCCAAAAATCGGGCCTACTATTTCTTGGGACGTGTATTCTTTAGCACCAGTTGTGTCATGTTGGACCGTATACGGGCCTGCGTTGATGTGCTCCCCGGCAAGCGCTGACCAGCAGTGCGCCGCCATAAATCGATGATCCGCGGCGTTCTTTAGAGCTTCGTCCTTTAAAGCGTCGCTGTTCGTTTCGCCGTTTGTGCTTTGCCTTATGTCGCCGCGCCAGTCAAAATCGCTTGCTGCGCCGGGACCCGCATACGTGATGAGCTTGGCCGTAGCGAGAGCAGCACAGTTAAATGCCGTGAAATCGCTGAAGCCGCAAAACACTTTTTTGGAGTCCGCAACCGCGTTCCAGTCGATGAGATGCAGCAAGCGCGACATGCCGTAGCCGCCGCGCGACATCATCATCGCGTTGATCGAGGGGTCAGCCACCATGTGCTGAAAACTGGCGACTCGCTCATGGTCGTTACCTGCAAAATAACGCCATTCTTTGGTGGCGGCTGCCGCGACTTTCACGCGATAACCCTGTGCTTCCAGGGTTGCCACCGCAGCGTCTAAACGCTCCGTATTCAGCGCGCCGGACGGTGAAAAAATCCCGATCGTGCCGCCCGGCAAGAGCGGCCTGGGCTTGATAAAGGAAGATGGCATTAGAAAATGAAAGTTGGCTTTATTGTCGATTCCGTATCGACGTGTCTAACGACGCAGCGCCTGTGCGTCCACTACTGCCAGCGCTGACATATTGATAATGCGGCGCACGGTTGCGGTTGGCGTGACGATATGAACCGGCATGGCGGCACCCAGCAAAATCGGGCCAATGGTGATGCCTCCGCCCGAAGCGGTCTTGAGCAAATTAAACGCAATATTGGCGGCATCGAGTGTCGGCATGATCAATAAATTCGCCTCGCCTTTGAGCCGCGATTCCGGGAATGCGTTATGCCGCACATCCTCTGAAAGTGCAGCATCGCCATGCATTTCGCCTTCGACTTCCAGATCAGGATCGAGCTCGTTAATCAGTACCAGGGCCGCACGCATTTTCACCGCAGACGGGTAATCAGACGTGCCAAAACTGGAGTGCGACAACAGCGCTACTTTTGGCACCACGCCGAAACGGCGCATCTCTTCCGCAGCCAGAATCGTCATCTCGGCAATCTCTTCTGGTGTTGGATCCTGATTGATGTAGGTGTCACAAATAAACACTGTTCGCTTTGGCAGCATCAGCAGATTCATGGCGTATAAATTCTTCACACCGGCGCGGCGACCAATGACTTGCCTGACGTAGTGCAGATGCAGCGCGTGGGTGCCGAAGGTGCCACAGATCATGCCATCAGCGTGACCTTTATGCATCATCATCGCGCCGATCAGCGTGAGGCGTCGGCGCATTTCAATCTTGGCGTATTGAACGGACACCCCGCCGCGTTTGGTTAGCTCGTAATAGGCCATCCAGTAATCGCGATAGCGTTCATCCCATTCAGGATTGATGATTTCAAAATCTACACCTGCCTGCATGCGCAGACCAAATTTCTCAATGCGCTTCTCAATAATCGCGGGACGACCAATCAAAATTGGATGCGCCAATTTCTCGTCCAGCACGGCTTGCACCGCGCGCATCACGCGTTCATCTTCGCCTTCCGCATAGACGATGCGTTTCGGCGCCTGTTTGGCTTTGGCAAACACCGGTTTCATGATGAGGCCGGATTGATAAACGAACTGGTCGAGGCGCTGCAAATAGGCGTCCCAATCTGTAATTGGGCTGGTGGCCACGCCGCTGACCATGGCGGCCTTGGCTACTGCGGGTGCTACTTTCGCGATCAGGCGTGGATCAAACGGACGGGGAATTAAATAATCGCGACCAAAGCCCGACGGCGCATCGCTGTAGGCCATCGCCACCACATCCGATTGCTCGGCCTGCGCGAGCTCCGCAATTGCGTATACGGCGGCCAATTTCATTGCTTCGTTAATGGTGGTGGCGCCGACATCCAGCGCGCCACGAAAGATGAACGGAAAACACAATACGTTATTAACCTGATTCGGATAATCTGAACGCCCGGTCGCGATGACGGCGTCTTCACGTACCGCGCGAATTTCTTCGGGCAGTATTTCCGGCGTGGGGTTGGCGAGCGCGAAAATAAGCGGGTTCGGCCCCATTCGCTTGACCATATCCTGCTTCAGCACGCCACCGGCCGATAAACCCAGAAATACATCCGCGTCATTGATCACTTCGCCGAGGCCGCGCGATGGTGTGTCCTTGGCATAGCGCGCTTTGTTGTCGTCCATCTCGGCAACGCGGCCGTGAAATACCACGCCTGCAATATCAGTGACCCAAATGTTTGACATTTTCATGCCGAGTGCGACCAGCATATCAAGGCAGGCCAGCGCGGCAGCACCAGCACCGGATGCGACCAATTTCACGGTGGCGATATCCTTGCCAACGACCTTTAAACCATTGACGATGGCCGCGCCGACGATAATTGCGGTGCCATGCTGATCATCATGAAACACCGGGATTTTCATCCGCTCGCGCAGCTTTTTCTCAACGTAAAAACACTCGGGCGCTTTGATATCTTCAAGGTTAATGCCGCCGAAAGTCGGTTCAAGCGACGCAATAATATCGACCAGCTTATCGGGGTCGCGTTCGCTGATTTCGAGGTCAAAGACGTCGATGCCCGCAAACTTTTTAAACAAAACCGCTTTGCCCTCCATCACCGGCTTTGCCGCCAACGGACCAATATTGCCCAGTCCTAATACCGCTGTGCCGTTGGTAATCACCGCCACCAGATTGCCACGCGAGGTTAAGTTGCGCACCTCAGCCGGATTTTCCACAATCGCCTCGCACACCGCGGCGACGCCGGGCGTATAAGCGAGCGCCAGATCACGCTGAGTCGCTAGTGGCTTGGTCGCCGCAACTTCAATTTTTCCAGGCGTCGGGTACTGGTGATATTCAAGTGCGCTTTTTTTCAGATCATCATGCATGAGCGATTTCAACCTTGACTTTGACAAACGATGTGGCAACGGGCGGCGAACAAATGGCAGAAATCAAACGAAGATGAGCAGACTGTATGAGTGGATGAACGCGACTAAGATTTCTGCTGTAACTTTACCACGCAGGCGTGAAAACGCCTCTAGACCATGCTGCGGTTTTGGTTAAACCAATTTAGATTTTCACCATAGTTTCCTGACCACTCGTTGTTTCCAATAAGGCTCATCGGTCAACCGTTTTACAAACACCAGCATTGGCGGCGCTCTCCGGGCGTTATTGTCTGTTGATGCCCGCAAAGACTGGCGCATCAAAATAACAAAAAACGATTGACAAACATAACAACATAATCAAGAATATAGTTATGAATCCTGACTACACAAAACAGATCCCCGATGCTTGGCGCATGATTGCGAAAGTTTTTGTTGCCCTCGGTGATGAACATCGTCAACGCATATTACTGACTTTCGAGCGTGGTGAGCACTTGAATGTCGGCCAGATTGTAGATGTCTCCACGCTCTCACGTTCTGCGGTTTCGCACCACCTAAAAATCCTGCGCGAGGCGGGGGTGCTGGATTCAGAAAAGATCGGCAAAGAAGTTTATTTTTGGCTGAATAAGAAACCGATTAAAGAATCGTTGCAAGCGGTGTTGGATTATGTAAAGTCGCAGTAAAAATTTTCTGCAACATATCGAAATACTTGGTTATATAGTTATATTTGTTAAGAAAAATTATTCATGGAGGTGGAAAGTGCTTCTTAAACTGATTGGTATTTTTGCGATTTGTTTCGTGGTTGAACGTATTTGGCCGGGTTGGAAATTGCCAAGCGTGAAAACATGGCCATGGAGGGTCTTGGCCATTAATTTGGCACAAATCGGCGTCGTCTTGCTGGCAGGTGTGACATGGGAGAAGTGGCTTGGCGGCTATTCTGTATTTAACTTTAATGAGTACATGGGACCTATCGGGGGTGGAGTTTTTGCTTATTTCGTGGCGACCTTCATATTCTATTGGTGGCACAGGGCACGTCATGAAAACGATTTTTTGTGGCGCGTCTTTCATCAAATCCACCACAGTCCTGTGCGGCTAGAAGTCATTACCTCGTTTTACAAACATCCGATTGAGATGATTGCGAATTCAATTATCGGAAGTCTGCTGGTGTTTACGGTTCTCGGGCTTAGTATTGAATCCAGCCTCGTTTACACCGCATGCTGTGCCTTGGGCGAATATTTTTATCACACCAGTATTCGCACCCCGCGATGGGTCGGTTACTTTTTCCAGCGCCCCGAAATGCATCGCATCCACCACCAAATGGATCGGCATAAAAATAATTATGGTGACGTTGTCTGGTGGGACATGATGTTCGGCACCTATGAAAACCCGGCGACATTTGATGGATGCTGCGGATTCAGCGATAAGCGCGAGGAGCGCCTTGCCGACATGCTTTTGTTTAAGGATGTTCACAAACAAAGGCAAGCATGAAGCGCCGCGACGTGCTCACAGGGATGGCACTTTGTTGCATCGCAGATATGGCCGGCGCGTTGTCGTTCGGAGTCGACGAGGGCAGCACATTACGGAATCCATGCAAAGCGCGATTGCCGGATCGCCTTCGCGAGCATGAACTGGTGCGCGCTGCCTGGGATGGTCTGGACGCTACTCAGGTTTGGGATGTGCATGCGCATCTGCTGGGCGATGGTAAATCGGGAAGTGGCTGCTGGATCAGTCCGAAGATGCGTTCAGTTTTCTATCCGCAGCAATTTATGCAGCGTAAGTTTTTTGAAAATGGTGCCTGCGCAACGGATGATGACGGCGGGCTCGACGATAGCTACCTAGCGCGGCTGGCGAATTTAATTGATGAGTTCCCGGTAGGCGCGGGAATGATGCTGCTCGCGTTCGACCACACTTATCGCGCTGACGGTGGCAAGGATTTATCGCGCGCCGCATTTTATGTGCCGAATCGTTATGCGCTAAATATTGCGAAGCGATTTCCATCGCGCTTTCGTGCAGTGGCCTCGCTTCACCCCTATCGTAGCGATGCGCTTACGGCGCTGGCGGACGCGAAATGCGAGGGGGCGGTGGCGATAAAGTGGCTGCCCTCCGCAATGGGCATCGATCCCGCATCGCGGCTCTGCGATAAATTTTATGAAGCGTTGAAATTGCATGATCTCCCCCTGATTACTCATGCGGGGCAGGAACGCGCCGTCAAGGGCGCCCATGAGCAACATTTCGGCAACCCGCTGCGGCTACGACGGCCGCTGGACCACGGCGTTCGAGTGATCGTCGCGCATTGCGCGAGCATGGGGGAGGATCGTGATCTTGATCGCGGCCCAAGCGGAAAATACGTGAGCTGCTTCGAATTGTTTGAACGACTGATGGAGGATTCGCGCTACGAAAAGAATTTACTGGCCGATATTTCAGCCACGCCGCAAACTAACCGGGCCGACGTGATTGCAAAAATTGTTGACCGCGAACACTGGCATACACGATTGCTAAACGGCACCGACTATCCGCTGCCTGGGGTGATCCCGCTGTTCTCAGTCGATGGGTTAGTCGAGCGCGGCTGGCTCAGCAAAAGCGAGGGTGGTGTGATGAAAGAAATTCGCGAATACAATCCGGTGTTGTTTGACTTTGTGTTGAAGCGGACTCTGTGCATCCATGGCAAACGAATGGGCAACACAATATTTGAAACCGCGCGGCATTTTCGACTTGGTAGTGTTTCGCCACAGATGTGACTTTTTTAAGTTGTCAACGACCTGCTCTTGGCCGCCTTTTTATCCGGGAACGAAAAGCAGCAAGCCGCCGCCTCACGACGGCTGGTATTAGTCATATCCAGCAACAACGTTTAATTTCTAAAATAACGGGAACCCGAATGTCATTGATCGAAACAGAACTGCCTGAACCACATGCCGCGCTCAGCGGCGGGCGTCCAACGCAAAACCAGTTCGCGCTGCTCAAGCAACGCCGCTTTGCGCCATTTTTCTGGACCCAGTTTTTAGGTGCAGGTAATGACAATATTTTCAAGTTTGCGTTTACGGTGCTGGCAACCTATTCGGCTGCGGCATGGGGCGGAATGGATCCGACTATCGCAGGGCCGCTGATTGGCGGGCTATTCATCACGCCATTTGTATTGTTCTCGGCCACTGCCGGACAGCTCGCCGATAAATACGAAAAATCGTTTCTCACCCGCATTGTCAAAAATCTCGAAATCGCTTTCATGATCGTGATCGCGGCGGGATTCATGACGCAGATGGTATCGCTGCTGTTTCTAGGCGTGTTTTTGATGGGTTGCCATTCGACATTGTTCGGGCCGGTCAAGTTTGCCTATCTGCCGCAGCATTTGAGCGATGCTGAACTGACGGGGGGGAACGGGCTGGTCGAGATGGGAACATTCACCGCGATCTTGTTGGGTACCATGTTAGGTGGCGCGCTGGTGGCCATGCCAGCGGTGGGTCCAACCTACGTCGCCTTGGTCTCGCTGGTCGTTGCCGTTGTTGGTCGCATAGTGGCGGGTTTTATTCCGAACTCTCCTCCGCCGCAGCCCGATTTAAAAGTGAACTGGAATCCGGTTACCGAGACTTGGACGAATCTCAAAATAGCCTACAAAAACCGGGTCGTTTTTCATTCGCTCATCGGCAATTCCTGGCTTTGGTTTTTTGGCTCAATTTTCCTCACCTCCTTTACCGGTTTTTCAAAGGAAGTATTGGGCGGGAATGAGCAGGTTGTGACACTTTTGCTGGCGCTGTTCTCGGTCGGCATTGGCCTCGGCTGTGTGTTGTGCGAAAAAATGTCCGGTCATAAAGTAGAAATCGGTTTAGTGCCGTTCGGCGCCATCGGCATGACGCTTTTCGCGGTTGACTTGTATTTCGCCTCACGTGGATTAAAGCCCGGAGCGACGCTAATCGGTGTGAGTGAATTTATGAAAGTCTGGCAGCACTGGCGGGTGGCGGCAGATTTGTTTTTACTCGCGATGTTTGCCGGTTTTTTCAGCGTGCCCTTGTATGCGCTGATGCAGGCCCGATCCGATAAAAATTACCGTGCCCGCATCATTGCGGCAAACAATATTTTGAATGCGCTGTTCATGGTGGTCGCGTCAATCATGGCGGCGGCGCTACTGAAAGCGGGGCTCACCTTGCCGCAGTTATATCTGGTCGTGGGCATCATGAACGCGGCGGTAGCACTCTACATCTTCCTGCTGATTCCTGAATTTTTGATGCGTTTTTTGATCTGGATGTTGATCCATACATTTTATCGCGTGGATAAAAAGGGGCTGGAAAATATTCCGGATGAAGGCCCATGTTTGCTGGTGTGCAACCATGTGAGTTTTGTGGATGCGCTGGTGGTGGGCGGCTGTATTTCACGGCCCGTGCGTTTCGTCATGGACCACCGCATTTATAAAGTGCCGGTGCTGAATTTTGTATTTCGCACCGCCGGCACCGTGCCGATTGCGTCTGCCAAAGAGGATCCAGAGATGCTTGAGCGCGCCTATGATCGCATTGACGAATATCTGAAGGCGGGCGAAGTGGTTTGCATTTTTCCCGAAGGCCGCATCACCGATAACGGCGATATCTATCCGTTCAAAAAAGGCGTGCTGCGCATCATTGAACGCACGCCTGTGCCGGTAATTCCGATGGCGCTGCGTGGGCTGTGGGGCAGCTTTTTCTCGCGCTGGGGTGGCGTTGCGATGCGCTACCCGCGCGGTATTTTTTCCAATATCTCGTTGGTCATTGATAAAGCGTGGCATCCACAATCGGTGACCCCGGAGGCGCTGCAAATTAAAGTGGCGGATTTGCGCGGGGACTGGAAATAGACACCTCAGAAAAATTATTGCATGCGCTGTCAGACTGTCTGGCGCGGTATTTCCCTAAACAGCCGAATGTCGCACTGGCGCTTTCTGGCGGCATTGATTCGATGGTTTTGCTTGATGTGTTATCCAAACACAGCGCCTCATCCTCGAAAGAGGATCTCCATGGAAACGCAACGCCCAGCTTTGCTCTTCGAGCAGTTCATATCAATCACGGGATTAGCAGAAGTGCGAACGATTGGGCGCAATTTTGCGTGAAAGAATGCGCAAAACGTATGGTGCCGATCACCGTTCAAACTGTGAATGTGGATCGACAATCAGGATCGGGGCTTGAGGCGGCCGCGCGTGAAGCACGTTACGCGGCGCTGATGGAAAGTGATGCCGCATTCATCCTCACCGCACAACATCAGGACGATCAAGCAGAAACGGTTTTGCATCAGATGCTGCGCGGTACGGGGCTGAATGGTCTCGCGGGCATGGGCGAGGCGCGTGAGCTTCGGGCAGGGCAGCTATTGTTACGACCGCTGCTGAACGTGAGCCGCGATGAGATTGAAAAATACGCAAAAGAAAATGGAGTGAATTGGATTAAAGATGAATCCAATGACGATACAAGCTACACGCGCAATTACATTCGGCACGAGATCGTGCCTGTGATTGCTACCCGCTTTCCGCAATATGCAACCTCGCTTGAGCGCATCGCCCGTCATGCGCATGAGAGCGCTGAGCTCAATGAAACGTTGGCGGAAATCGATTTGAAGTGGAATGGCGGAGATGCGTTTGCCGATGCGCTTGACACCCTCCCGCTGCCACGACAAATCAACGCGCTTTACCATTGGTTGCGCTGGCAAAAAGTAGCGCCACCCTCGCGTGACCAACTAGAAGCGTGGTCAGCACAATTATTTCGCGCGCCGCGCGAAGGCAAACCGCATTTGGCGGGCGGACATGAGTATGTGATTAGACGGAAGCGCAATGTGCTGACCTGCGAGAAAAGAGCGGAAGTAAGAATGGATGTAAAGCTAGATTCTCGTAAACCGCAGCCGAAATAACGATAACACCTAGGGCCGAAGAACAACCCCCGCATTGGCGGCCTTCCTGGCACTAAATGCCGTGGAATCGCCCGCCATTAAACGGGTTTGGAAACCGAGCTCTTAAAGTCGTCTCGCAAATTCCCGCTAAACCCGACAGCGGGGACGGCCTCCGTGGTAAAATCATGTGTTTTCATTACCTTACCGGAGTTTCTTCAAATGGCTGTTGAGCGCACTTTTTCTATTATCAAACCTGATGCGGTTGCTAAAAACGTCATCGGTCAAATTTATTCACGTTTTGAGGGCGCTGGCCTCAAGGTCATCGCGGCCCGCATGATTCATCTTTCGCGTAGCGAAGCTGAAGGTTTTTACGCGGTGCACAAGGCACGCCCGTTTTTCAACGATCTTGTCACGTTCATGATTTCCGGCCCGGTAATGGCGCAAGTGCTTGAGGGCGAGGGCGCGATTTTGAAAAATCGCGATTTGATGGGCGCGACCGATCCTAAAAAAGCAGCAGCAGGCACGATTCGCGCGGATTTTGCAGATTCGATTGACGCTAATGCCGTGCACGGCTCCGATGCCGCCGAAACCGCTGCTGTTGAGATCGCGTATTTCTTCCCGGCGTTGAATGTTTATTCACGCTAGGATTTGATCAAATCAATCATTCCGGCTGGGCTGGAATGATTGATTAAAAAAAGGGTTGTGCAGTATCCCTTTAGTGAATCCAGGACAAAAAATGGCCGTTCCCCAACACGCAAAAACGAATTTGCCGAACCTTTTGGGAATGACACTTCCTGAGATGACTTCGTTTTTTGCCGAGCTTGGTGAAAAGTCGTTCCGCGCCAAGCAGGTTTTCCGCTGGATTCATCATTTTGGCGTCGATAATTTCGACGCAATGACAGATCTCGCCAAATCGTTGCGCGAGAAGTTGCCCTTGGTTGCAACGATCTCCCCGCCGCTTTTAATGACCTCGCAGTTGTCGATTGATGGCACCCGCAAATGGCTGCTCGACGTGGGCACCGGCAATGGCATTGAAGTGGTGTTTATTCCGGAAGATGATCGCGGCACGCTGTGCGTGTCGAGTCAGGTCGGCTGCGCCTTGGACTGCACATTTTGCGCGACTGGAAAGCAGGGATTCAATCGCAATCTCACCACTGCAGAAATCATCGGGCAGCTTTGGTGGGCTAACCGGGCACTAGGACGGAACCCCAAGGACGAACGCATCATCAGCAACGTCGTGATGATGGGCATGGGCGAGCCGCTGGCGAATTTTGATTGTGTGACCAATGCGATGGACATCATGCTCGATGATCACGCCTATGGGCTGTCACGGCGGCGTGTGACGCTTTCTACGAGCGGTATCGTGCCGAATTTGATCCGCTTGAAAACACGTTGTCCGGTGGCCCTTGCCGTTTCGTTACATGCGCCCAATGACGCGCTACGAGATGTGCTGGTGCCGATCAATCAAAAGTATCCGCTGGCGGAGTTATTCGCTGCGATCAGAGATTATTTGGAAGCCGCCCCGCGCGAGTTTGTGACATTTGAATATGTAATGCTCGATCAGGTGAATGACAGCGTCGAGCATGCACATGAGTTGGTAAAACTGGTGGCCGATTTACCGTGCAAACTGAATCTGATTCCGTGGAATCCGTTTCCAGAGGCCAATTACAAACGCTCCAGTAATAACCAGATTCATCGCTTTCGCGAGGTATTGCAAGCGGCGGGCCTGATCGTGACGATTCGTAAAACACGCGGCGATGATATTGACGCGGCATGCGGCCAATTGGCCGGGCAGGTGGTAGATAAATCCAACCGAAAATCGATCGCCATTAAAGCCGTCAATACGATTAGTGGTGCATCGCCAAGCGGCAAACCGGTGGTGGTCGGTTGATTGATTTTCACAAGCGCTGAGCAACACCCACGGAGAGTGCATTGAAATTATTTTTTTCGTCGATATCGTTTAAATATTCTGGTCTCGGTGTGGCGGTGATCGTTACCGCCGTTGCCGCGGCAGCGCTGCTTTCGGGATGCGTCACCTCAAGCACCGTTGAGACGAAAATTCCCGATCAGGCCGCTAAAACTGATGCGCTGTATCGGGCGCAAATTCATACCGAGCGCGCGAGCGAATACTATCGGCTGGGCCGCATGCCGGTGGCGCTTGAAGCTGCCAAAGAAGCAGTCGCCGCATTACCGACCCATGCGCCTGCTTACAACATGCTTGGCATTGTTTATAACGAGTTGCGGCAAGACGATAAAGCGCGCGAAGCGTATGAAACTGCCCTGCGTCTGGCCCCCAACGATTCTGAAACGCTCAATAATTACGGCTGGTTTTTATGCCAGCATCAAAACCCCAGGCAGGCGATGCAGTATTTTGAAACTGCGCTCAAAAATCCAGTCTATGCCTCGCCTGAACGGGCGCTATACAACATGGGTGTTTGCGCGCGTCGCATTGGTGATGGCGCGTTGGCAGAGCGGCAATTGCGCGAGGCCTTGCGCCGTCAGCCGCGCTACGCCGCAGCGATGTACGAGCTGGCGGATATTGACTTTGCCCAGAATAAAGTCAAAGAAGCGGAAGCCATGCTGGCCCGACATAATGAGTTGACACCGTCGCCAACCGCCGATGCATTACTGTTGGGTGCGCGTATCGCGCGGGCGCAGAAAGACAATCAGGCTGAGGCGAGTTACGTGCAGCAGCTGCGGCGGCGCTTTCCTGATGCCGTGCAAACCCGCAGCGCTCTTGACGGGCGGTAGATTTTGCCGAGAATGGTGGCTAAGTTAATTTGAAACTCGGACCGCAATTATCAATTCCCCAGCTGCTAGATTGTCATCAAGTGGTTAATTTTTATTACGCTAATTCGTCACTATGATTTTTTCGATACTCTATTTTTGTAGTTGCAATCTTTCTGACACGAAACAACATGGCAACTGATCCGTTCGAAAAATTTCCCCCGCTTGCAGCTGTGCCGGCAGCGGCTTCAGCCGATTCAACCACTACCCACGCTTCTGGCGCTGCGTCTGATGACCGGCAATCTTCACCGGGCGCCATGCTGCGCAATGCGCGTGAGGCGGCCGGATTATCGATTGGTGATGTCGCGACGCGGCTGCGAATGGGCGTGCGACAGGTTGATGCTCTTGAGCGCGCGGATTATGCTTCACTGCCGACCGGCACTTTCCTGCGCGGTATGGTGCGTAACTACGCCAAGATGGTTCATGTCGATGCAGATGCCGCTATCCGTGTGCTCGAAAGCACGCATACACATGCAGCCGTGAGCCTTAAGGACGCAAACATCGTTGTGCCGAGCCAGAACATCAAGCTCGGTGGCGGCCGCGCCGAGCTGGCAAACCCGAAAGTGCGGATTGCAATTACGTTTCTGGTGCTGGCATTGCTTGGTGCGGCGGCGTGGTACTGGTGGCAATACGTGCGGCCGAATTTAAGTAGCGGTGGTCGCCCTGCCGTGACCACGATATCAGCCGATCGAGTCGCGGCGGTGCCGAATGTACTATCCGCACCAGAGGCAGCAACACCTTCTGCCGCGTTCACGCCAGAAAAAGACGCCGAACAAGCCAGTGCGCCCGCCAACGCATCTTCCAGCGCTGCCGCCATACCGACCTTACAGCCAGAAAACTCCACGCCCGTGAGCATGCCGCCGGTCGGAGCGGCACCTGCCGCCCCCGCGACGCAGCGTTTGACTCTGCCGCCGGTCTATGCTCCCAGCTCAACGGCTTTGGTCAATCCTGAAGCGGCCAACAGCCCTGCCAAGGAATCAACCAATCTTAAAGCAGACCCGAATGCGGTGGCACGTCCGGCGGGCAGCAGCGTGTTGGCATTCACTTTTACCGGCGAATCGTGGGTCGAGGTCGTCGATGGCCGCGGCAAGGTGATGGTATCGCGCCGTTTCAAGGCCGGAGAAAATGACGAGATTGTTGGCCGGGCGCCGTTTTCAATTGTGGTCGGTAATGCACCGCAAGTTAAAATGGCCTACAACGGCAGAGACTTTGATTTAACGCCGCACACCCGCGTTGCCGTGGCACGCGTCACGTTGAAATAGCATCACGTTTTTTGAAATAAATCCGCCATCAGTCCACAACGAATGCAAAAAGAATCTGCCGAGCCCCGCTATGTTTAATCTTCCCCGCCGTCGCCGTTCGCGCCAAGTCAAAATCGGTCATGTGCTGGTCGGTGGTGATGCGCCGATCATGGTGCAATCGATGACCAATACCGATACTGAAGACATCGCCGCAACCGTTAAACAAGTCGCAGAGTTAGCGCGTGCGGGCTCGGAAGTGGTACGCATCACGGTCAACACCCTCGCCGCCGCCAGAGCGGTGCCGGAGATTCGCGCGCAGCTGGACGCGATGGGCGTAAACGTCCCGCTGGTCGGCGATTTTCATTTTAATGGCCACAAACTATTAACCGAAGTGCCCGATTGTGCGAGAGCGCTGGGCAAGCTCAGGATTAACCCCGGCAATGTTGGGCAGGGCAGCAAACGCGATGACCAATTCGGCGCGATGATTGAGACCGCGATCAAGTTCGACAAGCCGGTGCGTATCGGCGTGAACTGGGGCTCGCTCGATCCTGAATTGATCGCCCGCATGATGGATGAAAACGCGCAACTGGCCTCACCGCTGGAAGCAGATGCCGTGATGCGCGAAGCGTTGATCGTATCGGCATTGGAAAGTGCCGCCAAAGCTGAGGCGCTGGGTCTTGCCGGCGACAAAATTTGTTTGTCGTGTAAGGTAAGCTCGGTGCAGGATTTGATCGCCGTATATCGCGATCTTGCCAGCCGCTGCGATTATCCGCTGCACTTGGGCCTTACCGAAGCCGGCATGGGCTCGAAAGGCATCGTCGCCTCGACCGCGGCGCTAAGTGTTTTGCTTCAAGAAGGTATTGGCGACACGATTCGAATTTCGCTCACGCCCGAACCGAATGGTGACCGGACCAAAGAAGTGATCGTTGCGCAAGAAATTTTGCAGACCATGGGCCTGCGCGCGTTTACGCCAATGGTAGCCGCCTGCCCCGGCTGTGGTCGCACCACCAGCACCTATTTTCAGGCGCTGGCTGAAAGCATCCAATCCTATTTGCGCAATCAAATGCCGGTTTGGAAAACCAAATTTCCAGGCGTCGAAGATATGCACGTGGCGGTGATGGGCTGTGTGGTCAACGGCCCCGGCGAATCCAAGCTGGCCAATATCGGCATTTCGTTGCCAGGCTCCGGCGAACGCCCGGTGGCACCGGTTTATATCGACGGTGAAAAAGCGGTGACCTTGAAGGGCGACCATATCGCCGAGGAATTCCAGGCGCTGGTCGACGAATACGTCGCCAAGACCTATGCGCCCGGCGCGGAACGTAGAACCGTGAACCGGAAAAAGGAAATTCCGATCAAGGTATTGGCATAGCGTGGATTAACAAAGTGCCCGTCTAGATTGGTGTTTTGAGCATAACTGGTTGAGAACACCCGCGGATATTAGGGTTTGGTTTTCTCAGAGCGACAGTGCCGGTGTTTCAACACTCCCCAAGTTTCCGCGGACGGTCATCACGCCAAGCCCCGCCAACATCACAATGATTTCTCTGGAGCAAATTCCACTGCATGACCTTTGCGAGCTGGCATTGTCTCGAACGCCAGCCGCGCAGCAAGCGCGCGCGATCAAAGACGCACTACCGCCGTCGTTCGTAGCCGCCCGCGCGCTACAACATCTTGATGCGGGGAAAGCCGAAGCATGGTGCGCGACATTTTATGTGGTCAGAACCGCAGACAATAAAATTGTGGGCAGTTGCGGATTCAAGGACGAACCTGTTGCCGGACGGGTCGAGATCGGTTATGGCATCGCGCCGGCGTGCCAAGGGCAGGGTATCGCCACCGTTGCGGTGGGACTGTTGCTGCAACGTGCATTTGAGCAGGGCGCAAGCCACGTGCGGGCCGAGATACTTCCGGACAATATTGCTTCTGCACGCGTTGTCGAAAAGTTAAATTTTGAGCGCGTGGATACGCATATTGACGAGGCTGGAGATTTGGTGGTCGAGTGGGTGATTCAGCCTGCCGTTTAAGTGCCCGATAAGTGGCTCGATGGAGGGCTTTATGCACGAGCAGATGTAAATGCCGATGCCAACGCCGTCTAGATAAATGAGCGTGAGGGATAATCAACCTCGCGCTGATTAGTTTTACTTCACCCAATATCGTCGCTTTATCGTTGAGAAAAAAAACGGAATTGGCTTGGCGCCAATCCCGAAATTTTTCTATCTACCTCAGCCGCGGACCGTATCCAATTCGCCCCGGTCCGCTGCTTCAAGTTTACAAGTGTCTATTTAAAACGGAATCTTAGAGATACTGCGTGTTTGTGTATAACTTGTTGGTCCGGAGAGCCCGGTACTCACGCTAAACATAAGATTCAATCCGCCGGTGACAGTGCTAACGGTTGCGCTTCCGGAACCAGACACGGGCACATTGCTGATGTCGGCTACACGCCAGCCGGGTGTCAGATAATGACTGCCGCCGTTCGAGCGGCTGCGATATAGCGTGGCTGAACTGCTACCACCGAGATTGCCGTTATATGCGGGCATGTACATGGTCAGGAACATCGGATTACGATTCTCATCGTAGTGGTAGATCACACCAAACGCCGCACTACCATGTTGCGCTAAGGTGTAGCCCCAGCCCGAAGCCTCAGGCTGGTAGTAAACATCCGAAGCGTCGTTCGGGTATACGGCAAAACCGGTTCCATAAGGAAAACGCGTAATCAGCTTGCGGATCGTGGTCGTATTGTTGGTGGCGCTGGCATTGATCGTGTAATCAAAGGTTGCGTTGTCGGCGTCGGTGAAGGTAAAGGTTCCGTTGCCTATGTAGGTGGTCGTTGCGCCGCTAAAGGCTGTGTCATTGAACGGTGTGCCAGTGGTGCGGTAGAGTCGTCCGCTACATACGCTGCCATTGAATGGAATCAAGTCGCATCCGGACATGACGATGAACAGTTGATTGCCCGCTTGGTCATAGGTGTACCAGGTTGCAAAAATATTTCCTGATGCGTGCTGGGTGATCTGAATCCCCCAGCCTGATTCTGCCGCGCCTCCCCACCAGATATCGGTAAAGTTCGGTGGCGCCGTGTCTTTATTGATGAAGCGCTTGATCGCCGGATAAATCTGGTCGAAACGCGAGTAGTAGGCATAGTTGCCTCCGCTCGCGTTCTGGTTGCGGTTTTCGCAAGTCGCCGGGCCACCGACCAAGGTGCCACGCAGAGAATATTCTCCGTTGGTGGTGGTGAGAAGTCCCGCACCCGTGCTGCCTGGCGAGGTCGTACCGGTGGTATAGGTGGCGCTGGCGAAGGTGCCGGTCAATCCTGCGAAATCATTACGGAAGCGCTCGACTGAGCCAAGCGTCAAACGTTTCGGATCGCCGAGTGAATGATGCAATACGCTGATAGATTCCCCGACGGCAATAGGATTTGTGTCCCATCCTGAGAAATAAACGCCACCCGGGGGCAGATTATTCATGCGCAGAAAGGCGCTGTCGTTATTGAAATCTGAAATCAGTAATGCAGCGCCGCCATCGATGATCGTGGCGCTGTTGACAGCCACATCGAACACGCGCGGATTTGCGCAGGTCGAGTTTTCATAAAACCAGAACGACGTCAGCGTATTGGCGCTGGCTTGGCTGCTTACACAGCGATTTGAGGTGAGCAGATACGGCGTTTGGGTAGTGGGATCGTTATCGTTTAACAACGTTGCGCTACATGTAAATGTCGTTGAAGTCACCCCACCCTGACCGTTGTCTGCCTGAAAAGAAATCATCGCGACCGCATTTTTGGCATTCAGATAGCCATTCGTTTGTGAGGCGCATACGGCGTCGACATTGCAGTCTCCGAACGCTTTTGCATCCGAAAACTTTTGCGACGGTGTGGCAAAAATGTGCGACACCGCTTCCACGCCGAATTTCAAATCACTCGTGTTGGCGGCACCCAAGGCTGCACCGCGCGGCACGAAAATTTCGATCGACTGCACATCGCCTTCGGTCAGTGGCGTCCAATAAATATCGTGTGCATCGACTAACGTCGTCAGTTGCGACTTGTCGGCGATCGCAGCGGCGACGGAAGAATTAGCGTCACCGGAAAATCGAATTTCTGTGCCAGCAGGAACATTGCCGACTGCAAGTCCCACGCGGATGGCTTTTGCAGCCGGGGACTTGACGCGCAGATAAGCCAGCTTGCTACCGTCGGCTAATGTCGTCCAATGGAGTGCAGGCGTGGTGCTCAGGTTCGGCAACTCTTCACGCATCGTGCGCGAAATGCCAATTTGTAATGCCGGTTTCAGCTCTCCCGTAAGCGCATCACCCACGCTATTCGATCGCTTTACTGCGTCTATTTTTGCGGTACTGATCGCAGGAAATTCAATCGCGGTGAAGTTGGTTTGCATTGCGGCAGTGCCAAGCAGCGGCAGGCGCGCAGCCGCCTTAGTGCGAGCTTCATCGGGTTTGGCATATTCGCCCTCGATGCGCGGAAAATTCACTGCCATGGCTGATGCGCTGAATGCGGTGGCAATAAATGCGACGGAAATTAACGTTGCGACGAGTGATGCGCTCCGGGCGCGAAGCGAGTAGGGTGCGGCGTGAAGCGGAAATTTAAGGCGGTTTGCAATGTTGACTTGCATATTTAGGCTCCGGCTGGATAGGTGAACGAACTGTGTCCAGAGCATATTCTTTCCGCGACTACAAACTTGACCTCCCAGCGCACACAGGGCGGGTAGTCATTGTCCTACAACTGCCAGTTAGCCGTCAGAACACGCCGACTGTTCCGCAATATGCGGCGACACAAGTGCGGCCAATACAAAATGGAAGTGCCCGTCCTGTTTGCCGATTGGGCTGACTATGTTCCAATCGGCAAACAGGACGGGCACTTCCGTTCCCGTTTCGTGGGAATGCGTTTAAAACGGCACTCGGGTCAAGGCCCGCGTCTGGGTGTAATTATTGCCGTTACTGTTCACGGTGAAGGTGAGATTCAAGCCGGTTGGTATGACGCTAACACTGGCATTACCCGAGCCCGATACCGGAACATTGCTGATGTCAGAAGCGCGCCACGTCGGCGAGAGGTAGCTACTGTTGCCGTTGGAGCGGGTGCGATACAACGTTGCCCCGCCGCCGCTGGTGTTGTTAAACGTCGGCATGTACATCGTCAGGAACATCGGGTTACGGTTTTCATCGTAGTGATAGATCACGCCAAAACCTGTGCCTGCATGTTGCGCCAACGAATAGCCCCAGCCTGATGCGTCGGATTTGTAATAAATGTCGGAGTTATCGCTCGGGAAGGTCGCGAAGCCGGCACCGAACGGGAAACGGGTGATGAATTTACGGATCGACACCGTGTTATTGGTCGATGTCGCACCAATTGTGTAATCGAAAATCGCGTTATTTGGGCCGGTGAAGGTAAATGTTGCGGTGCCCACCTGCGTGACGGAAGCACCCATAAACGTGGGAACATTGAACGGTGTGCCAGTGGTGCGATAGAGATTACCGCTACAGGTGCTGCCATTAAATGCGCCTAAATCGCAGCCGGACATGATGATGAACAGCTGATTGCCCGCTTGGTCATAGGTGTACCAAGTGGCAAAAATATTGCTGGATTGATGTTGCGTGATTTGAATGCCCCAGCCTGATTCAGATTCACCCCCCCACCAGATGTCGGTGTAGTTGGTGGCGGCGGCACCTTTGAACAGATATTGTTGAATCGCGGGGAAAATAAGGTCGAAGCGGGAGAAGTAGTCGTAATTGCCGGTGCTGGCGGGGAGGTTGGATGTGGAGCAATCCGCAGGTCCGCCATACAAGCCACCGCGCAGAAAGTAATTGCCGCCAGACTGCGTCAGGATGCCAGAACCTGAGCTTCCGCCTGCTGTGCTACCGGTGGTGTAGCGCGGGCTGATAAAGCTGCCGGTCAAGCCGCCGAAGCCTGTTCGAAAGCTGTCGACAATTCCTAGGGAGATGCGTTTTGGATCACCTTCAGGATGATGAATCACACTAATGCTCTCGCCTATGTTAATCGTGTTGGCGTCCCATCCTAAAAAAAACGCCCCGGCGGGCGGCGGGTTGTTGAGTTGCACAAGCAAACCATCGCTGTTGGTGTCGGCAAACAACAAGACCGCACCTCCGGTCACGATAAAACGACCGGACGGCCCGACGTCGAACGTTCTGGGGTTTGCGCAGGTTGGATTTTCGTAATACCAATATGTGTTTATCGTGTTCGCGCTGGCTTGGGTACTGACACAGTGATTTGCGCTATAAAAATAGGGGATTTGTGTATTGGGATCGTTGTCGTTTAGCAACGTGCCAGTACAAATAAAAGAACCTCCCGCACCGTTTTCTTGAAACACCATTTCAGCAACCGCATTTTTCGCGTTTACAAAACCCTGTGTTTGTGGGGCACAGATTACGTCAACGTTGCAATCTCCTACAGACTTTGCGTCCGTAAACTTCTGAGATGGCGTGGCAAAAATATGCGAAACGGAATCGACCGTAAATCTAAGGGTGGCGGTGTCGCTGCCCGCGGGCAATGAAATTTCAATCAACTGATACTGTCCTTCGGTGACCGGAGTCCAATAAATTCCCCGGTCGTCTTTTAGAGTCGTTACTTCGTTTGCGTTAGCCAGTGCCACCACTTCGGTCGGGCTGTCAGCACCGATAAATCGAAGCTCCAGTCCAGTCGGTGCATTCGTCACATTTAGACCGACGCGAATCGCCTTGGCCTCCGTTGATTTGATGCGCAGATACGCTACTTTGCTGCCGTTGATGCCGGTTTTCCAGTTTAAATTGGCGGCGGCGTCAACATTCGGCAATTCCTCACGCATCGAGCGTGAAATACCTATCTGCATCGATTTTTTGCTACCGCCGATGCTATTTGATTTTTTGATCGCATCAATCTTGGAGGTTGCCATCGCAGGTAGATCCATTGCCACGAAATCAGACTGCATCCACAACGTGCCTTTTAGCGTCAGCAGCGCCGCAGATTTGGCGGCAGCGGCGGCGTTCGGCTTGGCATATTCGCCCTGCACGCTCGGCCTGTCGGCCGCAAAGGCTGGCACCAAGAAGCAGGCACCGAGGATGATCGAGACGAAGAGCCCCGAGATCAGAGAAACAATGCCTTTGGGCATTTTGGTTTGCATAGCAATACTCCAACGCTGAAAAGTTAAGGGTGACGAATCATGATTTCGGGATACTACCGCACAACAGATACGCGTAAAGCCAACTATTCGTTGACATGTCGCCGGATGGCGACATTCCTAGCGAAGCCGGATGGCGACATTGCCAACGATGCCGAGTGGCGACAATTCAGACTGCGCCAAACGATCACAATCTAGACGGCATCGAATTAAGACAAATCGTAGCGACTCTCAAATAATGGCAGATTTGACTACGCATCGCCTGGTCGGTTCAACTTTATGATGGGATAGCCACGAAGGCAGATTGCTTGTAAAATCATGGGCTTTGCCAGCAACATCAAGGGCAATCAATTTTTGACGATATGTGTAAATCTCGTGAGTAACCCACCCGAAACCACGCCTATTACGGCGGCGACCCAAGCGCCTACTAAAACGGCGACTAAAGCAGCAGCCAAAGTGCAGGCGGTACGCGGCATGAATGATCTGCTGCCGCAGGATGCGCCGCTCTGGCAGTTTTTAGAAGATACAACTCGCGATGTGTTCGAACAATACGGTTATCGCCTGATGCGCGCACCGGTGGTCGAGCCGACGGCGCTATTTACACGCTCCATCGGGGAAGTGACTGACATCGTTGAAAAAGAAATGTATTCCTTCGAAGATGGGATGAACGGCGAAAAATTAACGCTGCGTCCGGAGGCCACGGCAGGCTTGGTGCGCGCGGCGATTGAGCACAATATTTTATATGAAGGCCCGAAGCGTATTTGGACGTGGGGCCCGATGTTTCGCCACGAGCGCCCGCAAAAAGGCCGCTACCGGCAGTTTCACCAGTTTGACGTCGAAGCGTTTGGTTTCGCCGGGCCTGATGTCGATGCTGAACAGATTGTGCTGCTGACGCGATTATGGAAACGATTGGGTATCAACAATGTGGCGCTGCATATCAATTCGATCGGCGACGCCGCCGCGCGCGTCGCGCATCGCGAGGCGCTGGTAAAATATTTCGAAGCGCATGTGGACGAGTTGGATGAGGACGGCAAACGCCGGCTCTACACCAATCCGCTGCGCACACTGGATAGCAAAAACCCGAAGATACAGGCGCTGGTCAATGGCGCGCCTAAATTGATGGCCTATCTCGACGAAGCCGCGATTGCGCACTTTGACGGCGTAAAGCTGCGTCTGGATGCGGCGGGTGTGACCTACAACGTGAACCCACGTCTGGTGCGTGGTTTTGATTATTACAACCGCACCGTATTTGAATTTATTGCCACCGGCAGCGATTGGGAGCTGACGATCGCGGGTGGTGGTCGATACGATGGTCTGTTCGCAGAGTTAGGCGGCAAACCGACCCCAAGTTGCGGCTTCGGGTTTGGCGTTGAGCGCGTGATGATGGCGCTGCAGGAAAGCACACCGGCAGTTGTTGAGCACCTGGATGCCTATGTTGTGTATTCGGCAGAAACGCAGGACGCGGCCTGGATTGCAGCTGAACGTTTGCGTGATCAAGGCCTCAAGGTAGCGGTGCATGGCACCACTGACTCCGGCGTGGCGAGCTTTAAGTCGCAAATGAAGAAAGCTGACGGCAGCGGTGCCCGCTTTGCTATCATCTTGGGCTCGGATGAACTCGCGCAGGCGATGGTTAGTTTGAAAGACTTGCGCGGTGGCGTTCAGCAGCTGCTGACGTTTGATCAGGCTGCCGCGGTGCTGAAATCAGCATCCGCGAAGTAGATTTTTTAAGATTCGTTAACAGTGTCAGCAATTTCAGATTCGCAATATCAAAAAGGTTTTCCATGTCAGCTTACGATTTAGAAGAACAAGAACGCATTTCCGCACTCAAAGATTGGTGGGACAAATGGGGCACCTTTGTTTACCTCGCGGTGGCCGCATTTTTTATTGGTGTGATTGGGGTTTATTTCTGGCGCGACTACCAAGGTCGTCAGGCGGCGCAGGCTGAAACTTTATTTAAGAGCGTGAAAAAAACGGCTGAAGAAGTTAACGCCAATAAAGAATACAAAAAACTATCAGACGCGGCCAACGCCCTTTCTGAAAAATTTCCCCGTACCTTTCAGGCGACAGATGCGCAAATGATGGCGGCCAAAAGCGCCTTCGAGGGCAAGGATTACGCGGCAGCCAAGGCCCACCTCCAATGGGTGGTTGACAATGGTCGCGATACCCATCGCAACATTGCCCGCGTGCAACTGGCCAGCGTCATGCTGGAAGACAAGAAATACGATGACGCGCTGAAAGTATTGGATAGTGTAAAAGAAGATGCATTTGCGGGCATTGCCGCCGATGTGCGCGGCGATATATTTGCCGTTCAGGGCAAACGTGATGAGGCTCGAGCCGCGTATCAAGTCGCCGTTGAAAAGGCCGGCGAACGCAGCCCTCTGAAAGCAATTTCGCAAGCGAAGCTCGACGCATTTGGCGGTGCTGCCGTAATCGCACCGGTGGTGCCGGTGGCAGTAGCGGCACCATCATCTGATGCAAAACCAACCGATGAAAAAGGAGCTAAAAAGTGACCTCACCGATTAAGGTTTACTTCAAGCTACATCTCAAGGCCAGTGCTTTTTTGCTAAACCGTTTGTTGCTGCCCTTGGCTGCATCGTTAGCAGGCTCATTAGTGACGGTATGCCGCAGGGGGCTGGGGCCTGTATTTTCACTGGCCGCGTTGGCAGCTTTGAGTGGATGCGGTACGTTCGGCGGCTCTAATTCCAGCGGCGGAGGTTGGTTTAGTGGATGGTTCGGTGGTAGCGGCAAGACGCGGGTGGTGCTGGCTGAAATGAAAAACGACACGGTGACGGTTGCATGGTCGGCTTACACCGGCAAATCAGGCGGCTATTTATTCACGCCGGCATTTGCCGACAAGCTGGTTTACGTCGCCGGCCACGATGGCACGCTCACCGCGCTTGCGGACGAGGGCGGTCGCATCGTCACCAGAATCGATGCGAAAGCAAAACTAAGCGGCGGCGTTGGCGCGGCTGAAAATATTGTGGTTGTTGCGAGCAATAAAGGCGAGGTCCTGGCATTTGATCCGGCAGGTCGCTCGTTGTGGAAATCAAGCGTTTCGGGCGAAGTATTGGCGCCACCTAATGTTATGGCGACCAATGTTATTGTCCGCACCGCAGATGGTCGCTTATTTGCGCTTAACCGCGTCGATGGAAAACGCAAATGGGTATTTCAGCGCCCACCGCCGTCGCTGACACTGCGTACCAATGCCGGCGTGCTGGTCAGCGGCAACACCATTTACGCGGGATATCCCGGCGGAAAAGTGGTCGCGATCGAAGCCGAGAGCGGCAAACCGACTTGGGAAGCTACGGTATCGCTGCCACGTGGTGCCACCGAGCTTGAGCGGGTGGCCGATGTAGCCGGTATTCCGGTGCTCGACGACTCACGCGTTTGTGCCTCGGTCTACCAGGGTCGCACCGGGTGTGTTGAAACCCTGAACGGCAACGTGCTCTGGACACGCGAAATATCCAGCGCTGACGGCGTCGCGATTGATGCCAAATATCTTTACGTGGCCGATGTCGACGGAAATGTCCATGCGCTCGATAAGACAACCGGTGCTTCAGTCTGGAAGCAGGAAAAGTTAGTGAACCGTGAACCCGGCACGCCGGTGGTGGTGAATGGTAAGGTTTTAGTCGGTGACGTAAACGGATTGATCCACGCTCTTTCTGTTGAAAATGGCGCACTGATTGGCCGCGTAACGACCGATGGCAGCCGCATTGTGTCGCTGCTTGCGTACGGTGATCGTGCCGTCGCGCAAACGGATAAAGGGTCGGTTTATTTGCTCGCGGTCAAGTGACCTATGGGCTCTGCGTGGAGGAAAGCAGACCGGACACCACCAAGCACAAATAAGTTCCGATAATTTTTCAAAAAACTTTGTATAATCAAGGGGTTTGGTGAGCTTAAAGAAAGTCCCTTTTAAGGATTTGCAGGACTCTTGCCAGACGTTTTTTGAAAAAAGGCGCACGTAAACGTCGGAACGCTATGTCAACCATTTGGGTGTTACTCCGTTTTAGTGGGGCAACGTTCGGGATCGGGTTGAATTGGGTTTAGAAAAGTTTGGCCCCGGCAAATTTGAACGCGCTCTGTTTCCCCGACGTTTTACTTCATTCACTATAAGGAAAAGATATGAAAAAAATCCTCGCTATTTTTGTCGCGTTTTTCGCGTCAATCACCATGGCATATGCTGCGGTAAATCTGAACACCGCGACTAAAGAAGAACTGATCACGCTCGACGGTATCGGCGAAGTTAAGGCGCAAGCCATCATCGACTATCGCACCAAAAACGGTCCATTCAAATCCATGGCAGACGTAGATAAGGTTCCTGGTATTGGCGAAGGCACGTTGAAGAAGATCGACAAGGAAGTATCGTTGAGTGGCAAAACCACAGTGGCCGCCAAAGCTGATGCCAAGCCAGCCGTTAAAGCTGAACCAAAAGCTGAAATGAAAAAAGATGCTGCGCCGGCAGCGCCAGCGCCCGCCGCAAAAGCTGAAATGAAAAAAGATGCCGCACCTGCGAAAGCAGAAAAGCCGGCAGCACCTGCCAAAGCAGAAAAAGCAATGGCCGCTGATGCGAAAAAAGCCGATACAAAAGAAATGACACCTGCTGAAAAGAAGGCGGCTGCTGCTGATGAGAAGAAAGCGAAAGCTGCAGCTGCTAAGCAAGCCAAAGCTGACAAAGCGGCCAAAGCCGCTGAAGAAAAGAAAGCCAAAGCCGACAAAGCCAAAGCTGACAAAGAAGCGAAAGCTGCCGCTGCTAAAGCACCAAAAGCGGATAAGCCAGCTGCCAAAGATGCCGCTAAAGACTCACCAAAAGACGCTGCTAAAGAAGCACCAAAGAAGTGATATTGCATTGAACCGGGCGGCAGTCATTTTGCCGACGATATTAAAAAGCCCCGCTGCCACGCGGGGCTTTTTTTACGGCTGGCGATTATGACGACCTTAATGTCGGCCGGTTCTCTGCATCGGTTTATGTTGCGACGCCGCTTCTTTGCGGACTAGCGGTCGCCGCTTATAACCACTTCAACGCCCACATTCGCCCATTCCGTTGCTTCCTGCTTTAGCTCGTACGCGGTCAGATCATTTTTTGCCAGCCAGTCGTGTTCGACCTTGAGCGTAAATTTGCGTTCGGAGAGGTGGCGCGACAAGCTGAGCCGTTGGCCACCCATGTTTCGACGGCTACGCGCTAGCAATACTGATAAGCGCATACACAGCACCCGTGATACAAACAAATCATCCTGCATTTGTTCCGCACTCAACTTGGAAAGCTTGCCGCGCTGCGCAAGTATCAAGGTGGCGAGTGTTGCCTGTTCACGTTTTGAAAATCCAGGCATGTCGGCGTTACCGATGATGTAGGACGAATGTTTATGAAATCCTGCTTGCGCAATCGAGATGCCAATTTCGTGCAAACGGCACGCCCAGCCTAGGGTTTGGCGATGTTGGTAGCGTCGCTCTTTCAGGTGTTCGGCATCGTCTTGTGCGCTGTCCAAGGATTGTTTTGCACTATCAGTTGCACCATCAATTGCATCAAAAAATCGCAGGGCGGTGGTCTCGACCCTAGTGGCCTGTGCTTGGTCAACATGATAGCGTTTGGCAAATTGGATAACTGTTGTGTCGCGGATGTCGGTATGCGATGTGCGTCCGAGCAGATCGTAAAGCACACCGTCTCGCAACGCGGTATCTGCAATCGACATTTCTTTTAAATCAAGCTCTTCAAAAATGGCTGTCATGATCGCCAATCCGCCCGGTAACACGGGCACACGATCGCCTCTAACGCCGGGTAAATCGAGGCTTTTGAAGTCTCCTGCCTTGAGCGCTATTTCTTTAAGCCAGGCCAGGCCATCCCGCGTTATGGCGTCGGTTGATCGGCCGTTTTCTACCAGAATAATTCCCAACGCTTTCGCTGTACCACTCGAGCCGTAGGCCTCGCGCCAGCCCTCTTTACGAAACGGAGTAGTGATGGACTCCAATTCGCGCGCGGCAGCGTATTCGGCCTCCTTAAACGATTTACGATCCAGCTTGCCACCGGGAAAATAGCGCTCTGAAAACGACACACAGCCCATGTACAGGCTATCGACTAATTTCGGTTTCATCCGATGGCCGATAATAAATTCAGTTGAGCCACCACCAATGTCGACCACCAGCCGGTTTTGATTCGCTGGCGGCAAGCTATGCGCCACGCCGATATAGATTAAACGCGCCTCCTCGCGGCCCGCAATCACTTCGATTGGAAAGCCCAGAATAGCCTCCGCTTCACGGATAAAACTATTTGCGTTTTTGGCGATTCGAAGCGCGTTGGTGCCGACAACGCGCACCGCGTCTTTGGGTAGTTCGCGCAGCCGCTCTGCAAATAATCGAAGCGCATTGAAAGCGCGCTCGGCAGTCGCCGGGTCAATCTGCTTTTCAGGGGTGACGCCCGCGCCAAGGCGCACCGTTTCCTTCAGGTTATCCAGCGCATAGAGTTGATTATCGACGACTCTGGCGATTTGCAAATGGAAACTGTTTGAGCCGAGATCGACTGCGGCGAGCGTGTGATGAGGCATGTTTTTGTGCGATTTTTTTGGAGGTTGGTTAACTAAACACCGGCACAACATTGGCGCAATAAAGTTTTCGCGAGTATGTCACAAGGTACACTTAAACCATCAAGCAACCACGAGTCACAAAAACGTCATAAGCTGGCGGTATTGTGAAGACAAATTCTAAAAAACTCCTGAGCATGGCCACCAAAAAAACCGTTAGCCGATTTTTGAATCGAGAAATCCAGCTGCTTGCGTTTAACCGCCGCGTGTTGGCACAAGCCGAGGATAAAACCGTTCCGCTGTTGGAGCGCCTCAAATATTTATCAATCGTCTCATCAAATCTTGACGAGTTCTTTGAAATCCGTGTTGCCGGGCTGAAAGAGCAAATCAAGCTGAACTCTACCGCGCGCGGCACCGATGACCGCAGCGCCAAAGAAACCTTGCGTCTGGTGGTGGCCGAAGTCAATGCAATGGTGGTGCGCCAGTACTCGCTGCTCAATGATGAAATGTTTCCGGCGATGGCGGCGGAGGGCATACGTTTTGTCCGGCGTGCGAATTGGACGCCAGTGCAACAAGCGTGGGTGAAAGATTTTTTCTTTCGCGAAATGATGCCGCTGCTCACCCCTATCGGGCTTGACCCCGCGCATCCGTTCCCGC
>JBBRZG010000031.1:0-31357 GCA_038236905.1 Burkholderiales bacterium
ATTTCGTCATGCCGATGGTCGAATCGCCATGTGGCTTATGGATGGTGCAACTTTCGTGGGCGGAGCAGGGCTTCTAGAGGCTGGTAGCGGTTGGAGTGTTACGCACATCGGTGACTTTAATGGTGATGGCAAAGCCGATATTTTATTTCGTCATACCGATGGTCGGATTGCCATGTGGCTAATGAACGGTACGGCTTTAACGAGCGGGGGCGGCATCCTTGAGGCTGCTTCTGGCTGGACTGTCACTCATACAGCTGATTTCAATGGTGATGGCAAAGCCGATATTTTATTTCGGCATACCGATGGTCGGATTGCCATGTGGCTAATGAACGGTACTGCGTTGACCAGCGGCGCGGGTTTACTTAGTGCTGCGTCTGGCTGGGCCGTAACACACACCGGAGACTTTAATGGCGACGGCAAGGCTGACTTAGTTTTTTTAAATACAGACGGCAGAATAGCCCTTTGGTTGATGAATGGCACCACGCTGATGATCGGAGCGGGATTGACAGACGCAGGTACGGGATGGCAAGTCGCCCCAAGCGCCGGAATGGCGATTCCTCCCGTTGTAGTCACTCCAACGGTTAATGCATCACGATTGCTATCTCAGGCAACATTCGGTGCAACGCGTGAAGAAATTGATCGTGTCGCGGCGATTGGCGCGGCGGCGTATGTGGAGGAGCAATTTAACATACCGCAAACATCGCATCTTACGACGGTTCGCAACAATCCACTGTACCCGACTCAGCCCTATGCGGTGATGATGCCGTCCATCTGGAAACAATACTTCGAGGCTAATGATCAACTTCGCCAACGGGTCGTGTTTGCGTTGTCCCAGATCTTAGTTGTTTCACAGCTCAACAACACTATCGGTGATGCCGCTTGCGGCAGCGCGTATTACCTCGATACTTTAGGCAGAAACGCGTTTGGTAACTTCAGAACACTGCTAAAAGAGGTCACATTAAGCCCCGCTATGGGTGAGTATCTAGATATGAAGCAGAGCGCTAAAACTGAGACCGTAAACGGCGTGGTTTTTTCGACGCCTAGCGAAAACTTTGCGCGCGAATTGATGCAGCTGTTCTCGATCGGCACAGTGATGCTCAATAACGACGGGTCGCCGAAATTTAGTAACGGAAAGACCATTGATACCTATTCCGAGGACACAGCACGGGAGGTGGCTCGTGCATTAACTGGCTGGAATTTTGCGCGATCACCAGCAGATCAGGCACTCTCTTATCGCTGGCTCTATCCTGATGTGCCGTACCCGAATGCAACCAACGGTGGAACAACAGCATGTACGGCATGGTCGTCACCGATGACGCCTTGGGTCGGAGCTTATAAGTCTGCGGACGATAAGCGAACGATCCCGGTTGGACCGCACGACACGGGTGCTAAAACCCTGCTGACTTATCCGGGCTCTACGGGTTTCAAGCAGAATTTGGCTGCGGGTCAGACCGCAGAGAAAGATCTTGATGACGTTATCGACAACATTTTCAACCATCCGAACGTCGGTCCGTTCATAGCTGACTTGCTCATTCAGCGCTTGGTGACCAGCAATCCAAGTGGCGCTTATGTAGGGCGCGTGGCGACGGCATTCAACAACAACGGTGCAGGCGTTCGCGGCGACATGAAAGCGGTGATTCGCGCGATCCTGCTTGACGTAGAAGCGCGCACGCCTCCAGCCAGCTTGCCCCAGTCATTCGGTAAACTTCGCGAACCGGTGATCCGCTTTACGCATTTGCATCGGGCTTTTAATGCCAAGATGGTGAACGGCGACTATGCCAGTGTTTACGATTTGGGGAGTTCAGACTCGCTGGGTCAAAGCCCGCTTCGCGCGCCCAGCGTATTTAATTTCTATTCACCAGAATTTGCCCCGACCGGTCCGATCTCTCAGGCTGGGTTGGTTGGTCCTGAATTCGGGATTACCAATAGTGCGACTGTTTCCGGCTTTATGGACTTTAGCAAGTACGGCATCATTAACGGATTTGGCCAATACGAAACTGATAAAACGAGGTGGATTAAACCGAATTACGATTTCTATATTGCATTGGCACCGAATCCACCGGCGATGGTTGATCAATTAAACTCATTGCTGCTGTCGGGCTCGATGAGCAGTCAATTCCGCACCCAACTGATTGATGTTGCCACCAAGTTAACCGACAGCAACATCACCAACCAGAACACAGAACGTTTCAAAACTGTGTTGTGGCTGATCCTCAACTCGCCTGAATACTCCATCCAAAAATAAGGAACGCGACATGAAAAATTTTGATCTTCATCTTGATCGTCGCGCGTTCGTAAAAGCCATGAGCGCAGCGGCAGCCACCCCGATGATGGGCGGCTTAATGCAGGCGGCCTATGCGGCGGGACCTTTCACCGATTATAAAGCGACGGTTTGTTTGTTTTTGTTCGGCGGTAACGATAGCCAAAATATGGTGATTCCACTGGGCTCCGAATACGCGGCGTACGCAGCAGGGCGCGGGAATTTGGCCATTCCTCAAGCCAATGCACTTACGCTAAATGCGGGAGTGTCGGGGCGCTCGTTTGGCCTTCATCCGTCGATGGTCGGACTGCAAGGAATTTTCAATACCGACAAAAAGTTGGCCGTTATTTCTAATGTCGGGGTACTGACCAACCCGACAACTTTGGCATCGTATAACGCCAAATCAAATCTCCCGCCGCAATTATTCTCGCACTCTGACATGCAAAGTCATTGGCAATCAGGTCAGGCTGATGCGCCTGCCATATCGGGTTGGGGAGGGCGCATGGCAGATTTGATTGAGTCGGCAAACGGCAATAGCCAAGTGTCTGTATCTATCAGCACCGCGGGCCAGAATTTGTTTCAAAAAGGCAACCGCGTCGTCGCCTATGCGGTATCGCCATGGGGCGGGCCCAAGAGCACGATCGTTAAAAGACTTCGATCATATCGCGACTGGGATAATTACAGTGTTACACGCCCGAATCCGCAAGGCGCGTTTGAAAACCAGCTTACGATTGCGCGCACCAATGTGCTGGAGGACCAGTGGGGCGACATCGCCACGCGCGCGCTCAACACGGGCAACTTCACAAATGGGGTGCTTTACAACCTAGATGCTGCAGGAAATCCTATTAAAGATACAAGTGCCGGTGCCACTAATGGATTCGTGTCCGAAAGATTCCCAGTCACCCCTGCGCCCCCGACAACTTATGTTGCGTCCAATGGCACCACGCAGCCTAACCGGCTCGCTGGTCAACTTCGGTCGGTCGCGAACATGATTGCAGCGCGCAACGATTTAGGCGTGAAGCGACAAGTATTCTTCGTGTCGCTGGGCGGTTTTGATAATCATGGCGACCAATTTAAAGATTCCAACAACGCCACTACGCCAATTCTGAGCGGGTTGCACGCTGACTTGTTCAAGCAAATTGACGATGCGCTGACGTGGTTCTATAACTGGACAAAAACGCAGAATATTTCAAGCAACGTCACCACTTTTACGATGTCCGATTTTGGGAGAACGCTTTCATCCAATGGTCAGGGCAGCGACCACGGCTGGGGCGGGCATCATTTTGTACTCGGTGGTGCAGTTGCTGGCGGTACTATTTATGGCGCAAGTGCATCGCAGGTGTTTCCTGACATCGCGCTCAAATCCTCTTATGACGTCGGCCAAGGCCGCTTGCTGCCGTGGACGTCCGTTGATGAGTATGGTGCGACGATCGCCAAATGGATGGGATCAAGTAACAGCGAGCTGGCCGGTATTTTCCCGAACCTGAGTCGATTTACTTCGCGCCCAACCGGTATGTCATTTTTGGTTTAACCTTAAATTGATGGTAAAAAAGCCCCTTTCATAGGGGCTTTTTTATTTTAGCCGTTGCGCGCAATCCAATTTAGGTTTCATCCCGCAAGGATAACTCGCGCCATTTCATTATGATGGTTTTGGCATCTTCCCAGAACGCCTGACTGCGTTCAACGCCCACGGAAAGCGCAAGCTTGTTGGTTACAATTCTGGCCACGACAGCGAGATCGCGTAACGTTTTTGCTTCAAGCAGCTCGGCACCCAGCGCATCTATATCTGGCGAGGGTAGACCCTCCAGCCGGAGCATGAGCTGCATTTTTGCCGCGACTAGAGGATGTAAGTCCTGGGGTTTTTCCCTGTTCCGGGCGTAAGGTGTGGTCGCTTCGCCGACCCGCAAATCCCGCCCGTAACCCGCTGGCGGAATGACCTCTGCCAGCCCCAGCCTCACTAGTTCTTCGACCTGTTGTTCGAGCAGCTTGGCCAGACTGCCTGCACGATCCAGCAGGTCGCCGAGCGTAGCGCTACCGTCAATCAGGAATAGTACCGCGCGTAGTTTTGGTGCTACTGAGGCTGTGTGCTCACGCATGGCCGTGGAGCCCGCGGGGGTGCGTTGAAGAATGCTATCGTTACTAAGAAAACTATTGGACATGATTCGTCTAGTTCACGAACAGGTGCTGGTGGAGGTGCTCAAAGCAGTGCTAATTGATGCACCGTTGTCAGAGGAATAATGCCATGAAAAATATACTAGGCGACATGGCGAAATTGTGAACATTCATCGCTTAGCGTTTGACCTGGGCCAATACCGTGCTGGTCCAGGCTAGACGTTCAATGAGGGTGCGCAAAAATTGCCGGTTAAAGCGCAGCTGACAACCATCTGATAGCTGCAAAAGCTGTTCGTCCTGAATTTTTAAAAGCTGCACTTCTGATACGGCAATGATCGATGCCGAGCGCTTACTGCTGCCGCCGGACAGATAGGCCATTTCGCCGAAGCAGTCACCTTCTTTCAGTACGTTTAATAATTTGTCATCTTTCATCACCTTGACCTGACCCGATACGATGATGAAAAAAGCATGGCCAACATCGCCTTCCAGCAGCAGACTTTGCTCGCGAGATTGATGCTCCCACATCGCGCCGCGCAAAACCTCCCAAAGCTCCGCGTCGCGAAAATCACGAAAAAACTCCAGCTTGCGCAGGGCATTGAATTTTTCGGCTGAGGAAATTTCGAAAGAGTACTTCTCTAGCTGCGGGAAGGTTTCTGCCAGCTCCCGAGCCATTGCATACCAGCCGGGATAGCGTTTTGCCGTGTCCTTGTGCATTGCGGTTTCGACAATCTGGATCAGCTTCTGAGGCAAATCCGGGCGAATTGTGCCCAACGGGGTAGGTGCTTCGTTCAGAATTTTGTTAATCATGGCAACCGAGCTCGATGCCTGATATGGCAAACGACCTGCCAACAATTCATACATCACCACGCCCAACGAGTAGATGTCCGTCTGGGCCGATGGCGACTCTTCGTTGATTTGCTCGGGCGCCATGTAGGCCGGCGAGCCGACGAATCCGTCTATTTGGGTATGCGTGGAGTGCGAAATCTGCGCCGTGCCGAAGTCGGAAATTTTAATGTCATCCCGATCCGACAGCAGAATATTTGCCGATTTGATATCGCGATGAATCACGCCGTTTTGAAACGCGTAATCCATCGCCCGGCAGGCCTTGAAAATAATCAGTACCGCCTGCCGAACCGGCAGCAGGTTGGTTTCACTGCAGAACTTTTTGAGCGAACCGCCACTCACATATTCCATGATGATGTAGCGCGATTCTCCTTCAACCACGGCATCGAATACGCCGACGATATTGGGATGCGAAAGCTTGCCGACCAGTGCAGCCTCGTTCAAGAAAAGTTTTTCAAAGCGACGTGCTTCTTCTGGCCCGGCACTTTCGTCTTTTACTTGAACTTTGATCGCGATCTTGCGGTTGTTAAAGGTGTCATCCGCGAGATAAACAACAGCAGTGGCACCGCGCCCCAACTCGGCAAGCGTCTCGTATTTTCCAATTTTTTGGGGTCGCGAAATAGAGCTTGGCGAAGTCTGCGAGGTTTGTGTCATGAAAGTATTCTGAAGATATCGCTAGATGAATCCCGCATGGACTACAAAATGTGAACTACGTCACACATTCTAGCGCGAAACTTTAGGCGCACCAACCTCTTATAAGCTTCTCTCTAAATGAAGCGTTTGTTGGGATCTAGGCCAGCAAACGATCGGCAACTTCAGCAAAAGCAGAGGACGAAATATCATCGAATTGAAGCCGCGCGGCCGTTTGCGCGCCCTGATAGTTGCTGAACATGGAGCGAGAGTATGCGGGATCATAATGATGCTCGAGCATGGATGCCACGAAATGATCCCATTCGCCGTTAGTCGCGAGTGTTTTCCACTCCGCGATGCGCTCCGCAGGATGGAGCGATTTGATGCAATCCAGTTTAAAAAATAATAAATCGCGGTTCGCGATCAGATGCGCATATTCTTCGCGAAGCAATTTTGCTCGTAGCGGGGCCGGTGTAAGGGCTTCGAAACAGGTGCCTTCATGCATCTTGCCGATCAATATCTCGGGTACCCGTAGCAGCCCTACCTTCCGACTTTCGGCTTCGACGTAAACGGGTAGCGCGCGATCGAAGCGCGACAAATCCAGCCAGATGCGGCTGTCAAACATTTTTTGGGACGGCTGCGCTTCATCAGGCAAATTGCCTAGCACCGAGCCTTTGTGCGCAGCGAGCCGTTCGAGATCCAGCACCTGCGCGCCCTTGGCGGCAAGCGCATCAAGCAATCGGCTTTTACCTGAGCCGGTACGGCCGCAAATAACCCTGTAGGTGAATTGCAGTGGGAGCGTTTCCAAATCCGCTCGCAGTTGCGCGCGCCATGCCTTGTAACCGCCCTCGAGCTGCGCTGCGTTCCAACCAATGGCCCGTAAAATATGTGTCATGGCACCAGATCGCGTACCGCCGCGCCAGCAGTAAATTAACGGCTTCCAGCCCTTGCGTTTATCGGCAAATTGCGTATCAATATAGTTCGCGATATTGCGGGCCACGAGACCGGCACCGAGCTTTTTGGCGTCGAATGCGGACGTTTGTTTGTACAGCGTGCCAACTTCTATTCGCTGCTCATTGTCCAGTACCGGGCAATTAATGGCACCTGGCAAATGGTCCTCTGCAAACTCAGCGGGACTGCGCGTGTCGATGACATCATCAAATTTTTGTAGCGACTCGTAGCTAAGCGGGAGGGTTTGAACGCCGATGCGGGGGTTCTTTGTTTTTTCGAGGGAAGCTGGATTTTCGGCGATGGCGTCGTTCATTTTTGTTTGGACGTTGCGGTGAGGCTGGTCGTTTTCATTTCTTTCTTCATTTCTCTTTTCATTTCGACTTTTAGTTTTAACGCTTGCTCGACACCTGGCATGACGTTTTCGAGAATTCGAGGCTGCGCTGCCGCGATGGGATGAAGGCGATCGGCCTGAAATAGTTCAAGTTTTTCAGCGATACCATCGAGCAAAAACGGCACCAAAGGAGATTTGTATTGCTTTGCAAGCGCAGGAAAAACATCGCTGAAGCTTTTCGTGTAATCAAGTCCATAGTTGGGTGGAATTTGAATTCCGATGATCACCGGGCGAGCGTTGGCTGTGCGCACGGCGTTGATGATGGCGTCCAAATTTTTACGGGTCTCCGCGACAGGAAGTCCCCGCAGTGCATCGTTTGCACCCAGCGCGATCAGCACAATGGTGGGTTTCTGACGCTGCAGATCGCCTTTGATCCGATTCAGCCCTCCTCGCGTGGTCTCGCCGCTGATGCTCGCGTTTACTACGCTGATACCGCGATTTTTAAGAGATTTCTCCATAAGTGACACCCAGCCATCAACGGGATTGATGCCATATGCCGCTGATAAGCTGTCACCGAACACCATAATGCGTTCTTTGGAAGCCGCAGTGGAGCCATCAGAAGCCACTGTTGCGTTTGCGGGAAGCATAATGGTCGTAGGCAGCACGATAGCTATAGCGATTACTGTAACTAATCGCGCATTTCGCGAACAAAATGATATAAACCGGGAAAACCCATGGCTTGCACTTGAAAAGATCGTTTTTTGCACCAAGTCCACAAGGTATCCTTTAAATTCAAATTCGCTTTAAATAACAGCGTTGTTACACGTTGGACAATATTTGCCAAGCAAGCTTGAAGGGCAACATGTTGAAAGACATTTGGCGAGCGACTTCTGTCTATATGCGGCATTCGTCGACTAAAGCAACAGCACAAGTAATTCCTGTTTTTCAAAAACTCTTCTTAACCTGCCGAACAAGCGACTATGCCCGATTCAACTCAGACTGCTCTATTGACCCGAACCTCTCAAATCCCGCAAATACCTCCGCTTAGCCCGGCGACTCCCATCATCGATGTTCAACACCTTACCAAACGAGTCACTACGAGTGATGGTGTACTCGTCATCGTTAGTAACGCGCATTTTAGCGTGTCCGCAGGCGAAGCCGTAGCGATTGTCGGCGCATCGGGTTCGGGCAAATCTACGTTGCTGGGACTGATGGCCGGGTTGGATAATCCAAGCGAGGGCAAGGTTTTGATCAACGGCGAAGATTTATTCGCCTTAGACGAGGATGGCCGTGCCAAATTACGCGGACGCTTGGTCGGCTTTGTTTTTCAATCTTTCCAATTATTGCCCTCGCTTACCGCGCTGGAAAACGTCATGTTGCCGCTGGAATTGGCCGGTGTGGCCGATGCCGAAACGCGCGCGCAGGCGATCCTTAAACGCGTCGGCCTCGCGGCACGCGTAAAACATTACCCGAAGCAGTTGTCCGGTGGCGAACAACAGCGCGTGGCGATTGCACGGGCATTCGTTTCCGAGCCGAAATTGCTATTTGCGGACGAGCCCACTGGCAATCTGGATGCCACCACCGGCAAGGCAATGATCGAACTATTGTTTGAATTAAACCGAGAGCGCGGAACCACCCTAATTCTTGTCACCCATGATCTTGGGCTCGCGGCACGCTGCAATCGGCGATTGGTAATTGATGCAGGGGTGATTGGTGCCGAAAACGCCTGACTACGGCTGAAGTCGCCAACCCGTAAATAAACACCTAAATTTCTTCGGAATACGATATGCAAAAATTTCTACTGGCGCTGCGCCTGCTCCGTCGCAATTCTAAATCAGGCGAAGCCCGGGTATTGCTGGTGGCGTTGTTTATTGCCGTCGCGAGTGTGACAACGGTATCTTTTTTCGCAGATCGCGTGGAATCAGCGCTTAACAATCAAGCCAATGAATTGATTGCGGCGGACGTCGTGGTGATCTCGGATAAGCCAGTCGATGTCCGGTTTCGTGATGAGGCGGCACGCCTGAAACTTACGGTTGCCGAGGCAACCACCTTCCCGAGTATGGTCGCAGGCGACGAGGCGCGCGGGCAGGGCGTCAATCTGGCTGAGATAAAAGCGATCACGTCCGCGTTTCCGTTGCGCGGCAAGATTCGTATCGCTGATGCGCCCGGTGCCCCTGACCGCGATGCGACCGGCATTCCGGCGGTCGGCACGGTGTGGGTGCCCGACGTGTTGCTCACGCGCATAAATGCGCAGGTCGGCGATGAATTAAAAGTCGGTGAGGTTAAATTAAAAATTGCCGCGCTGGTGGTCAAAGAGCCTGATAGCGTTCTGGATTACATGGGTATCGCGCCAAGAGTAATGCTGAATGCAGATGATTTGGCCGCCACCAAGCTGGTACAAACGGGAAGCCGAATCACCTATCGTTTGTTGCTGGCAGGGGAGCGCAAATCGGTGGATCAGTTTGGAGCCACCTTCAAAGGCCAACTTAAGCGCGGTGAGCGAATCGAAAGCGTGCGCGACGCACGATCCGAAGTGCGCGTAGCGCTGGAACGGGCACAGAACTTCCTTGGTTTGGCGGCACTGTTATCAGTCATCCTCGCATCGGTTGCCGTCGCCCTGGCTGCCCGCCGTTACTCGCAGCGCCAGCTGGACAGCGCCGCCATGATGCGTTGTCTCGGTGCCACGCAAGCAGATATTTTTTCTCTAAATTTGTGGCAGTTTCTGGTGCTGGGATTTAGCGCATGTGCGCTTGGGGCTATCGCCGGATTTATTTTCCAAACCGGGCTTGCCGCGCTGCTCACGGGCCTATTCACTGTAGCGCTTCCCGCGCCAACCATCATGCCCGCGTTACAAGGAATAACGATTGGCATGGTGTTACTGCTCGGCTTCACCTTGCCCCCGTTATTGGCCTTGCGCAAAGTCGCGACACTGCGCGTGCTCCGGCGTGATCTCGATCCGTTTGATGCGGGGGCGACATTCGCCTATGTGCTGGGCTTTGCGACATTAGCGGCGCTGATTATCTGGCGTGCGGGTGACGTGAAACTAGGTGTAATCGCGGTTGGCGGATTTGTTGTGGCGCTGGGGATTGCTGGCTTGGCGGGTTGGTTTCTCATCCGCGCGACCTCGAGCCTGCGCGGGGCCACTTCGGGCTCATGGCGCTATGGCCTCGCCAATATGAAACGCCATGCAGGCGGCAGCCTGGTTCAGATCATGGCGCTAGGCCTAGGCATCATGGCGATGTTGCTGTTAACGTTGGTACGGACCGATTTGATTTCCAAATGGCAGGGCAATCTGAGCCCCAACATGCCTAACCGTTTTGTGATCAACATGCAAAGCGATCAGCTTGACCAAGTACGCCAATATTTTAAAGAGCAGCGGCTGGATATTCCTGATTTATATCCGATGATTCGCGGTCGCTTAGTTGAAATCAATGATAAAAAAGTGGTGCCCGCCGATTTTAAAGACGAGCGTGCCAAGCGTACCGCGGAGCGCGAATTTAATCTATCGTCCGCCGCCACGCTGCAACCTGATAATAAAATACTCTCCGGAAAATTTTGGACACCTGAGTCTACCGAAAAACAATTTTCGGTAGAAGACGGAATCGCTAAAGTGCTCGGTATTGGCGTGGGCGACACGCTTACCTACGACATCGCTGGCTCTCAGTTCAAAGGCAAAGTGACCAGCTTGCGCAAAGTCGAGTGGGATTCATTTAAAGCCAATTTTTTCGTCATTGCCAATCCTGGCGTGCTTGATAGTTATCCCGCCAGCTACATCTCTAGTTTTCACCTGGCGCCCGGCAATGAAGCCGTCGTTACCGGCTTGGTGAAGCGGTTCCCAAATTTGTCCGTGATTGATCTCACCGCGATCATGAATCAGGTTCGAGTCATCACTGATCAGGTCGCCAATGCGGTCAGCTACGTTTTCATGTTCGCGCTCGCTGCAGGCTTGGTGGTGCTTTATGCGGCTATTGCCAGTACTCAGGACGAACGTGTGTTCGATGCCGCGATCATGCGCACATTGGGTGCGAACCGAAAGCAGATGATTGTGGTGCAGCTTGCAGAATTTTTAGCGATTGGTTTGCTGGCAGGATTGATCGCTAGCGTAGGCGCGATGGCATTAGCGGCAGTACTGTCCGAGCGCGTGATCAATGTGCCGTATGCGATTAATTGGTGGATTCCGTTGATCGGTATCGCCGGCGGTGCGGCCGGCGTGGCGCTGGCCGGATTATTGGGGACACGCAAAGCCGTAGACTCGCCGCCGCTGGCGACGATCCGTGAGTTGGGGTAAAGAAACAACCTTTAATCGAATCAAGTCTTGATCATCAAGCCCTGACCCGACGGCAGACTAGCGATTGCAACATCGTATTTTGCGGCCCATGCGTGCATCCCTACTTTCTGCGGCTGGTACCCAGAAAAAGCGCAACTCTCCGGCACGATCAGGGCCGTCTTAACATAAGCGATCCCACAAATATTCAATCGCGTCCTCTTCCGGCGCCCCACAGTTTAGGTCAATGCAAACAGGCAATTCTCAAGGTTGTGATTTGTAAATTGGTTGGAATGCAAGCTGCCAGAGGTATGCGTTCGCACAACTAAGACAGCTGAACATGTCGGTCGATGCAAGCCTTTGATGCAAATTTAGAAAAAAACCGGGCAGAACCCGGTATCTATTACGCAGATTAGCACTTGGAATATAAACGTAGCACAATTGCCCGCGGTCTTTCGCAGCATTTGCTTAGTTTAACAAGGTACTCACGCCGCCTTAGAAATCAACTCCCGCAATACAAACGGTAAAATCCCACCGTGCAGATAGTAGTCCACCTCAATCGGGGTGTCGATGCGCAACAGCACCGCAACTTCTTTTTTATTACCGTCTTTGCGGGTGATGACGAGCGTCACATCCATCTGCGGTTTGATCCCTGCTTCGACGCCGATCAGGTCAAACATTTCATCGCCTTTGATGCCCAGCGAATCCACGGTATCGCTGCCTTTGAATTGGCATGGCAGCACGCCCATGCCGACTAAATTGGAGCGGTGGATCCGCTCGAAGCTTTTGGCGATCACGGCTTTTACACCCAACAGTTGCGTGCCTTTGGCTGCCCAGTCACGCGATGATCCGGTGCCGTATTCTTCGCCGCCAAAAATGATCGTTGGCGTTCCTGCAGCGATGTAGCTCATGGCCGCGTCGTAGATGTAGGCTTGTTCACCTGAGGGTTGCATCAACGTCACGCCGCCTTCTACTCGTGAGCCGTCTGCTTTCGCTGGCAACATCAAATTCTTGATACGCACGTTAGCGAAGGTGCCGCGCATCATCACATCGTGATTGCCGCGTCTTGCGCCGTAGCTGTTGAAATCGGCCTTGAGCACGTTATGCTCAATCAGATACTTTCCGGCGGGCGATGTCGCTTGAATTGAGCCAGCTGGTGAAATGTGATCGGTGGTCACGGAATCACCGAAGACTCCCAAGGCACGGGCACCTTTGATGTTGTGTGCGGTGCCCGCATGCATACCGAAATCGCTGCTGAAAAACGGCGGCTCGGCGATGTAGGTCGAGGTTGGCCAATCATAAACTTGACCCTGTGTACCCTTGATGTTTTGCCATAAGGGATTGTCCGCGCCGAGATTTGAATACAGCCGCTGAAAGGTCGCGGGGTCAAGCGCGAACGTCATCGCCTTGGCAATTTCTGCGCTGGTGGGCCAGATGTCCTTGAGGAAAACTAGGCCGGCTTTGCCGTGGCCAAGCGGCTCGGTTTCTAGATCTTTCAACACCGTGCCCGCGATCGCATAAGCGACGACGAGCGGCGGCGAAGCCAAGAAATTCGCGCGCAGGTTTGGGTGAATCCGCGCTTCAAAATTTCGGTTGCCGGACAAGACGGCAGCACACACCAAATCATTGCTCACGATGGCTTCATTGAACTCGGGGCGCAGGTCGCCCGCATTGCCGATACAGGTCGTGCAGCCGTAACCAGCAAGGTAAAAACCGAGCTTTTCCAAATAGGGTAACAGGCCTGACTTGGTTAAATAATCAGTTACGACGCGCGAGCCCGGTGCCAGGGAAGTTTTGATATGCGGCATCACGGTTAGACCGGCCTCGACCGCCTTTTTCGCGAGCAAGCCAGCCGCGATCATCACACTGGGATTCGATGTATTGGTGCAGGATGTAATCGCCGCAATCAGCACATCGCCAGAACCGATTTCAATGCCATCTTTTGTCGAGAATCGTTTCGGCAAGTCCGCTGCGACTTTGCTGAAACCGTTCTCGGCGGGTGGTTTTGAAAACAGCGAGGCAAATTGCGATTTCATGTTGCCTAGTTCGATTCTGTCCTGTGGACGTTTAGGCCCGGCAAGGGATGCATTCACGGTGGAGAGATCAAGTTCCAGCGTGGTGGAATAATCCAAGTCGCCTTTTTTCGATACACCGTACATGTCCTGCGCTTTGAAATACGCTTGGAACGCATCAACTTCTGCGGCGGTGCGGCCGGTCGATTTCATGAATTCTACAGTCGCATCATCGACCGGGAAAAAGCCCATGGTGGCGCCATATTCAGGGGCCATATTGGCAATCGTGGCGCGGTCGGGCACGGACAATGACTCGGTACCTTCACCGAAAAATTCGACAAATTTGCCGACCACTTTTGCCTTGCGCAACATTTCGGTCACGACCAACACTAAATCTGTCGCGGTGCGACCTTCTTTTAATTTACCGGTGAGATTCACGCCGACGACATCGGGCGTCAGGAAATAAACCGGCTGGCCCAGCATACCCGCTTCGGCTTCGATGCCACCGACGCCCCAGCCAACCACGCCGATACCGTTAATCATGGTGGTGTGCGAATCGGTACCTACCAAGGTATCGGGATAATAAACGCCGTTCTTTGCATGAACACCGCGCGCCAAATATTCCAGATTAACCTGATGCACGATGCCGATTCCCGGTGGCACGACTTTGAATGTATCAAATGCCTGCATGCCCCATTTCATAAATTCATAACGCTCTTCGTTGCGCTGAAATTCAAGTTTCATGTTGATATCGAGCGAATCTTTGCTGCCATAGCTGTCGATTTGGACCGAATGATCGACCACCAGATCGACTGGTACTAGCGGCTCGATAATTTTCGGGTTCTTCCCCATCTTGTGCGCCACCCCGCGCATCGCGGCTAGGTCGGCCAGCAATGGCACACCGGTAAAATCCTGCAACACAATTCGCGCTAATACGAATGGAATTTCATCGGTGCGCGCCGCCGTCGGCTGCCAGTTAGCAAGCTGCTTGATGTGATGTTCAGAGACCTTTTTGCCATCGCAATTACGCAACACGCTTTCGAGCACAATACGGATCGATACCGGCAGGCGCTTTACGGCAGGGAATGTTTTCGCGAGCTCGGGTAGCGAATAATACTGGCCGGATTTTCCAGCAGCGGTTTGGAAATTTTGCAACGTGTTGTGGAGGTTATGGTTCGACATGGCGGGTTCCTGAAAAGTGCGCGGTGGGTCGGAAGTGGCTGAAAATAGGATTCGTTTTAAGCGGCGGGATTAATGATCTTAAGCCCTTTAAAGTAATCTCGAAAAAAACCTTGGTCGCGGGTGATGAGGGCATTGCATTGCAGAAGGGCGTGCGCACCGACGAGAAAGTCCGAGACAACACGTTCGTGGCGTTTGCCGCCGCGTTTGCGAAAGCGTTGCTGCATGATGCCGGCGCGGATGGCAGATTGTTCGGTTAATGCCGAAAATCGAATACCCGAGCGGGATAGCGTTTCGAGTAGCGGCTCGACCGGGTCGGAGTACGAACAAATCTCGGCGAATGCGGCGTCACAAATAAC
This sequence comes from Burkholderiales bacterium, assembly GCA_038236905.1. Taxonomy (GTDB): domain Bacteria; phylum Pseudomonadota; class Gammaproteobacteria; order Burkholderiales; family Usitatibacteraceae; genus UKL13-2. The sequence continues at coordinate 14,942 of JBBRZG010000031.1, forward strand.
GACATCATCTGAATCAACAGCCTCACTCAACGCGATGCCTGACGCTTCACCAAACACGGGATCGTCGTAGATGACATCAATGATGATTGAGGAATCAACCGCGATCATGCTTTATTCCTCAACTGGGTCGCCAGGCGCGCGCCCGCGAAGTTCGCGCATCATGTCGTCAGTTGTTGTACCCGTTGGCAGCTTATAAATGCCGCGTAGCTTGGCGATAGCAGACGACATATCTTTGCGAAGGATGATATGCCCACGCTCGACCTGCACAATTAACTTGGTGCCCTTGGTAAGCCCCAGCGCATCGCGCGCTTCTTTCGGCAGCGTGATTTGGCCACGCTCGGCAACGGTTGCTTCCATAAGGGTTCCTCTTGAAATTCAAAGGTCAAATATACCAAAAAATGCATGGTAAATAAAGCATATTTTTAAAGTATGCATAGTTTCAGCGTATTTAGTCATCTGCAGAATGGTGTTGAAACGTGTTCTAAAAAATGAAAACGGCACTAAAGTGCCGTTTTTTTGATCGCTTGACATTCAGTGGCGGCACTCATCAAACCGCTATTTCTGCGCGCCCATCGCCTTGTTCATATCCAATATGTTCATGGTGATACCCATGGTGTTGATATCGCCTGGCTTCATACCTGCTTTGCACGGGCCGACGTACTTCGCATTGCTGACGGTCGTGTTTTCCTTCATGCCGTACAAAGGCGGGGTGTATACCGATTTCGATTCAGTACGGTAGCTGGTATCACTGTTAAACGTAGTCGTCGATGTTGAGGTGATGGTGGACCCGCCCATCTTGCACTCCACCGAACCGGTCATTTTGTTGCCCGATACCTGCGTGGTGTTTTTAGAGCACATTTTTTGCGACATACCTTGACCCATTTTCATCATCTGTTCCATTACCGTATCGTCAATGCACATGGTCGAGGTGATCGGCTCGGCGCCAGCTTTTTTACTGGTCGCGCCGTCGCTGAGCACGCTGTTCTCCCAAAGTCCCGCCTTTATCTTCGGGAAATTTTGGGCTAGTACACTGCTGGCGGAACCGGCGGCCAACATGGCGACAACGACAATTTTGGCGGTCGTCTCAGTTTTCATATCATCTCCTAGGGAAAATTTAGATCACCATCATATCGACAAATTCGTTGACCGGTGTGGCGGATAATTTTTTTGCATCTGAACACAGCGCCAAAATTGCCGCCGCCTGCTTGGGCGGGAATTGCCGTGCCAAGTTGGTTTTAAATTTCGCCACCAACACGGGCATGCCTTCTTTGCGACGACGCTTGTGGCCGATCGGATATTCAACGACGATTTCCTTCATTTTCTTGCCGTCGGTAAATTCCACGGTCAAGGCATTGGCGATTGAGCGTTTTTTAGGGTCGTGATAATCCTTCGTAAACGTGGCATCTTCAACGCACACGATCTTATCGCGCAGCACATCAATACGCGGGTCTTTAGCGATCGCATCTTCATAATCGCTGGCGGTCAGCCGGCCAAAGATAATCGGCACCGCCACCATGTATTGCACGCAGTGATCGCGATCCGCTTCGTTGTTAAGCGGACCTTTTTTGTCGATGATGCGAATGCAGGCCTCGTGGGTGCGAATGGTAATTTTCTTGATGTCTTTATCGGTCTTGCCTAATTTTTTCAATTCAGCATTGATTGTCATCGCCGCCTCCACCGCAGTCTGCGAATGGAATTCTGCCGGAAACGAAATCTTGAATAGCACTTGCTCCATCACATACGATCCGTAGGGACGCTGAAACTTGAACGCGTTGCCTTTAAACAGTACATCGTAGAAGCCCCAGGTTTTCGCCGACAGCACGCCTGGATAGCCCATTTCCCCGGTTTTGGCGATGAGCGCCAAACGCACTGCGCGTGAGGTGGCGTCACCCGCTGCCCAGGACTTTCGCGAGCCGGTGTTGGGCGAATGGCGATACGTGCGCAGCGATTGTCCGTCCACCCATGCGAGCGAGACTGCGTTCAAAATTTCATCGCGTGTTAAACCCATCATTTCGGCAACCACTGCTGTGGACGCCACTTTCACGAGAACGACGTGATCCAATCCGACTTTATTGAACGAATTTTCCAGCGCGATACAACCCTGAATCTCGTGTGCTTTAATCATGCCGGTCAATACATCCTGCACGGTAAGCGGTTTTTTGCCTGCCGCCACCGCAGTGCGTGAAAGCCAGTCCGCGGTCGCCAAGATACCGCCTAAATTATCCGAAGGATGGCCCCACTCCGCGGCCAGCCAGGTGTCATTGAAATCGAGCCAACGGATCATGGTGCCGATATTAAACGCCGCTTGAATCGGATCCATCTGAAATTGCGTACCGGGCACTTTTGCGCCGCTCGGCACCACGGTGCCCTGCACCACGGGGCCTAACAATTTTGTGCAGGCGGGATATTCCAGTGCCTCAAATCCGCAGCCCAAGGTGTCCATCAAACAGTAGCGCGCCGTCTCGTACGCTTCTTTGGATTTGATGGTGTATTTGGTGACGTAATCGACGATGTCGACGAGCACTTTATCGGGTTTCGGGCGGACGTTTGAAATGTGGGCTGACATGGTGAATAGTCTCTTTGCAGTGAAATGAAATAAAATTTATTGAGGTGTTTAGAGGGTTCGCGGTTTGCGCTCGGCCTGCTCTGTGCCTAGCGGTGTGGGGCTTCGAAGTTTGGGTGCCGGGACTTAAACCGAATTGCTGTTCCTTAAAATATTCTCCGCCTGCTCGCGATACTGCTTGGCGGTATTACGGTCTCTGGTGCCGTCAAATAATTCCGACTGAAACTGAGCCAATAGCCCGGCAAGCTCATTCTCACTATTCGCGCGTTCAATTTTTGAGATGAAAAACGTAGCCTTCAGCCCCAGCACTTTTTGCGCAGTGGTATTCATGAATGTCTGCGCCTGAATAAAACGAGAAGAGGGAGGTGGTTTTGATTCCGCATCATTGGCCTTAGGGCTTGCCGTAGTTGCAGTGCCGGACAGAGCTGCTAATGGATTAGGTTCAAGTTCGTCAGAAAGTAGTTCGCTGACGACGGTAGAAGTGGTCGGACCAGTGGTCTGAAATACTTTTCTGTTTGGCGTACCTGTAGGTGTTGGTGCTGGCTTCAAAGCTGGTGCTGCAGCGGACGCGGACGATGTTCTGGAATCGAGGGGCAGTGGTTCTAGTGGTCCACCGGTACGTGCTATCAAACCCAGCTGCGTTAAAGTTTCAAACAAAACCGAGATATCCTGCCCCTGCTTGAAAAACTGCATCAGCTCATCTGCGCTGCGTTCGCCGTCGACAATAATCAACAGGCGGCGCGTCATCGCGTCCAGATGCAGATTTCGCGTGGTGATTTCTTGCGCACCTGCTGCTGTTTTCGAATACACCCCTTGCGGATCCATATTCCCTCAATCGCCCTTTTGGTAAAGTCGTCTATTCATGATTTCAACGTCTGGTGCCAGAAGGCGAATCCTACACCTTTGTTGCTGAAATGTGAGCATCCGGCCTGTTCAAAACCTGCGCCCGAACTGCACCAAAATAGAAAAAAGCGAGAAATAAGAAAATGAGATGGCAGCACTAAAAAATGCGTTTAAAAAACTTTCCACGAAACTCTTAGCCTACAAAATTTTATTTACGATCCTTTAACGGCACAAACGTTAAATTATCTGGCCCCGTGTAATTAGCGCTCGGGCGGATAATTTTGCCGTCGATTCGCTGCTCAATCACGTGCGCCGCCCAGCCCGATGTGCGGCTAATGATAAAGAGGGGGGTGAACATAGCAGTTGGTACGCCCATCATGTGATAACTGACTGCGCTAAACCAGTCCAGGTTGGGGAACATCTTTTTCTCACGCTGCATTACGGTTTCAAGCCGCTCGGCAATAGAAAACAATTTCATATCTCCCGCCTGCTTCGACAATCCTTTTGCCACTTCTTTAATCACCACATTGCGCGGATCAGACAGCGTATAGACGGGGTGTCCAAATCCAATGACAACTTGTTTTTCAGCCACGCGCTTGACGATATCGGCTTCAGCTTCGTCGGCATCGTTGTAACGCGATTGGATTTCATACGCGGCCTCGTTGGCACCGCCGTGTTTTGGCCCGCGCAAGGCACCGATTGCGCCAGTGATGGCCGAATACATATCTGAGCCGGTGCCAGCGATAACGCGTGCCGCGAATGTAGACGCATTAAATTCATGCTCCGCATACAGCACCAGCGAAGTGTGCATGGCACGCACCCATTCTTCCGACGGTTTTACCCCTTGCAGCAAATGCAGAAAGTGGCCGCCGATGGAGTCGTCGTCTGTTTCAACGTCAATACGTTTACCATTCACTGCGAAGTGATACCAGTACAACAGCATCGAACCAAACGACGCCATCATCCGGTCGGCAATATCGCGCGCACCTTGAATATTGTGATTATCTTTTTCCGGTAGCGTACAGCCGAGCGCCGAACAGCCGGTGCGCAATACATCCATTGGATGTGCGGACGCGGGGAGCGATTCCAAAACATCCTGCACTGCGAACGGAATGCCGCGCATCGATCTAAGCTTTGTTTTGTACGCCGCCAATTCGGTTGCGTTGGGCAGCTTTTCGTGTACCAGCAAATAGGCAATTTCTTCAAACTCGCAAGCATCGGCCACATCCAGAATATCGTAGCCACGGTAGTGCAGATCATTGCCGGTGAGTCCGACCGTGCAGAGCGCGGTATTGCCTGCGGTGACGCCAGACAGTGCGACAGATTTTTTGGCTTTGGGTGCTGCGGGGACAATAGCTTCGCTCACAGAATGCTCCTTCGGTTCAATAAATAGTTGTATGCCATGCCTCCAAACGCCAGCACCGGCGGGGCTCTTGGAGTAGTGTGTCGCAACAGGCGCGTCTGGTTCGGGGTTTGACGTAGTGTTCGATCTTGGCGCCGTTAGCTTAATCGTTGCATAAATTCCAGGCGATTTCCAAATGGATCCCATGCGGATGCGCGGATGTAGCCGTTGGGTCCGTTGTCATGTCGAATGCGGCACTGCGCGGTTTCAATGCTTGCCAGCAATGAAATCAAATCGCTTACACAAAATGCTGGATGAGCGTCACCATCGGTATTGAAATTAGCGCGTTCGCCGAGATGAATATTTAATCCCGCGACCGTAAGCCATGCGCCGGAGGGTGACAACTCGGCAGGTTTCGGTACCCTTGTAAAACCCAGCACATCGACGTAAAACGCGAGCGCATCGGGCACACGCCCCGCCGGAATTGAAATTTGAATGTGGTCTAAGCCGGTAATCATTCTGCGGCGCTTATTTTTTGTCGGCAAACAGTTTATCGAGGCTGGATTCGAGTGCGTGGTAGCCGATACGATCATAAAGCTCTTCGCGGGTCTGCATTAAACCGAGCACATTTTTCTGATGTCCGTCCTGGCGAATCGCGGTGTAAACCGCCTCTGCCGCTTTATTCATGGCGCGGAAAGCTGACAGAGGATAAAGCACCATCGCGACATCAGCACTGCGTAATTCTTCGACTGAAAAAAGTGGCGTCTGGCCAAATTCAGTAATGTTGGCAAGCACCGGTACTTTCACAGCGTCGACAAATTTTTTGTAGGTCGGCAAATCGTATGCTGCCTCGGCAAAAATACCATCTGCACCTGCTTCTACGCACGCAATGGCGCGCTCAATCGCCGAATCCAGCCCCTCCACTGCAATTGCATCTGTGCGCGCGATCAGAAAAAAATCTGCGTCTGTTTTCGCATCGGCTGCCGCCTTGACGCGGTCTGCCATTTCGGATTTTGAAACGATCTCTTTGCCGGGACGATGCCCACAGCGTTTCGCGCCCACCTGATCTTCGATGTGGCATGCCGCGGCACCAAATTTGATCAGCGACTTGACGGTGCGCGCGATGTTGAATGCAGACGGTCCAAAGCCGGTATCGATATCTACCATCAGTGGCAAATCGCACACATCCGTAATGCGGCGGACGTCAGTCAGCACATCATCAAGCGTGTTGATGCCTAAATCGGGTAAGCCAAGTGAGCCCGCGGCAACGCCGCCGCCGGATAAATAAATTGCTTTATAGCCCGCCCGTTTGGCCAGATGGGCGTGGTTTGCGTTAATGGTGCCAATTATTTGGAGCGGCTTTTCATCAACCAGTGCCTGGCGGAATTTTTTACCTGCGGATGGGGTCATTGCCATTTCCTGTTGCAGTTAGATTTTGATACGGAATTAATTAACATGTAAAAATAAAACACTAGTATTGGCGGACATCTCTGGGCATTTTTGCTCCGAAAATGGCGCTGGTGATAGGGTTTATACGTTTATGAAGCAAAAAATGCGTTGTTTGCTTCGTCCGAGATTTTAACTTGGGTCACTTTCGCCTTTTGCAATAATTCCCAAAAGTAGCGATACGTGGCGCGGTCATGTAGCTCGCCTTTGTACTGGATCGGGCCCCAGTCTACGGCCTGCGCGGCGAGCAGAATATTGGCTGCGTCTTCGACCTCGGATAGGTCTGGTTGCATTGCTTGCACAATCGCGGGAATTTGTGTGGGGTAGATAGACCACATGCGCAAAAATCCGAACTCATTGCGGGCTCGGCTGGCGTCAGCCAATACAACCTCGGCATTTTTCAAATCAAGGCAAACATTGTGGCAAGGCACGATCCCGTTCGCGAGCGCGGCCGCGACAACTTCGGCTTTTGCCCGCACCAGCAATTTGTGCTCAAACTGACCCGGTGAGCGCATCGCGGAGGCGGGAATCGCGCCATGATGGCCGGATACAAAATCCATCAAGCCAAAATCAAGGACCTCGATGTTTGGTAATTGTGCGATGCGTTGAACGTCGCGCAGTGCGCCGTGGGTTTCGACCAGAATATGTACGGGAACTTCGCGGCCGAGGTTCGCTTTCAGCCCGACCACATGAATATGCGCAATCATCGCTTCGGCTTCTTCAAACTTGGTGCATTTCGGGATCGTGATGTAGCGTAAAACCTTGCCCGCGCCCGCCACCAGAATATCAATGTCTGCCTTCCAGTGGGGATGCGAAAAATCATGAATCCGCGCGCCAGCCATTTTATATTTGTTAGCCGGGCTGTTCAGCATGCGAACAATCATCTCGGCATGCGCCTGTTCTTGACCGGCTTGGGCGCCGTCTTCACAATCACAGGTGATATCGAATACCGGTCCTAATTTATCCTGCAATTCCAGCGCCTTGCCGATCAGCTTTTCGCTGCCGGCAAAGTGTTCGCAAGTCGGAATAATCGGAAACGGTTTTTCGCCAGAAAATAGTGCGTCTTTCGGATGAACTTTGGACATGATTTTGGCCTGAAATTTAAATGTTACGGGGCATCAGAACGGTTAAATCGAGCGATAAAACGAGCAATGAAGCTTTTTGCTCAGGCGAAATATTCGCAAACTCAGCAGTGTTGGGATCAATATTTTTATAGCCGTCAAGTTGAATACGGAGCGCGCCGATATTGTTTTCTAGCGGCCACTTCATAGTCGGTGTCGACACCGCGTACAGCGTGTCTCCTGCAAACGTGGGATTGGTATGCGAACCTGCGTTAATCGCGGCAATCGTCAGCGCGTTTTCCAAGCCATCAAACGCCAGCGCACGACAGATTGAAATGACTTGCCCGCCATAGATCAGACGCTGGCCAAAGCGGCTGCCCAACATGTGGTGCAAATCAAAATGAACGCGTGCGTTGTTTTGGTAGAGTTTGGTCGCGAGTGTGTGATCGGACTCGTCGAGCGTCATGCCGGCCGGATGTTTGATCGGCACATTCAGCACAATCTGTTCCCAGAACTGATCGCTGCCCGTGGCGGCTGAAACGGTGTGATTGGATTGATGCACAAATACGGGATGAAGACTTTCGGGCGCTACGAAAAGATCAAATTCAGGCACGGGCGATGCCCCAGAAGATGCGCCAGTGCTCGGGTTTGCGTTCGTGTTTGGGGCATCCGCTACCTGAACAGACCGATGAATCATCACCCAGCGCGCCCATGTCAATACTATTTCGTCGCGTTGATTGAAGCACATTGACCGCACGTAAACCACACCGGTTTTGCCGCTGCTGTTGGCTTTTAGCCCGATGACTTCTGTTTCTGCGCGCAGCGTATCGCCGACGAAAACAGGTTGCACAAAGCGACATTCGGCGTAGCCCAGATTGGCGACCGCGTTGTATGAAATATCAGCAACCGTCTTGCCGAACGCGATATGAAAAACCAGTAAGTCATCGACAGGCACGGATGGATAGCCGAGTGATTTCGCAAACGGCTCGCTGCAATGAAGCGGGTTTCGCGAACCAGCTAGCGCTTGATATAACGACACATCACCGGCGGTGATAGTACGCGGCACGGCGTGGACAAATTTTTGCCCACGCACGTAATCGTCAAAAAAATAACCGGATGCGGGTTTCATAATTCGCCGGCCTGCCGCATTCGGCATCGCAGTAACCGCTCCGGTGCACGCCGCGCGTTCAAGCGGATTCCAATTCCTTGATCATTTCGGCCAGCGCCAACATGCGTTTTGCGCCGCTGACATGATGACGCTCGACCAGACGACCATTGAGCATGATGGTGCCACGGCCTTCGCGATGCGCCTGGTCGATGGCTTCAATGACCTCGTGTGCGTAGCTGATCTCGGTCGATTTTGGGGTGAATGCATCGTTGCAATAGGCGAGCTGATTCGGATGCACCAATGATTTTCCGTCAAAGCCCAAATCGCGGGTCAGACGGCATGCCATCTCGAAAGAATGCATGTCTTTTATATCAATACTGATGCCGTCAATCACCGCGCGCTGATAAGCCCGACCTGCCAATAGCACGTGCGAAAGTGAATATTGCAGCGGAATGCGGTCTGGCGTTTTGCGTCCGTGAAGCTGGGTGATGAGGTCACTGGTGGCCATGATCAGGCAGGCAATGCGGTTGGAGGCAGCCGCTATTTCTTCGGCTCTCAGCACCGCAATCGGGCTCTCGATCATGACCATGATCGGCATGTCACCACCACCCGCCGCGTCGAGCACATCGAGCGCATCGTGAACGTCTTCTTTCGACTCAATATTGGGGAACAGCACAGCATCCGCGCCAATGTTGGCAACGGCTTTAACGTCCTCAATGCCCCATTCTGAATCAAGGTCATTGACCCGCACCACCCGCTCGCGCCGACCGTAGCCGCCGGACAGCACCGCTTCGACGACCTGCTTTCTCGACATTTCCTTGTTATCCACCAGCACCGAATCGCCCAGATCAAAGATCACTGAATCGACCCGCAGGGTGCGCGCTTTGTTTAAAAAACGCTGAAAACACCCGGGGACATACAGCATCGAGCGGCGAGGGCGGAGGAAGGGAGTCATGGCTGAGCTAAAAACCTTTGCGCTGTTTGTGGATCTGTCGACGACCAAGAAATTCGAAATAATTGTACGTTGCGGTGCAGCATAAAGTCAACAAGACTTATATCTTATATAAGACATAGGATATCATTGGTTTTTGAATATGCTGTGCTAGCATCGAGACTAATTTGTACATTTGTTTTGCGGTTTGTTTCCCTGTTCCTACGGATGCGCCCGCGTGGGCACTTGTTGCCCTGTATTTTGTCTTTCGTTTTTTGTTTTCCGTTTTGATTTGACTTAAGTTCCTCTCTTATATTTTTTGAATCAAGAAAACCATGGCCGCATCAGTAGAAACCAGCATGTCACCCGAATCTGCGCGATCCGCACCTATTCCGCTAAGTCCCGGGCCGAGTTTTCGACCGCTGTATGACCAAATCAAAATCCTGCTGACGCAGAGTCTGGTGGCGGGTGAATGGAAGCCCGGCGAAGCGATTCCGTCTGAGATGGAGTTGGCTGCCCGGTTTCGCGTCAGTCAAGGGACGGTGCGCAAAGCCATTGATGCGCTCGCCGCTGAAAATATTCTGATTCGCCGTCAGGGCAAGGGCACCTATGTCGCCACTCATACGGAACCCAACCACCAGTATCGTTTTTTGCGCATCACCCCAAATGCTGGCGATATGGTGTATCCCACCAGCATTTTTCTCGATGTGAAACGTGGCAAAGCCAGTGCAGAAATCTCTCGCGGTCTCGAGCTCAAGCCGGGTGCGCCGGTAACGTCAATCCACCGCGTGTTGCTGTTTTCAGCCAAGCCAGTGGTGCTCGACGAGGTCGTGGTGCCGTCCGCAAAATTTCCGCTGCTGAGCTTGGAAAAACTGGAGGATTCAGGCGACGGAAAAAAAGGCTCGCTTTATAGTTTTTTTGAAACCGCCTATGGTTTTAGGATGATTCGCGCTGAAGAGCGTATCCGAGCCGTCGCCGCCGACGCTTTCACCGCAAAGACATTGCGTGTTGCCAAAGGCACGCCGCTGCTCTGTGTTGATCGGATTGCGTTTACGTATGGCGACAAGCCGGTGGAGTGGCGTCGTGGGTTATGCTTAACGGAGAATTATTCCTATTACAACGAACTCGCCTGAAACGGTTTTTATATGAATGATGTGACTGAGGTTTCCGCGAAGGTTCCCACTGAAACTCCTGCTAAAGTTTTCGCAACGGCCTCCGCATTAGAAATCAAAGGCCTGGTCAAACATTTCGGCGGCAAGTATGCCGTTGATAATCTCGATCTCACCATTCCGCAGGGTGAATTTCACGCCCTGCTGGGACCGAATGGCGCGGGTAAGACAACTACTTTGCGTATTGTGGCAGGGCTATTGAAGGCCGATTCCGGCAGCGCGGCGATACTTGGGCATGACATCACCACTGATGCGATTGCGGCAAAACGGCTTCTCGCATTTTTGCCAGATGATCCCTTGCTTTATGGCAAGTTAAAGCCGTTGGAATATCTCGAATTCGTCGCCGGGTTGTGGAGCGTGGATGGCGATACGGCTGCGCCGCGCGCAGAAGAGCTATTAAAATGGCTGGATCTGTGGAACAACACGAATGAGCTGATTGAAGGTTTTTCGCGTGGAATGCGGCAAAAATTAGCACTGGCGGGCGCGTTGATTCACGATCCAAAAGTGTTGATTCTGGACGAGCCGCTGACCGGCCTCGATGCAGCCGCTGCACGACAGGTCAAGGATCTGTTGATTGAGCGCGTTAAACGAGGCAATACGATTGTGCTCACGACGCATATTCTGGAAATGGCCGAGCGCCTGGCTGAGCGCATCAGCATTATCCAAAAAGGCAAGATCATCGCGCAGGGTACGCTCGACGAGTTGCGTGCTTTAGCTTCTCCGCGCTCGTCTGATTCTGTGCATGCGGGTTCACATACCGGCGGCGCCCGCGACGCCACATTGGAAGATGTTTTCCTCGGTCTGACCTCTACAGCAACATGATGCCGACATTGAAAGTGGCCAGCTGGCCTTGGCTGTTGCGGCACGAATTGCGCCTGCAGTGGCGTGGCATTAAAAGCGTGCGCTTATGGCTGGTGGTTTTGTTCGGTGGCTTGCTATGGCTGGGCGCGCATGCGGCAGCATGGGGCTTGCTGCGCGGGCTGGACATGTTTTCACTGCCATCTGTAGCCACGATTTTATTTGGCGCAGGTACATGGCTGATTATTACCCTGATGTTTTCGCAGGCCATCATCCTGTCCGTGTCGGCACTATTTGATCGCGGTGATCTCGATTTGCTTCTGTCCTCGCCCCTTTCCGCGCGCACGGTGTTCACGATTCGCGGGCTGGGCATTGCTGTAAGTTGTATCACCATTTATTTCCTGTTAGTCACGCCGTTTGCGCATGTCGGTGTGTTTACCGGGCATACAAAATTGCTCGCGATTTATCCGGCCATCATTTCGATTGGCTTGTTGGTGGCCGCGCTGGGAATGCTGCTCACGCTCACGCTGGTGCGGCTGATCGGTGCGCGTCGTGCGCGGGTGGCGGCGCAGTTAATTGGCGCGCTGGTCGGGGCGGCGATCTTTTTGATGAGTCAGATACAAAATATGCTGGGGCGTGAGACCCGCGATAACATCATGGCGAGCATGAAACACGCCGCTGAGCCCGGCGGCGTGCTCGCCTCAGATAGTTTTATTTGGTTTCCGTTCCGCGCATTTCTAGGCGAGCCGATCCCATTGTTGAGCGTGATGATGCTCGGCGTGGGGGGATTTTTTCTAGTCACTCATCTCACCTATAAGCGTTTTTTGTCGGGCACCCAGGAATCGGTGACTGGCAGCGCCAATAGGCGTGCCTCCCCGCCGGCCACAACCGCGTTGCATTTCCAGCACGGGCGCGGCAGCTTTGCAGGCACGGTGCTGGTGAAAGAATGGCGTTTGATTTGGCGCGATCCGCAATTGATCGCGCAAACATTTCTGCAAATGCTCTATCTGCTGCCGCTGGTATTTTTGGTATTTCGCAATTCAGATGCGGTGGGCTATGTGCTGCCGGGCGCGATTCTGCTCGCATCCACACTGGCGGGCAGCCTCGCCTGGATCACGGTCGCCGCGGAAGATGCACCCGAACTGATCGGTTGCGCGCCGGTCAGCCTGATGCGCATTCGCTGGCTGAAAGTGCTCGCGGCGCTTATCCCGGTTTGGTTGTTGGTGTCGCCGATATTATTTTTTCTGCTGACGAAAAACATCGCGTGGGCGGCGATATTTTTGTTTTGCCTTGCGGGTTGCACCATCAGTGCGGGCGTAATTCAGATCTGGTATCCGCGCACCGGTGATCGCAAAAATATGAAAAAGCGCGGGCAGGGCAGCATGCTGATTAATCTGGTCGAAGGCTTCAGCGCATTCGGTTGGTCCGGAGCCGCCTACGCGCTCATGCAGTGGCCATCACCGTGGGCATGGTTGGCGCTAGTCGCACTTTTGTTTGCATTGCTCGGGCCTGCTGGCGCTTGGTTGCTCGGGAAGTCGCGGCGGGAGCAGGGGGTTTTGGTTTAGTCACTTATTCCATTGCTTAATTGCGCGGGCAACCTGCTTTTCGTCTACAGCTTCAAGACTTTCCTGACACCAATGCAAGAAAGCTAATATCGCCTCCCGTTGCGAGGTGTTACAACGTTTTTTTAGATCCAATAATGCCCTAGGTTGGTTTACTGTTCTGCCAAAATACGCAATTGCGTCGATCGTGCAATCCGTTACCAATTGGTCGTAATCATCTTTGTTTTCTACACACCACAACATGTATGCCGGAAGATAAACCAATAGATCTAATGCCCCGTCAATTTCAAAGAAGCTCTGATTTGAGCGTATGAAATCGTCTGTTATGTCTACCCGGACTTTAGCGTCAGCAAAAGCAGCATTTATGATCTGTTCAATACTCATTTTTCCTACATGCTAAAAATAGCTCCATCCATCGCGTAATTAACTTTGTGAACTGGCGGACGGCATTCGCGTGGACTGATGTTTATTTCAACTGCCGCCAAACATCTAGCAACCCCATATAAAAAAGCCGATGCGCCTTGATCGGGCCAGCACTGGTTTGGATCATTTCCATTTTTGCGCCATCGTATGCGATCACCACAACTTTTCCGCGAAACCGTGACATCGAGGTAGAACCTTGTTTCGATTCAAGCACCTCGCTGAAACTCGTGTAAGCCAGCTTTTCGTTTGCGTTCAGCCTTAATGCGACTTGATTGTCCGGTGTTAATGTCAGCGATTTCGATCCCAGACTGAGGCGCGAACCGTTTTCGATATGGGCGGTTTCATCGGTTGCCAATTCGAGTGCTGCCAGCGTGAGTGAACTCACCAACGTGCCTTTATAGCTTTCTACCAGGGGCACATTTTCAGGCGTGGTGATATCGACGAAACCGATATCGTGCGCGGCATTTGCGAATTGCGCTATGGGAATCCAGCCGCTGTTCCCCATTAGCGCGGTCTTGATATTGCTTTCCGGGTTGCGCAAAGCGAACCGCGAGGGCAGCGCATTTGAGCCAAATTCTGCTTCATCAAGGCGAGCCTGTAAAAGCGTCTTGGTACTGGCAATCGCGTCCGCTAACGCTTTATCGCTTTCGGGCAATTTACCGGGCTGATCATAAAAAAACTTCAGCACGACACCTTTGGCACCCGCACTTTTCAGCGCGGTAACGGCTTGCGCGACCAGCTTTCGATCAACCGGAAAGCCGCCTAGCTGCCTTTCACTCTCCGCATCAATCAGCACCAGTTCAAACGGCGTGGCTGCGTCTGATCGCGATTGTGAATAGGCAGCGCCGCCTGGTAACGTGAGTCCAAATATAAATGCGAGCGTTAGGGCAATAACAACGCGACGCATCATCATCATTATTGGAAGACTAAAAAGGTTGCAGGTTTTCAATAAACTCCAGGCTTTCAATAACATCCAATGGGATTGCGCATTACGCCAATGCCCTCAATTTCAGTTTCCAATAAATCGCCGGGCTTCATCCACTCCGGCGGGGTGCGGGCAAAACCCACGCCTTCGGGTGTTCCTGTGGAAATAATATCGCCTGCCTCCAAGGTCATGCCCTGCGATAGATCGTGGATTAATCGCGGAATTTTGAAATACAGATGCTTGGTATTGGATTTTTGCTTCACTACCCCGGACACCCGACATTCAATATTCAAACTCGTGGGATCAATTTCATCCGCAGTCACAATGCACGGCCCCATCGGGCAGGTGCCGTCGAGACTCTTGCCCTTCATCCATTGCCCGCCATGTCGCCGCTGTACATCGCGCCATGTAAGGTCGTTGATAACGGTGTAGCCGAAAATATGTTGCATCGCATCGGCTTCCGCAATGTTCTTCCCACCGGTGCCGATGATGACACCCAGTTCAACCTCCCAATCGAGCTGCGTGGAGATGGTCGCATCAAATGGAATCACATCAAAAGGGCCATTCACGGAGGTGGGTGCTTTGGTAAAAAACACTGGGTATTGGGGCAGCTCGCGGTCATCTTTGAGCATGTTGCCACCTTCCTGAAAATGATCGAGATAATTCCAGCCTACGCAAAATATATTTTTAGTAGGACGTGGGATCGGCGCTTTCAAGAGCGCTTTATTGAGCAAAATGGGATCGGTTTTTGGCGCAGCCCCGATCTCGCGCAGGAGCGCCATCGTGGACTCGCCGCCGCGAATGATGTCGAGCATTGTGGCGACATTGACCACGCTGCTACGCACACCAGTTTCGGCGACGATATCTAGAACTTGGTCTTTGCTGATGAGAATACCGGTCTTGAGTTCTGACGTGTTTAGCGGTTGGTAGGTGACAAGGCGCATGATGGTTTCGATCGCATTATTGGTCGGCTTTAAAGAGTGTTTAAAGAGTGTTTAAAGCTGCATTAAGGAGGATGCATTAAAGATGCTTTAAAGGATGGTGGTCTTGCGACCACGGGCTTTCAAAAAAGTGTTTGATTGTCGCAGATTCAACGCTTGCCAGGTTTGGCGGTTGCCAATGCGGCGAATGGTCTTTATCAATCAGCAACGCGCGGATGCCTTCGATCACATCGCCGTGTTCAAAAGTCCGCTTAACCAAATCCAGCTCCATCCGAAAACATTGCGCGAGCGACATTGTCGCAGCCGCTTCAATCTGGCGCTTGGTGACCTCCAACATCGTCGGCGAACGTTTTTTGAGGGTGGCAATGGTGTTGACTGCCCAATCAGAAGTATCAGCTTCCAACGAGACCATGATTGCCATCACGTTTTCTTTGTTGGCAAAGTGCCGCTCAATAGATTCGCGCAAAGGTGACAGGATTGGAGTCTCAATCGGTGCGCTCGAAAATTTTTTCACCATCTCGTTTATCGCTGGCACGACGTCCAAATCCCAATCGACCAAACTATCCAGAGCGTAATCAAATTCAAACGCAGTTTCGGTTGAGATGTGGTGACTGGCGAGGCCGGTGTAAAGCGCATCCGCGGCCTTAATCATCTGTCCGGTAAGGCCCAAATAGAGCCCGATTGCGCCCGAGCAGCGTGATAAAAAATAACTTCCGCCGACGTCAGGAAATAAGCCAATTGCTGTTTCCGGCATGGCCATTTTGGTACGCCCGCCAACGATGCGAATCGGCGCGCCCTGCGCTACGCCCATGCCACCACCCATCACAATGCCGTCCATCCACGCGATGATCGGTTTTCCAGTGTTGACGAGGTAGCGATGGATTTTGAAATTGAGCTCGTATTCTTGCCGGAAAAATTCCTGCTCGGCACCGTCACCGCGTTTCGCTGCGTCGTAAAGTGCGCGAATATCGCCGCCTGCACAAAACGCCTTTTCGCCCGCACCGCGAATGATGATCGCTCTAATATCGTCGTCCCTGGCCCAATCCTCCAGCCGCAACGATAGCTCGTGAATCATGTCGTGGGTCAGCGCATTGAGGGCTTGAGGGCGGCTGAGGGTAATGGTCGCGATGTGGTTGCGGACGTCGGTGAGGATGTGGTGCGTATGTTCTAGGGTCATGTGGTTTTTGCGGTGAGCGGAATAACAGAAAAGCTGAATGAGTTGGGCATTCAGGCAAGGCTGGATCGGTGTCTAACAAATTGTAAAAAATGAAACTCGTTTATTGGCGGGGATTTCAGCGACAAAT
>JBBRZG010000032.1:0-30620 GCA_038236905.1 Burkholderiales bacterium
GATTTTAGGACGGACGTCGGATTTGGCGTTGAAACGGTTTTTAGGGCGGGCTTCAAAATAGTTTCAGTCAAAAAATAAAACGGATCTTTAAAGGGCGTGTGATGAGGACAGTCTTATATTTTAGCGCAGCGAAACTTTTAACAGTTGGCCTCAGCAGCGCGTGGGCCTCATTCAGCCTATGCGCATTCATGTTGGTGGCGCCTATCGCAAACGCAGCGACCAACGTGACGATAGTCGGCCTGTTTCCCGGCAAGGCCGTCGTGGTGATTAATGGGCAGGCCCCGCGCACCCTATCAGTCGGCGACAAGACAGCGGATGGAGTCACACTTCTCGCCACCACCTCTGACACCGCGACCGTCGAAATCGATGGGAAACGTCATCAGTTGGATGTTGGACAACATTACGCCGCTCCCGCCTCAACTGGCAAGGGACAGGGCATCACCCTCGGCGCTAATAGTCAGGGCCATTTTCTGAGCATGGGACAAGTCAATGGTCGCGCCGTACAATTTTTAGTCGATACCGGCGCGACTTCAGTTTCGATTCCTTCGTCGCTCGCCGACAGTTCTGGCATCGATTACCGTAAAGGTCAGCGCGTTTATACGCAAACCGCAAATGGCGTGGCGACTGCATATCGAATTGTTTTTGATTCCGTCACGCTTGGCGACATCACCATTTATCAAGTCGACGGCATTGTGATGGAAGGCAAAGGCATGGATGTCGCGCTGCTGGGTATGAGCTTTCTAAATCGCATGGAAATGCGTCGCGATGGTCCACAAATGACGTTAATGAAACGATTTTGATTTCAAACCTAAACGCTAGCGTGGGCGCGCTTTGACGAGCATTTTTATTCCAAACGCCCCGTCCAGAGCGGAGTTATTAAAATAAAAAGCCTCGCAACGCGAGGCTTTTTTAAACACAAACTTTTCCTAGGCTTAACCGCCCTGCCCCATGATCGACGCAGTTGCCATCATCTCGTGGAACAGCGCCATCGATACTTTTCCCGATACGGTGTAGGGATCAAGCTCTGGTTTTTCGGAGTATTTGATGAGCAGCGAAGGATTGATTCGCTGTAGCGAAACCTGGCCCATGGACCAGTGAGAGAAACGGCGCTCTTCGATTTCTTCGTACGATAACAACATCACATCGTGATGCCGGTTGTCGGTGGAAATCTTATTGTAGAGCGCGTTAATTTCGAATCGGCCGCCCTCAAGCACCTGAAGAAAAATTTTCCCGCTGTAACAAAGGACGCCCGTCACCCCGCGCGGCGGATTGTTACTGCGCGATTTACTGACAATAGCGGTGAGTGCTTCTTGTGGAAGCACTTCGGCGGTGCGGCTGCAATACATGAGACGGATCAGCATATCGATTCCTCTTGTTGTTTTGTTGTCTTATTATTTTAAGCGGCTATGTATTTTTCTTGGTCAGCAGCGAAAGAAATTCGCGGCGCAAATTCGCATCTTTCAAAAATGACCCGCGCATCACGCTGTTGGTCATTTTTGAATCCATGTCTTTGACGCCGCGCCAGTTCATGCAGAAGTGGTCAGCCTCCATCACAATCGCCAAACCATCCGGCTTCACTTTCTCTTGCAGCAAATTCGCCAGCATGGTCACCGCTTCCTCCTGAATCTGCGGCCGACTCATCACCCAATCACAGAGCCGCGCGTATTTCGACAGGCCGATCAAATTGGAATGCTCATTCGGCATCACCCCAATCCATACGCGCCCAATAATCGGACACAGGTGGTGGGAACAGGCGCTGCGGACGGTAATCGGGCCGACAATCATCAGCTCATTCAAATGCTCAATATTCGGAAATTCGGTCACGTCGGGTTGCTTGACATAACGACCGGCGAACACTTCCTTGATAAACATTTTTGCGACACGTTGCGCGGTCTCACCGGTGTTGTGATCGTGTTCGGTATCAATCACGAGGCTTTTTAAAACTTCCGCCATTTTCGCCGCGACTTCTTCGCGCAGCTGGTCCAGCTCGCCGTCTTTGACGAATGCAGAGATGTTGTCGTTCGCATGAAAGCGCTTGTTCGCCCGCACGAGGCGCGAACGGATGCGGCTGGACGCGACGCCGTTGGGATCTTCGTCGCTATGAAACAGCGGTGTTGGGATTGCCGATGACATATCGTTTTCCTCGCCGAGAATTTTAGGGTATTAAATCTTGCTGACCGAGATATTACCGATCAGTACTACGACTTACTGAATGTGATCGCCGCCACTCTGGCACGTCAAGTCCGGTGCTTCCTGCTTTGTCACTCGAGAACGAGAGGGCGAATCTACGAACTATATTGTTGAACTGTGGCGGTAAAATCAGGCCGACAATAATTTATCACGCTCAATTAGCGCAAACGCCGAGTGGTTATGAATCGATTCGAAATTTTCTGATTCAACAACATAGGCTTCGATGCGCTCATCTGCATCAAGTGCTGCCGCGATATCGCGAACCAGATCTTCGACAAACTTTGGATTATCGTAGGCGCGCTCGGTGACGAACTTCTCATCGACGCGTTTCAATATTCCATACAACTCTGCCGAAGCCTCATCTTCCGCGACACGAATAATGTCTTCGATCGATAGGGTTGCTGTTGCCTGACGAACTGTAATGCTGATATGCGAGCGTTGGTTGTGTGCGCCGTATGCTGAAATTTCTTTTGAGCACGGGCACAAACTGGTCACGGGCGCAACGATTTTGGTGGTGATCTGCGTCACGCCGTTTTTGATATGGCCGCTCAAGGTAATTTCATAATCCAGCATCGACTTCACGAATGAAACCGGAGCTGTTTTTTCAACAAAATACGGAAATGAAATTTCCACATGACCTTCAGCGACGCCAAGCCGCTCGACCATGCGTTCAAGCAATTTATTGAATGACATCACACCAATCGGCTCAGCATGATTCTCGATGAGCTCAACAAACCGGGACATATGCGTGCCCTTGACGTCGTCAGCGAGGCGAACCGACATCGCAAAGGTTGCGATCGTATGTTGCGCCTCTTTACCGGCGCTGCCTTTTACTCGGACGGGATGGCGAATGGCCTTGATGCCAACCCGGTCGATCGCAATTTTGCGGGTGTCGACGCCGCTCTGGGTATCTGCCAGCGAGTCCGCAACTTTATTAGTCCCTTCGTCCACCTCAGCCCCAGCGCCGCCTGCGACGGAAATAGCGGCGTTGGCAGGGACATCGTTCAGCGGCATCGGCAAGTGGATATCACGTTGATTCATTTCAATAAAACCCTTAAAAACATCGTCCCATTATAGCCTGCGCACTCGATATGAACAGGTTGCGGCATTGCTAACTCTGTTGAGTTTGGTGCGGCTAATCAGAATTCAAGGCAAAAAAAGAGCGCCCCATGTGCGTGGGACGCTCTTTTTACTTTGCAAGTTGCCAGCAGAAATCAGTGATTTCCGCTGGAGCCGATTACAAGCCTGTCTGGCAATTAGCCGTTGTAAGCCGATTCGCCGTGCGAGGTGATATCCAGACCTTCGCGTTCCTCGTCTTCCGAAACCCGCAGACCGACCACCATCTTGACAATAAACAGCGATACCGCTGCCACGACGGCCGACCAGATCACCGTCACGCCCACCGCTTTAGCCTGTACCAGCACTTGCGCCATGATAGTGTCGTAGCCCGGCTTCATTTCGAACCAGTTGTTTGGGAAGCCGGGTCCGCCGAGGTCGGGCGAGTTAAATACGCCGGTCAATAACGCACCCAAAATACCGCCTACCGCGTGGACTCCGAACACGTCCAGCGAGTCGTCCGCTTTGAGCATTTTCTTCAGGCCGGTCACGCCCCACAAACACACCACACCGGCGATTAGTCCGATAGCCAGCGCGCCGCCAATACCGACGTTGCCTGCCGCGGGGGTAATCGCCACCAAGCCTGCAACCGCACCGGAGGCAGCACCCAACATTGACGGCTTGCCGCGCAGTAACCATTCAGCAGTCATCCATGACAGTACCGCACCAGCAGTTGCAAGGAAAGTATTCATGAACGCCAGAACCGCCGTGTTGTTGGCTTCCAGCGCCGAGCCGGCGTTAAAGCCGAACCAGCCGAACCACAACAGCGATGCGCCGATCATGGTCATGGTGAGGTTATGCGGGGTCAGTGCTTCTTTGCCGAAGCCGATGCGCTTGCCGAGGAAATATGCCGCAACCAAACCCGCGACACCCGCATTGATATGCACTACCGTACCGCCAGCAAAATCAAGTGCACCCCACTGCCAGAGCAGACCGGCTTTAGCATTTTCGACATCCACCGATGCGGCCGTGGTGTATGCGTCAGGACCAGACCAGAACCAAACCATGTGGGCGACCGGAATATAGCTGAATGTGAACCACAAAATCATGAACAAGATAACTGCGCCAAATTTCATGCGTTCTGCTACCGAGCCCAAGATCAAACAACACGTGATCGCGGCAAATGTCGCCTGGAATGCGGCAAACAGCATTTCAGGAAGCACCACGCCCTTGCTAAACGTCGCAGCCGTCGTGAATTCGCCTTTCACCAAATCTGCCATGCCTTTGAACAGCATCTTCCCCGAGCCGCCGAAGAACGCGCTCGTCGCCCCGCTGCCTTCAGTGAACGCAAAGCTGTAGCCGTATATGACCCACAGCACGGTAATAAGCGAGAACGTGACGAAGACCTGCATCAATACCGAGAGCATGTTCTTCGAGCGCACCAGACCACCGTAGAACAATGCCAATGCGGGCACGCTCATCAACAACACCAAGGCCGTACAAGTCAGCATCCACGCCACGTCTCCTTTGTTAGGCACAGGTGCTGGCGGAGCCGCTGCTGCCGGCGCGGCGGCGGCTGGTGCGGTTTCGGGTGCGGCGGCTGGAGCAGTAGTCGAAGCCGACGCTTTGGCATCAGCTGGTGTCGCGGCGACCGGTGCAGCAGTTGCCGGGGCAACCGCAGGCGTTTGCGCTTCAGCGATCGCGCTAAAGGCGAACGCGCTGCTAATCGCAAGTAGTGAAAATATTCTTTTGATAGGTGTCATGTTGAAAGTGCTCCCTGTTAAAGCGCATCCGCGCCGGTTTCACCGGTGCGAATACGAACAACTTGTTCCAAATTAAAAACAAAGATTTTGCCGTCGCCGATCTTGCCGGTGTTCGCGGATTTTTCTACCGCTTCGATCACCTGGTCGATCATGTCGTCTTTTACGGCTGCTTCGATTTTTACTTTTGGCAGAAAATCCACCACATATTCCGCGCCGCGATACAACTCGGTATGGCCTTTTTGTCGCCCAAAACCTTTGACTTCGGTAACGGTGATGCCTTGTACGCCAATGGCGGATAAGGCTTCACGTACTTCGTCAAGCTTGAATGGCTTGATGATCGCAGTGACTAATTTCATTTACTTGCTCCCTTTGGAATGAAACGACATACAGTGAAGTGCTGTGCTCTGCAGTAACACGCGGCGCGTGAGATGAGCGAAGTGTGCGAGCTCTCGCAAAAGCCCGCGCACCTTGTCGGTTAGAACAATTAGAACGATTTTGAAACGAACGCCACTAAACGACCCTTGCTCCAGTCGCGACCTTTAAAGGTGTAATTGGCTTCTTTCGCAGTGGTACCTTTGTAATAGCCACCTGCCGCCCAGCCCTCGCCTAAGTCATAAGTTGCACCGAATTTATAGACGGAGTAGGTCAATTCCTTGTCGTTATTGAATCCTTCAAAGACGCCCCTGTATTTCTGCTTGGCGATCTGGGCATTCACGGTCAATTTCGGCATGACTTCCTGAGCGTAATTCAGCTCATAAAACGAGGTTCCCTTGCTGATTGGCACGCCGAACGTACCGCCCGTGGAATATGAATATTTGACGTTGAAATAGCTATAGGTTGCGCCGACATAAATTTCGTTAGTGTTTGGCTTGGGAAATTTATCAATTGCTTTCGAGCCCGGGTAGTCATAATGCAAAAAACCCACGTCGAGCGTGACATCTTTGACCACTTCAAATTTATATCCCGCGAACAAATCAATTTCAACCGGCGAAGAATCCTTAATGAGCCCCAAGTCTTTGTAATCTTTCAACCAATTGATGGTCGAGATAAAAGTTCCAGCGTAAAAGCCGCTGGTGTGGGTGTAATCCAGATTGAACTGCAGGGCAGGCTTTTCAGATGTTTGCGAGATACCTCGATATTCATACTCGCTGAATAGCGAAATCTTCGGCACCAAGGTATTTTCAGGAACAGGCTCCGCAGGTGCTGGGGCTGGTGCAGGTGTTTGGGCAAATGTTTGAAATGCAGCAACTGACAGCAAGCTCGCGAGTACGAGTGATTTTTTAGCGTGTTTCATTGGTTATCACCTTAGGAAGTGTGAATCATTAAAATGGTTACCATCGGATTTATATCGCTACTGATTCACAGTCACTCATAGCATGTAGCGTGCCACGAGCAAATCGAACTGTAATATTCGCCTGCGCTTACAACGGCCTAGCCGTTACGGGGATTTTTATCGATAAATCTGCAAAAACTAATTTTCCATGCACCGTTAACTGGCATTCGGTATTTTGAGCGCGCTTATTTGGTGCAAACACTTCCAGCTTGGCCAGAACGCGATCGACGCGAACAACGCTTCCGTTCAAGCGTCAAACCAAGCACTCCGATACAATGAAGCTCCTTAAAGCATCGTGCTTTAGCGATTTTTAGCTTGCTATTTATTCGGTATTGGCTCGGTAATGGCGTTGATTTGATGTTTGCCCATTCGCTTTGAATGTTTGTTAAAAGACTCTCGCAAAATTATGACTCCCCCAAAATTCTCCGCCGCTGCCGCGCTCGATGCCCTCAACCAATTCGCGGGTAAATTCGAGGAAGTAATAAAAAATAGTCCCGTTGCCGATCTCGAAAAAAACGCGCGCCAAAGGCTCATTTCGCAACTTGCTAAACACGGCTTAGTAACGCGCGAAGAATACGAAATTCAGGCCGCGATCCTGCAAAAAGCACGTGCAAAGCTAGCCGAACTCGAAGCCAAGTTGGCAGAACTTGAAGCGCAGATTGGGACGGCAAACGAAGCGCCGTCGAAGCCGAAGGCGTAGCGACTTGATCTGCGTTCAGCTTCGGGATCTGCCCATGAGGCCGGTTAAGCCATGTCGTTAGCCGTTTTATATTCGCGTGCGCTGACCGGCATGGAGGCTCCGCTGGTCACGGTCGAGGTGCATCTGGCTAATGGCTTGCCCGCGTTTACCATCGTCGGACTGCCCGAGCTGGAAGTTAAAGAAAGCAAGGATCGGGTTCGCGCCGCGCTGCTGAATGCCCGCTTCGAGTTTCCCGCGCGGCGCATCACGGTAAATTTAGCACCCGCTGATTTGCCCAAGGAAAGCGGACGATTTGATCTGCCCATTGCGCTTGGCATTTTGGTGGCGAGCGGACAAATTCCGGGTGATAAATTAAAAAATTACGAATTCGCAGGCGAATTGGCACTAACCGGCGAACTGCGAAAAATTCGTGGCGCGCTCGCGATGACATATAAGGCGCATGGCGATGGCAGAGCGTTTTTACTGCCAGTACCGTCCGCTGAAGAGGCGGCGCTAGTCAAAGACGCCACCGTATTGGCGGCTAAAAATTTGCTGCAAGTTTGCGCACATCTCGCGGGCCGCGAAACCATTCCGCCGTTCGTCAGCGTCGCACCCGTATCAGTCGCTCATTACCCCGACATGTCTGAAGTAAAAGGCCAGGCGCACGCCAAACGGGCAATGGAGGTCGCCGCCGCGGGCCGCCACAGCCTGCTGATGATGGGCCCGCCCGGCACCGGTAAAACCATGCTGGCCGCGCGTTTTCCGGGCATCTTGCCGTCGATGACCGACGCTGAAGCACTCGAAGCGGCAGCGGTACAAAGTCTGGCCACGGGTGGCTTCAAAGCGGAGAATTGGCGCAAACGCAATTACCGTTCACCGCACCACACCGCGTCAGCGGTGGCGTTGGTAGGCGGCGGCGGAAACCCCAAGCCGGGTGAAATTTCACTGGCGCATCAAGGGGTTTTATTTCTGGATGAATTGCCCGAATTCGACCGGGGCGTGCTGGAAGTTTTACGCGAGCCGCTGGAGTCGGGCCGCATCACAATTTCGCGCGCCGCCCGCCAAGCCGATTTCCCCGCCGAGTTTCAATTGATCGCCGCGATGAATCCCTGCCCGTGCGGCTATCTGGGGCATTACACCAACAAATGTCGATGCACGCCGGATCAGATCGCGCGTTATCGCGGCAAAATTTCCGGGCCGCTGCTGGATAGAATTGATTTGCAAATCGAAGTGCCCGCGGTGCCGCAACTGGAGCTGGTCAAAGCGGGTAACGGCGAGTCCAGCGCGGCGATTCAAGCGAGAGTAGAACGCGCCTATCAAGTCCAAATCGCGCGGCAAAACAAGCCCAATTCAAAACTGGAACCCAAAGAAATCGACACCCTTTGCGTGCCCAATGAGGCCGGCGAAACGTTACTTAAAAATGCCATTCAACGTTTGGGCTTGTCGGCGCGCGCTTACCATCGCGTCTTGAAAGTCGCCCGCACCATCGCCGATTTGGCCGCCGTCGAAAAAATTGAGACCGCACACATCGCCGAAGCGATTCAATATCGCAAAATGGATAAGTCAACGTTTTAAACTAAAACCCCAGCATGGGCGGCCTTCTTCGGGCAAATAAGCCCCATTCTCCCCGCCAGTGCTAGCGTTTCAATAAAGAATATCGTGTCCCAAAATCAAAATCACGCGCATCACCGCACGCCACGCTGGATGTTCACATTGCTGTTGGCGGGTCTGGCCATGTTGGGCCCGTTTGCGATAGACACTTACATTCCGGCGTTCAATGGCATGGGCCGCGATTTGGGCGCGAGTGCACTGCAAATGCAGCAAACGCTGTCCGTCTATCTGGCCGCATTCGCGTTCATGTTTTTATTTCATGGCGCCCTGTCAGACAGCTTTGGCCGCAAGCCGATTGTGGTGATTGGCCTGGTGGGATTTTTGATTGGCTCCATCGGCTGCGCCCTGTCGAACGATATCAGCCAGCTGCTCATTTTTCGCGCGATTCAGGGCCTGTCCGTCGGCAGCGGAATGGTCGTCGGTCGGGCGATGATTCGTGATTTATTTGACGAGACCGATGCGCAACGCCTGATGTCCATGGTGACGCTGTGGTTCGGCATCGCCCCGGCGATCGCCCCAATCATCGGCGGACAGCTGTATGTGTCATTTGGCTGGCACGCGATTTTCTGGTTTTTGGCCGTCATCACCGCAGCACTCAGCGTGATTATTGTTTTGTCGATTCACGAAACGCTGCCAGAAGACAAGCGCCAATCATTCCGCCCGCAGCCGCTGCTGGCCGGTTACAAAGCGGTCGGCTCGAACATTCCGTTTTTACTCCTGTCGCTGGCGGTTGGTTTTAACTTTAACGCCTTCTTTTTATATTTTATGTCGGCACCGGTATACGCCACCGAAGCCCTAAAACTGGGCCCGCAGGAATTCGCGTGGCTCTTCATCCCCGGCATCGCTGGCATCATGGCAGGCGCATTTATTTCAGGGCGCGTAGCAGGCAAATTAAGCCTCAGACGCACTGTGAATTTGGGCTATCGAATCATGTTCGCGGCCGCGTTCGTCAATCTGGCCTATGCGCTGATATTTACGACATCCATTCCGTGGGCGGTCATTCCACTATTCGCCTATGCCATTGGCAGCGCATGCGCGATGCCGTCACTGTCGTTGATGGTGCTCGACATGTTCCCGACGCGCCGTGGCATGGCGGCATCGCTGCAAGGCTTTATCGCCGGCATCACCAACGCGCTCGTGGCTGGCGTTGTTTCGCCCGCCGTATCTCACTCACCAAAATTGCTCGCGATCGCTATGGCGTGCCTGATGCTGGCAGGCTTGACTTGTTGGCTGGCGTATAAGCGCGTCCAGCCTAAAACGGCGCAGATTGCATAATTATTCGGCCTGTCTGCAATACGTCTCACGCGTAAAACATAACAACACCAGCGCGATCACGCCCCAAATCAGCATCATCGAAAATCCCTGCTGATAAGACGCGAGATCGAACACACGATTGCCGTCGCGCATGGTGCCCTGCCAGTGACGGTCCAAAATGACACCCACCAGCGGCTGCATGTACATCGGCCCCTGAATCACGCCCATGTTTGCCACGCCTGATACCGTGCCCGCGAGGCGCGCGGGAACCGATTCTTTGGCAAAGGCGAAGCTGATGATAAAACAGCTCGCAAAAAACCCCGTTGCTGCGATCAGCACCACCAGCCAGAAATACGGCAGGCGGGGCGTAAAAACGAGCACCGCCCACAGTAGGAGCGACATCGTTAGCCCGCCAATATAAATTGATTTTCGGCGACCAACACGGTCCGACACCGCGCCAAACGCCAGGCTGCCGACGGCCCACGCCACCAGCATTGTCGAGCACAGTCCCGCCGCATGGGTCAGCGACAGGCCGTAATGCGTGGTCAAAAACGGCACGCCCCACAGCCCGGCGAACGTCAACACAATCGACGACGGAGCCCCGGGAATAATGAACAACAACACGACCGTGCGGTAACGCAACACCTCCCTCAGGCCGTCAAATACGCCACCCAATACTCTGGTTTGCGTGTGATCCGCAGCGCCAACAAAATAGCTTTTATAGCCGCGATCTGCCGGGTCGTCACGCACCGTAAACCACGTCATCGCCGCCACCAGCAACGTAAACGCGGCCGTCGCCCACATCACATTGCGCCAGCCAAAATCGTCCACCATCAGCCGCAGCGGCGCGCCCGCAAACACCGCCCCAAACACACCTATCGCCAGTGCCACGCCCGACGCCATCGCGAATTGC
Source organism: Burkholderiales bacterium (assembly GCA_038236905.1). Taxonomy (GTDB): domain Bacteria; phylum Pseudomonadota; class Gammaproteobacteria; order Burkholderiales; family Usitatibacteraceae; genus UKL13-2. Next base: position 10,800 of record JBBRZG010000032.1, read on the forward strand.
CGCGCGGGCATCCAATGGCTGGCGATTTTGAGCATCGACACAAACGCCACGCCAACCGAACCACCAATCAAGAAGCGGCCAACATCTGCCCAGGCCACCTCTGTCGCCATGGCGAAAACCGCCGTGCCAAGCGCGGCAATAGCTCCACCCGTTGTTAGCAATATCCGCGGGCCGAATCGATCCGCCAAAATACCCGTGGGCAGTTGCGCTGCCACATAGCTATAAAAATAAAACCCGGACAAATTCCCGAGCGCCGCCGCTGTCAGCCCAAAGGTCTGCATCAATTCAGCGGTGATGACGGCCGGCGCCACGCGCTGATAAAAGCCGATGCAATAAAGCGCCGCACCGCAGCCCCAAATGGTCCAAGCCAGCGACGCTGGCGGGAGCAATTGGCGATGCATGGTCATTGACGGCTGCGTTTCTCTATTTCCACTTCACGGCAATATAAAAAAAGTGGCAAGGCAAACGACAAGCCGATCAGGCAATTCGAGACCACAAACATTAACGGCCACTTAATATTCAGCCGCCGCGATTCAGCAAATACGAACGGCCAAAACACCAGACACGAAATCGAAAAATCAACCAGCGTCGCCGCCGATATCGCCGAACCCCAAGCCAGCGACAACGCACCCGAGGCGCCGGGAACGTAAGCGAGATAGCCGAAATAGGTTGCGTATGGGCCGATTGCGCCGATGATGGCGGCGAGAAGGTAAAAACGTTTCATTGAATTCCCAAGCAAATAATTAAATTTAGAACTTCAATAGCCGCGACTTTTTCGGACCAGTTTCACCCCAAAACCCACGCCCACCTTAGGGTTTACTCGCTGCTATACCTGCTCCCAAGGCAGCCCTTCCATGCGCCAGCCACCGAGTTTGCCGCGCTGGTGGCGGGCATCTAGGTCGCCTTCGAAGCCCTCAAGAACATTGAACACGCTGCTAAAACCGGCTGCTTCAAGCGCCTGTCCGGCGTCGACACTACGGTTGCCGGAGCGACAGATGATGACGACCGGACGCGCGGTGGAATGTCCGACCGCCTTTTTGACTTGGCCGACGAAGTGCGGGTTAACGTCCCAATCGGGTCCGTCATTCCACGGAATCATCATCGCGCCGATCGGGTGACCGACAAATAAAAACTCCATCTCGCTGCGGCAATCAACAAACACAGCGGATGGATCTTGAGCTAAAAAATCAAAGGCTTGTTTCGGTTTCAAGTGCTGCATGTGCACTCCTAGGAGATGGTTGTTTGGTTGGCACGACAGCGTGGGTCGGCTTGAATGTAACTCGCAACGTTGATTGAAGCGGGTCGATTAACGCCGGTCGACTTGTGTCAATTCTGCAACAATTATAGTCGTGGGCAAAATAACGGCCTCGCCCCCTATCAAGGCTCATGTAATATTTCGTATCCCTTTGGAGATTACCCCATGAACGCTCGCGACCCTGCTTTTCACCTAGACGCCGCTATCGGCAAGCACGCCGATGAGTTAGAGGAGCAGGTCATTTCGTGGCGGCGCGATCTGCACGCCAATCCCGAACTGGGTAATCGCGAATTTCGCACCGCCAAAATTGTCGCCGCCCATTTGCGCAAACTCGGTTTCGATGAAGTGCATGAACAGGTGGCGCACACCGGCGTGATCGGCATTCTCAAAGGCGGTCTACCGGGCAAATGTGTTGCGCTGCGCGCCGACATGGACGCGCTGCCCGTCACCGAACAAACCGATGTACCCTTCAAAAGTATGGCGCGCACCACTTGGAATGGGGTGGAATGCGGCGCGATGCATGCCTGCGGCCACGATACCCATGTGTCGATGTTGATGGGCGTCGCTGAAATTCTGACCGCGGTGCGCGCAGATTTACAAGGCACCGTGAAATTTATTTTTCAGCCTGCCGAAGAATTGCCCCCGATGGGCGAAGAAGGCGGCGCGGAGCTGATGATCAAGGAAGGCTGTATGGAGGGTCCGCATGTCGATGCGATTTTTGGACTGCACATCACCTCTAAAATGCACGCCGGTATGGTCGGCTATCGTTCCGGCCCGCTGATGGCAAGCGCGGATCAATTTCGTATTTTCGTGCGCGGCAATCAAACCCATGGCGCGCAACCGTGGTCGGGCGTGGACCCGATTGTGGTCGGTGCGCAAATCGTGATGGGATTGCAGACCATTGTGTCGCGGAAAATGAATTTGACGGAGGAGCCGTCGGTGGTGACAGTGGGAAGCTTCCAGGCGGGCAACCGCAGTAACATCATTCCCGATGAAGCCAAGATGGAAGGCACTATCCGCGCCTTTGATGAAAAACATCGCGATGATATTCATGCCTTCGTTGAGAAAATTGCCACGCTGATTGCCGAATCAGGCGGAGCCAAGGCGCATGTACATTTCGCGCGCGGCTATCCGGTCACGTCCAACGATGAAGCCCTGACTGAATGGTCGGTGCCGGTGCTAAAACGGGTCGCCGGTGCGGGTGCCGTTGGGGTGTGCCCTAAAACCTGCGGTGCGGAAGATTTCTCGTTTTTCCAGAAGAAAGTGCCGGGCTTCTTTTTCTTTATCGGTTGCACCCCCAAAGATCAGGATTGCAAATACGCGGCATCCAACCACAGCCCGCGGTTTTATGTGGACGAGGCTGGCTTGAAGGTGGGGGTGAAAACGATGGCAACGCTCGCCGCCGAATGGCTTGCTCATCACGCCTAAGCACTCTGCCGACTACACACCGCTGCACCTCGCCCCGGCCCCCCGCTAACGGCGACGTGACCCCGCGCGTCTAAAGGCGTAAAATGCCAACTGCGCCGATTTGAATTTCAGATTGCGGGCGCGAGGCGCAGCAAAACCTCAACAAATACGGCTAAAGAGAGACAGCGCACCATCCATACCTGTCTGTCGCCGATTGCAGCGCTGACAGGTTTTTTATTTCGGATTTTTTTTGGAGTTTTGCCCCATGTTGTTGTCGCTTTTCACATCACGCCTTCAGAAATCCCTCGCGCAGTTGGTCGTTGGCGCTCTTGCGGCAGGGCCGCTGGCCGCAGCAAATGCACAAGATGTCACCCCGGTTGTGAAGGCTCGCTCGGCACCCATCACAAAAACAGCAGCGGCCGCGCTAAATCCGCGTCTCGCTGGCATTGCCGAGCGTTATTTCGAAGATCATCTGGTGCTCAATCCGCTGGAGGCTTCGAGCCTCACCGGCGAGGCGCGCTTTGACAGCAAGCTCACGATCACGATCGCGCCTACGCAGATGGCGTTGGAGCGGGCGCTGGCGCAACGGGTGCTGGCGCAATTGGCGGCGATCAAGGTCGGGACACTCTCCCCCGCCGATGCGATGACTTACGAGGTGCTGAAGCGCCAGCTTCAAGAGCAAATTGAAAGCGGCAAATTTCCGAAGCAATTAATGCCTATCGATCAGTACGGCGGCCTGCCCGTTTATGTCGCCCAGCTCGGCAGCGGCCAGGATATCCAGCCGCTCAAGACCGTCAAAAACTATGACGATTACCTGTCTCGCCTGAACAAACTACCGTTGTGGATCGACCAAGCGATCGTGAATATGCGCGAAGGAATTAAGCGCGGCGTTGTGCAACCCAAAGCGCTGATGGTGAGCGGGCTGCCGGCGATCAAGGCGCTCGCCGAGCCCGACGTTGAGAAAAGTGTTTTTTATGCGCCGATCAAGAACATGCCCGCTACATTTGCAGCCCAAGATCGCGCGCGCCTGACGGCGCTTTATCGTCAGACCATCGAGAAAAAGCTGATCCCGTCTGCGACCAAGCTAAACACCTTCATCGAAACTGACTATATCCCTAAAGCCCGCGCCAGCGCTGGTGTTTCAGCCATTCCCAACGGCGCAGCGTGGTACGCGTTTGAGGTCAAAAGTAACACCACCACGGACATGACGCCGGAGCAGATCCATACGCTGGGTTTGAAAGAAGTTGCACGGATTCGCGCTGAAATGGCCAAGATACAGGCGACCTACAAATTTGAAGGCTCGGTGACTGAATTTTTAAAATGGCATGAAAAGCAGCCTGAGTTTCGTCCTTTCAAGACTGAAAAAGACGTGCTTGATGCGTATGAGGCGATCAATAAAAAAGTGGCTGTAAAACTGCCGCAGCTGTTTGGCCGCGTGCCGAAGGTGCCCGTAGAGATTCGCCCCGAGCCCGAACTCACGCGCTCCACCGCGTCGGACCATTACAGCGGCCCATCAGCCGACGGTTCGCGGCCCGGCGTGTTTTACGCGGTGATTGAAGATGCGAGCAAATATCGCACGACCGGCATGACAACCCTGTTTCTACACGAGGGCCAGCCCGGCCATCATTTCCACGTAGCGCTCCAGCAAGAATTAGCGCTGCCTAAATTTCGCAAATATGGCTGGATCACCGCCTATGGCGAAGGCTGGGCGCTTTACGCTGAAACATTAGGCCGCGAAATGGGTCTATACGACGACCCGAATGCGTATTTAGGTCACTTACAAGACGAGCTATTGCGCGCGGTGCGTTTAGTGACCGATACCGGGCTGCATGCGAAAGGCTGGACGCGCGAGGCCACGATGCAATACATGATGGACAATGAAGGCGTGTCAGAAGCCGAAGCGCGCCGCGCCACCGAGCGTTATATGGCGTGGCCGGGACAAGCACTTGCATACAAAATCGGCGCGTTGAAAATTCAGGCCCTGCGTGAACGCGCGCAACAAAAACTCGGGTCCAAATTCAGCTTGAAGGATTATCACGATCTGGTGTTGAGTGATGGCGTGCTGCCGCTGGCGGTGCTGGAGGCGAAGGTTGATGCGTGGATCGCAGCGCAGCTTTAATTCGCTTTGGCTTGGATGCAAAAGCTGATTCATCAGCCAATAAAGCCGCTCCAGAAATAACATAAATTTTTATTTGTAATAAGTTTTAAAAAGATAAATCATGGATCAACCAATCAATCCCCGCGCGGTTCGGACGCAAATCTTGATGGATGCGCTCGCCCAGCGCATCCTCGTGCTGGATGGCGCGATGGGATCGATGATTCAGCAATACCACTTGACCGAAGCAGAATATCGCGGCGAACGCTTCAAGGATTGGCCGAGCGATCTGCGCGGCAATAACGATTTGCTGACGCTCACGCGCCCGCAGGTGGTGCGCGAGATTCACGGACAATATCTGGACGCGGGCTCGGATATTTTAGAAACGAACACGTTTAATTCCACCGCAGTTTCCATGGCTGATTACGGCATGGAAGCATTGGTTTATGAATTGAATTTAGAAGGTGCAAAGCTGGCGCGTGGCATAGCCGATGAATTCGAGGCAAAGAATCCGCTCAGGCCACGTTTTGTGGCGGGCGTATTGGGCCCCTTAACGCGCACGCTATCGCTTTCTCCCGATGTGAACGATCCCGGTTTTCGCGCGGTGAATTTTGACCAGGTCAAGGATGCATACCGCGAAGCCACAGGCGGCTTGATTGACGGCGGCGCAGATATTTTATTAATCGAAACCATTTTCGATACGCTCAACGCCAAGGCCGCGATTTTTGCGATTGAAGAAGAATTTGAGGCGCGCGGGATCAGCGGCGACCGACGTTTGCCGATTATGATTTCGGGCACGATTACCGACGCATCGGGTCGTACGCTATCCGGCCAAATGGTGGAAGCGTTTTACAATTCGATCCGTCACGCGAACCCGATTTCAATCGGTTTTAATTGCGCGCTCGGCGGCAAGGAATTGCGCCCGCACATTGAAGAGCTGGCGCGCATTGCCGATTGCCGCGTTTCTGCGCATCCCAACGCCGGCTTGCCCAATCCACTTGCACCAACCGGCTATGACGAACTGCCCGCAGAAACCGCGTCATTTATTCGCGACTGGGCGGAGGCGGGCTGGCTTAATATCACCGGCGGCTGCTGCGGCACCACCCCGGCGCATATCAAGGCGATTGTCGATATTGTTTCACCGTTCAAGCCACGCGAAATACCGGTGATCGAGAAACGTTTGCGGCTGTCAGGCTTGGAAGCGCTCAATATTGGTGAAGATTCGTTATTCGTGAATGTGGGTGAGCGCACCAACGTGACTGGCTCACGAGCGTTTGCAAAACTAATCTTGAATGGTGACTATAACGAAGCGCTCGCGGTGGCGCGTCAACAGGTTGAAAACGGTGCGCAGATTATTGACATCAACATGGATGAGGCAATGCTGGACTCATTCGCCGCGATGCACAAGTTCATGAATTTGATTGCCTCCGAGCCCGACATTTCACGTGTGCCGATGATGCTCGATTCGTCCAAATGGAGCGTGATCGAGGCGGGCTTGAAATGCGTGCAGGGAAAATCGATTGTGAATTCGATTTCGATGAAGGAAGGTATTCCCGAATTCATCGAGCGCGCCAAGCTCTGTCGCCGTTATGGCGCGGCGATTATCGTGATGGCGTTTGATGAAAAAGGCCAGGCCGACACTTTCCAGCGCAAGACTGAAATTTGCGCGCGCTCGTACAAGATTCTGGTCGATGATGTCGGCTTCCCACCGGAAGATATTATTTTTGATCCGAATATTTTTGCGATTGCCACCGGCATTGAAGAGCACGCCACATACGGCGTGGATTTCATTAATGCGACCGAATGGATTCGTAAGAATCTGCCGTTTGCCAAGATCAGCGGCGGCGTGTCCAATGTCTCGTTTTCGTTCCGCGGCAACGATCCGATCCGCGAAGCAATTCACACCGCCTTCCTTTATCACGCGGGCAAAGTTGGCATGACGATGGGCATTGTCAATGCGGGCCAGCTTGGCGTGTATGACGATATTCCAAAAGATTTATTGGAGTTGGTGGAAGACGTTATTTTTAATCGTCGTGCCGATTCAACGGATCGTCTCGTCAGCTTCGCTGAGCAATTCAAAGGCAAGAAACGCGATCTGGTCGAAGACCTCGCGTGGCGCAGCGAGCCGGTCGGCGCACGCCTCACCCATGCGCTGGTGAAGGGCCTGACGCAACACATTATTGAGGACACCGAAGAATGTCGGCAAAAAGTGGCCGCCGACGGTGGCCGTCCGATCCACGTGATCGAGGGCCCGCTGATGGATGGTATGAATGTGGTCGGCGATCTGTTCGGCGCGGGCAAAATGTTTTTACCTCAGGTGGTGAAATCGGCGCGTGTAATGAAGCAGGCCGTCGCGCATTTGATCCCGTTTATTGAGGAAGAAAAACGCCTCTCCGGTATGGAAAACGCGAAAGCCAAGGGCAAGATTTTAATGGCGACCGTGAAGGGCGATGTGCATGACATCGGCAAGAATATTGTCGGCGTGGTGATGCAATGTAACAACTTTGAAGTCATCGATTTGGGCGTGATGGTATCGACTGAAAAAATTCTCGACACCGCCATTAAAGAGAACGTGGACATTATTGGTTTGTCTGGACTGATTACGCCATCGCTGGAAGAAATGAGCCACGTCGCGAAAGAAATGCAGCGCCTGGGTTTCACCATTCCGCTGCTAATCGGCGGGGCCACCACCTCGCGCACTCACACGGCGGTTAAGATCGAGCCGCATTACAAAGGCGCCACGGTATGGGTGCCGGATGCCTCACGTGCGGTGGGCGTCTGTAGCAATTTGTTATCGGATGATCTGAAAAACGATTATGTGAAATCGGTGCGCGATGACTACGACAAAGTGCGCGAGCAACACGCCAATAAAAAAGGCGTGAAGCTGATCACACTCGATAACGCGCGCGCCAATGCGGCGAAAATTGACTGGTCAAAATACACGCCGCCGGTGCCGGCATTTATTGGCACACGCACGCTCACCCATTTCCCGCTTAAAGAACTGGTGCCGTACATTGATTGGAGTCCATTTTTTCAGACCTGGGATTTATGGGGCAAGTATCCGCAGATTCTGGATGACGCGGTGGTCGGCGAAGCAGCCCGCGAAGTATTTACGAACGCGCAAAAAATGCTCACGCAAATGGTTGACGAAAAATGGCTCGAAGCCCGCGCTGTATGTGGTTTTTGGCCCGCCAACAGCGTCGGCGATTCAATCGAAGTCTACGCCGATGAAACACGAACAAAAGTGTTGCATACCTTCCATCATCTGCGTCAGCAAAACGAGAAGCCGGAAGGCAATGCGAATCAGTCTCTGGCGGATTTTGTGGCGCCTAAAGCCAGCGGGCTGCACGATTATGTCGGCGGCTTTGCCGTGACCTCTGGTGTCGGCTGCGAGGAGCGCGCAAAGGCCTACGAAGCGCAACATGATGACTACAACGCGATCATGATCAAAGCACTGGCAGACCGACTCGCGGAAGCTTTTGCGGAATGTCTGCATGCGAAAACACGGCGTGAATTTTGGGGCTATGCGACGGACGAGGCATTGAGTGTCGATGAAATGGTTGCTGAAAAATATCAGGGTATTCGGCCCGCACCCGGCTATCCGGCTTGCCCCGAGCACAGCGAAAAAGCGCCGCTGTTTGAATTACTGAATGCGCCGCACGAAACCGGCATCACCCTTACCGACTCGTTCGCGATGATGCCCACCGCCGCGGTGTCCGGCTTTTATTTTTCGCATCCGCAGTCCCAGTATTTTGCGGTCGGAAAAATCGACAAGGACCAGCTCGCCGATTACGCGGCGCGCAAGGGCTGGGATCTGCCGAAGGCTGAGCGTTGGCTCGCGCCCAATCTGAGCTAGCCGTCAAACCATAATCCATGATCGAGCACACGATGCAAACGCCCAAATCCAAAGGATCCTATGTTCACTTTCCCGCGTCGGCGAAGTCGTATTTTTTAAGTGTGCTCGCCATTATCGCGAGCGCCGTACCGGCCAGCTTTCTGGCGTGGCTGATGGTGTCATCAGTCGGACTTGAGGGTGTGTGGCGCGCACTGGTCACGGTATTTTTTGCGATGCTTTTTAGCGTGCTTTTTTTCGCGGGATTGGTCGCGATTGGTCGCGTCACCGGCTTCACGAAGCCGAAACCATGATGAATCTCTTGCTGGAAAAACACAAAACAACTTGTTCGCCATAAATTCACGACAACGTTCACAAAAACGTTCGCAAACGCGTCCGTAAACGGTTTTATGCTGATTTTTAATTTCAACAAATCGTTTTCAGCCGACGCGCCGCCACTGGTGTTTGGAACGCCCGAGCGCACCATCGTCGCGTGGCACATCGATGAAATTCAGTCCGCGCTTCAAGCAATTGCGGCCGCCAGCCAGGCGGGCAAATGTGCGGCTGGTTTTTTGAGTTACGAGGCGGCATCCGCATTCGATTCGGCGCTAAAAACCAGGCCACCCGCGACCGATGGTGTGCCGTTGTTATGGTTTGGGATTTATGCACCGGAGGCGGTCACCCACACCCCGCCCGTTGCCGGCTTGGAGCTTTACAACATCGCCGACTGGCAGGCAGATACCTCGCCCGAACAACATGCGGCATCGATCAAAAAAATTCGCGCAGGGATTCGCGAAGGCGATATTTATCAGGCCAATTACACGCTGCGTTTGAACAGCAAATTTTCGGGTTGCGCGCATGCGTGGTATGAAGATTTACGACGCGATTCGCATGGGCGTTTTAACGCGTATTTGGACATCGGCACGCACCGCGTTTTGTCACTCTCGCCCGAATTATTCTTTTCCTGGGATGGCGGCACCTTGCGCACCCGCCCGATGAAAGGCACCGCGAGGCGTGTCGCTCCGCCCGCCGTTGAAAGTAGCGACTGGCCGCGCTGGCATGAGCTTGACGCCCAGCTGGCGGCATCGCTGCTTGAATCGACCAAGAATCGCGCTGAAAATTTAATGATTGTCGATCTGCTGCGCAACGATGTGTCACGCGTCGCCAAACCGGGCACGGTGACGGTGCCGCATTTGTTCACGCTGGAGACCTACCCGACGCTCTATCAGATGACGTCCACGATCACCGCCGAGACGCGCGATGGCACCACGATTGCGGATATTTTCAATGCGCTCTATCCCTGCGGTTCGATCACCGGTGCGCCGAAAGTAAAATCGTCAGAGGTTATAGCTGAACTTGAAACCACGCCGCGCGGCGTCTATTGCGGCGCATTGGGCTACATCTCACCGGACGGCACCAGCGTGTTCAATGTGGCGATTCGCACTATCGTGATCGACGCCAGCACGGGTGTGGCGGAATGCGGCGTGGGTGGCGGCATCGTATGGGATTCCGAGGCGCGCGACGAATATGCCGAGGCGCTGGCCAAGGCCGCGTTTATGCGCAACGCGTCGCATGGCTTTGAATTATTGGAAACGCTGCGGCTGGAGAATGGCGAATACGCATGGCTGGATCGCCACCTCGAACGACTAATGGCATCGGCGCAGGCGCTGGGTTTCACCGTGGATCGGGGTCAAATTCTGGATTCGCTGCAAACGCATGCGAGCGCGCACGCAGACGAGACGCGGCGCACGCGGCTTTTGGTGACGCGTTCCGGCGCGATCACGATCACCAGTGAAGTGCTAGCGGGCGCGACGGTCTCATGGTCAAACCCTAGCAAGGGCGAGGCGTTCAGAGCACAAATGCCTGAGTCGGCAAGCCCTGTGCGGGGTTTCGAAACCATGCCCACCGCGCGAACCGTGGTACTGGCAAGTACGCCCATTGATCGACACCAGCGCGCGCTGCATCACAAAACCACCCGCCGCACGGTCTATGACACCCACCGCCAGCAGCATCCTGAAGCTTTTGATGTGTTGCTGTGGAATCAGCAACACGAACTCACCGAATTTAGTTATGGCTCACTCGTATTGGAAATCGACGGCGCATGGTTGACGCCGGCATTATCGAGTGGCCTACTGCCGGGTGTGATGCGTGCAGAGCTGATCGCGCGGGGAGAGATCGTCGAGCGCGTGTTGATGGTGTCCGATTTGGCGCGCGCGCAATCGATTTGGTTTATTAACTCAGTGCGCGGCTGGATTCGCGTCGAACTGATCTTGGAGAAGAAATAACATGGATATTATTGCCGCCATTATTTTTGGACTGGCCTTGATTCACACTTTCGCTGCCAAGACGTTCGAGCGGCTCGCGCATCGCTATCCGAAGCATGCCGGCCTGCTGCATTTTTTCGGTGAGGTCGAGGTGGTATTCGGGCTGTGGGCGTTTGTGTTGATTGTCGCAATGGCATTCGTGGTCGGCGGTGACGATGCGATCAAATATGCGGAATCGCGGCAATATACCGAACCCCTGTTCGTATTCGTGGTGATGGTGGTCGCCGCCTCGCGCCCGATATTGGAGAGCGTTGAAGCACTGGTGCTGTTGATCGCAAAAATTGCACCGGTGCGGAGCGCGGTGGCGCAGGTCTGGCTCGGTCTGGCACTGGTGCCCTTGATCGGCTCGCTGATTACAGAGCCCGCCGCGATGACGCTTGCCGCGTTGATGCTGCTACCGCAGATTTTCCATCAGGGCATGCCTGAAAAGTTGAAATACGCCGCGCTGGGCGTGCTGTTCGTGAATATTTCGATCGGCGGGACGCTCACCTCGTTTGCGGCCCCCCCAGTGCTGATGGTGGCCGCGACCTGGCAATGGGATAGCGCATTCATGATTGCAAACTTCGGCTGGAAGGCGGCAATTGCCGTTATCGTTAATGCGACTTTCATGACGATTCTGCTGCGTAAACATATTCATGTCGCTAGCGAGGGAGCCGACGCGCAGGCCGAGGCGGACTTCGCCGAGGCCGGGCTGCGTAAAGCGCCGCTGCTGGTAAAAATGATTCATCTGTCATTCCTCGCCGGCACGGTGGTATTCGCCCATCATCCGGTTATTTTCATGGGCCTGTTCCTGTTGTTTCTGGGCTTTACACAAGCCTATGCCCAGTTTCAGTCCACGTTGGTATTGAAGCAGGGTTTGCTGGTCGGCTTCTTCCTGGCGGGCCTGGTGGTGCTCGGCGGCATGCAGCAATGGTGGCTGCAGCCGATTGTCGCCACCTTGCAACCTATCGCATTATTTTTTGCCGCACTCGGTCTCACCGCGATCACCGACAACGCCGCACTGACTTACTTGGGCTCTACCATTCAAGGGATGTCCGACGCGGCAAAGTATATGCTGGTCGCGGGTGCCGTCGCGGGCGGCGGCCTGACCGTGATTGCCAATGCGCCCAATCCTGCAGGTGTGGCGTTGTTACGAAGCGGCTTTGAGGATGAGTCAATTGGCATGGGCGGATTATTGCTGGGTGCTGCAATTCCCACCCTAGTCGCGGCGGCTGCATTTCTTGTTTTGTAGCACGCGGCAAGAACCCAGCGGCAGACTTTTTGAGCTTCTCTAAATTAGGACCAAATGCAAATACCCCAGCCTCTCGAACCACAAGCACCACAAGTACCACACGACCTCAATATCGTTTCCGACATCATCTGCCCGTGGTGCTACATTGCAAAAGAGCAACTTGCATTGGCGTTCGAAACCACGCAATTAGCGCCGCATTTTCAGGTGACATGGCGGCCATTCGAACTCAATCCTGACATGCCCATCAGTGGCATTGATCGGGTGAGCTACCGCACCCAAAAATTTGGTTCATGGGAACGCTCGCTGGCGCTTGATACCGATGTCGCTGCGGCGGGCAAGCGGGTGGGGATCAACTTTCGCCACGACTTGATGGCGCGCACGCCGAATAGCTTTCAAGCTCACCGCCTGATCCTGCTGGCGGGGCATGACCAGATGCAAAACGCGGTGGTCGATGCTTTGTTTAATGCCTATTTCACCGAGGGCCGCGACATTGGCGAAACATCGGTGCTGGTAGAAATTGCTGGCGAGGCCGGACTTGACCCCGAGCGGGCGTTAAAATTTCTGCTCAGCAATGTCGGTGCTGATGAAATTCGCAATCAGGAGCAATCCGCAATGAACGCGGAAATTTCAGGTGTGCCGACATTTATTGTCGACAACGAAGTCATTTTTTCTGGCGCGGTGGGTGCCGTGGCGATGGCAACGTATTTCCAGAAAGCCATTACAAGATAGAATTTTTTTCGCACAATCTCTGCCGGAGTCAACACATGATTCGCTTAGCAACATTCGCCGCATCGTTTTCATTCCTCTTCATTTTTCACGTCCTGCCTGCAAGCGCCGCCGCAGACGAATTGAGCACCATCGCCGAACGCTCGGAATTTAAAAACACCGGTCGTTACGAAGAAGTGATACGGCTTTGCGCGGCGTATCAAAAGGCTTACCCGAAACAAGTGCGATGCCAGGAATTTGGCCGCAGCCCTGAAGGTCGGCCGATGATGGCGCTGATTGCGACGCGTACCGGTGCGTTTACCGCGGCCGAAGCGGTCAAGCGCAACCTCCCGGTGTTGCTGGTGCAAGGCGGCATTCATGCAGGCGAGATTGACGGCAAAGATGCGGGATTCCTGGCCTTGCGCGCTGCGCTGGATAATACCGCGGCCAAAGGCGCGCTGGACAAACAGGTATTACTATTTGTGCCTGTGTTTAACGTCGATGGTCACGAACGATTCGGCAAATGGAATCGTCCCAATCAGCGCGGTCCGGTGGAAATGGGCTGGCGGACTACGGCACAAAATTTCAACCTGAACCGCGATTACGCCAAGGCCGATGCGCCCGAAATGCGGGCAATGCTGCGACTGGTGAATGCGTGGGATCCGCTCGCCACCATTGATTTGCATGTCACCGACGGCGCGCAGTTTGAGCATGATATTTCGATCACCGCCGAGCCGGTGCATGCCGGTGATGTGGAGCTGCGAAAATCGGGCACGGCGCTGCGCGACGCAGTGATTAGCGATCTCGCCGCGCAGGGGTCGCTACCGCTCGCGTTTTATCCTTCGTTTGTGGTTGATGATGATCCGTCCTCCGGCTTTACGGACGGCGTCGCCCCGCCGCGCTTTTCCACCGGCTATTTCCTCACGCGCAATCGCATGGCCATGTTGGTGGAAACACATTCGTGGAAAGATTACCCGACCCGCGTGCGCATTACGCGCAACACCGTGGTGTCGATACTGTCGCAATTCGCGGCACACGGGGACCAATGGTTGAAAGCAGCTAAGGCCGCCGATGCACGCTCACGCGATGTAGTGGGCCAAACGGTGGTACTGACTTATAAGACCACCGACAAAGCGCGCATGATTGATTTTAAAGGCTATGAATATACGCGGACTATGTCGGACATTTCGGGCACCCTCATGACGCGCTACGACGAGAAAAAACCGCAAATTTGGAAACTTGCGCTACGCGATGACATCCAGCCTGATCTATCGATCATCGCGCCAAAAGGCGGTTACATCGTACCGGTCGCGCAGGCCGCCTTAGTTGCAGAGAAATTAACTCAGCACGGCATAACGTTTCGCAAATTGACTCAACCGATCATTAACGCAGGGCTCGAAACTTTCCGTGCCGACGAGGCAAAACTTAGCGCCGATTCTTTTGAAAGTCATCAGCGCATGAGTGTGCAGGGCGCTTGGAAAGCTGAAGCTCGCGACGTGAAAGCCGGCAGTTTATTTGTGCCGATTGCTCAGGCGAAATCGCTGTTGGTGATGTCACTGTTAGAGCCGCTTGCGCCCGATTCGATGCTCGCGTGGGGTGAGTTTAACAATGCGTTCGAGCGCAAGGAATATATGGAAGATTACGTGGCCGAAGAGGTCGCGCGGGAACAGCTTGCCGCTGATCCTGCGCTGGCGCTGGCGTTTAGAAATAAACTGGAGACGGAAGCGAATTTTGCGAAAAGCCCTGCCGCGCGGTTGACCTTTTTCGCGCGGCGGCATTCGTCTTGGGATCAGCAATTTAATCTTTATCCGGTGATGCGCATTGACGTGGTGCCCGAATAATGCGCAACACATAAAAATAGTGAAGCCAAGCATTGGAGCGTGTTTTCGGCCATTTTTTCTCCGAACGCGTTGTCAGTGCTTATGCTTTAAATTAGCTGATATAAACGATAAGTAATCTCACTCAGCGCTCGTTCCCTCGCCAGTCTTATTCGAAAACGGAAAGGCATACAAATTGGTGGCAAAGATTATTCTCAGTCAAATACGCCCTTTGCCATCTAGCTAGACGTCAATACGAACTCGCGATGCGCTTATGAAAAACCTCAGAAAAACCATTCTCTCAGTCTTACTAATTGCGCCGATGACACTCGCCGCCGCTGTGAGTTTTGCGAACGCGGCTCCCGGCATAGACAAACGCACCGAAGCGCGGATCAAACGGATTGAGAATGGCTTGGTGCCGGCGCTGGTAACGCAGGCGACGAAACCCATGCGACTCGAAGAGCGCATGAAGCATTTCAAGGTGCCGGGCGTGAGTATCGCGGTGATTGAAAACGGCAAAATTGGATGGGCGCGGGGCTACGGTGTACGCGATGTCGACACGAACACGCCGGTCAACGCAGAAACGGTATTTCAGGCAGCGTCGATCAGCAAACCGGTTTCTGCTGTGGCGATGCTGCAACATGTTGATGCAGGAAAACTCAATCTTGATGAAGACATCAATCAAAAATTGACGTCATGGCACGTCCCGGAAAATGAATTCACGGTGAAAGAAAAGGTGACGCTGCGCCGCATCGTCACCCATCGCGCGGGGCTGACCACGTCAGGGTTCCCGGGCTACGCTGTCGGTGAACCCATTCCGTCGGTCGTGCAGATTCTGGATGGGATCAAGCCAGCGAATACGGAGGCGGTGCGCGTGGAGGCGGTGCCGCAAAGCCGCACCCGATATTCGGGCGGTGGCTTTACAGTCATGCAGCAATTAATGCTGGACGTCGGCGGCAAGCCATTCCCAAAGCAGCTAGACGAAATGGTGTTGCAGCCCATCGGCATGACTCGCAGCGCGTTCGTGCAACCGCTCACGGGACCGCTGGCGGCGAATGCGTCTTCGGCGCACGACAACGGCAAGGTCGTGGCCAGCAAGTTTCATATTTACCCTGAACTCGCTGCGGCCGGGTTATGGACAACGCCCACCGACCTTGCTCGATTTGCGATTGAGATTCAGCGCGCAGCAGCCGGAAAATCATCGCGCGTGTTAACGCAAAAAACGGCGCAGCAGATGTTGACGTTACAGAGTGGCGACTGGGGCTTGGGCATCAGGCTCGAAGGCAAGGCATTACAGCAACGATTCCTGCACAGTGGCTCTAATCAAGGCTTCAATTGCCTGATGCTAGCGTTTAAGGATACCGGCGCAGGGGTGGTTATCATGACGAACGCCAATGCCGGGCGCTCGATTATTCAAGAGATTGTGCGCGCGGTGGCCAACGAGTACGGCTGGAAAGCTTACGCGGCACCGCGTCGCACCGTCATAGACCTACCGGCTGAATCGTTGCAGCGCTACATCGGTTATTACCAACTATCTGCGGACAGTAACGTACGCGTGCGCATCGATGGCGGCAAGCTTATTGCCCACGGCACCAGCGGGTGGAGCCCGTTGCTCGCGGCTTCGCCGAGTAAGTTTTTTTCTGAAGAGGATGGCGTGCAAATCAATTTCGTCAAGACAAAAACAGGCGCCATGGGTTCGCTGACGGTAGTCGGAGATGGTCAAAACAGCGCCCGCTATGAACGTGTTGCCGAGCCGCCCATCCCGGTCGATTCAACTGCTTTCTACCTGCGCGGCAGCATGAATGACTGGAACACGAAAAATCAGATGCTCCCGGCGGGCGAGGGCCACTACAGCGCTAGCGTGTCACTCAAACCCGGAAGCTACGAATTCAAGCTGGGATCAGAAGATTTCAACATGATCGATCTCGGCGGCTCGCCTGCGTTTCAGAATATCGCGGTCGGCTCATCAAAAACGCTGCTGCCGAACGGACGAAATCTGCAGCTCAATATCGAACGCGAGGGTCGTTACGAATTTGTGCTCGATATGACGAAGCCATTGGAGCTTGAGCTGGTCGTGAAGGTAAAAGAATAGGCGGGTGAGCCGGGGAAAGAGAGACGCGCATCGCGTGATACGTTTCATTTTTTTCGCGACCGCGTCGATTTGTCAAAACCATGTTTTCGCCAGACTATCAATGGCCATGCAAAAAATGCGCTCGCATCAACGCAAGCCAGCGCGCATCGTGTGCTGAGTGTGGGATATCTGCTGACGCGTCGCCCGAAGAAATAAGTCCACCTCCACCTCTGAATCCCTCAGCCCACTTTGCAAAGCGGCAAAATTGGTGGCTTTTAGCCTTTCCTGAGTGGCTTATTGCGGCTTGCCTTCTGCTTGCCGCACCCATCTGGTCAGTCATGCTTTTCTCGCAAGGCAAATTGTTTGAAGCGGGGTTGTTGCTTTGTGGGAGCGGATTTTTTGGGTATCTCGCGTACATCGGCGTGAGAAAAAATCGTGGATGGCTCACCTACTTTTCGATCTGCTCAATCATGATCGTCGGTTGCTTGATTGGGTTGCCTTATTCGTCATAACGCTAGATCGGCATCAACCGTGATGCAACCTGCCCATCCTCAATCAAACCCGCCAATTCATCACGCAATCTCGCGCTCTCGCCCATTGCAAATCGCCAATATTTGACCCTACCCTCGTAGTCATTTGCGAAGCGTTTGAAATCGTTGCGGTCAGGTAATTTTTTGAAGGGCAGTTGGGCTAGATATTCCTTACTTGGGCAAACCAAGACTACATTGTCGAGCGACTCGCCGGATGCTTTTCGCCAGGGCAGCATTTTGTCGAGCCAGCCGGGGACGATCTTGTTTGTGAAGTGAGGATAGAGTACCAAGCCGTTCGTATGCGCATAAGGCAAGTGCAGGTGATAGTCGATCAAGCCGCCGTCCCAATACGTCCCTTCTGATGCGCCCTCGATACCTGCCACGCCTTCGAGCACCAACGGAATAGAGCCGGTCGCGATCAGTACATCGCGGAAATTATTTTCGGTGAGCACAGCGTATTCGGTTTTGAAAGGGTCGGATTCTAACGAGGTAAAGAACGGGTTCATATTTGAAACCCCAGCACTGGCGAGCTTCTTAAGCGCATTTGTTTCCGTGAAGATCGCCAATGCTGGTGTTTCAGATTCAGGATAAAACCATGTACGGTCCAAAAAATGTCGCAAATGTTTGCGCCCCGCCGCATTTGCGAGCGCCGCCAACATATAGCCCGCGTGGGTACGTCCGCGTTGTTCACGGGCGAGAATGCCTTTGCCGCGAACAGCCAAGACGTTGAGCCGATAGTGCGGGTGCGAGAGCGCATCAGCGACGCGACCATCGAATAAAACGTTAATTAATTTGCGTGCGTCCGCTGTGATGGTCGCGGCCGTTACGTTTTTTCCATATTTAGTTTCGCTGTAGGTTTTGGCAAACAAGGCTAAGGCCTTGCGCGTTTCATCGGCTGAAAATTTTCCATCTGTCACCCCACGGCAAACCGACGCAAACCGCCACGCGCCAATCGAGGCACCAATAAGTTGGATCGGATTTTTACGTTCACTGAAACCTTGCGGCAAAAAATCGGCGAACAGCCATTCATCGAGCTTGGCCAAGCCCAATCCTTTTGGTCCTCCCGCAGCGCCGGGAACGATATCGATATCTGCGGCGCGCAGGCCGTACTCGCGAATGTGCTTGATCGCGCGCGGACCGGCCAGAATTTCGAGGGATTGGTTAATTTGTTTCACGTTTGCATTTATTTAATAGCGGTTGCTTTGTACTTTGTAACTGTATTTTCCAGTAATGGCGGACTAAACTTCAATCTTTAAATTTCTTGCGAAAGTTATTTCCCCATGTCCTCGTTGTTCGCACCCTTCACCCTCCGTAACCTCACGTTTAAAAATCGCATTTTCGTGTCGCCCATGTGCCAATACAGCTGCGTGGACGGCGTCCCAAATGAGTGGCATATGGTGCATCTCGGTTCGCGCGCGGTGGGCGGTGCGGCGCTGGTGATGACCGAGGCGGCCTCGGTAACACCCGAGGGGCGAATCTCACCGGAAGATGCGGGTATTTGGAACGATGCGCAAGCCAAGGCATGGGCACCGATTGCGGCCTTTATTAAGGCGCAGGGTGCGGTGCCGAGCATTCAGCTCGCCCACGCGGGACGCAAAGCATCTACTTTTTCACCATGGCGCGGGCACGGCAAAGTCGCGGAGGGCGACGGCGGCTGGCCGGTGATCGGGCCATCGACAGTCGCGTTTTCGGATAGCTATCCGCAGCCACACGAAATGTCCGTCGCCGATATTCGCGCCACGACAGATGCATTTGTCGCTGCCGCTAAACGCTCCATCACGGCCGGATTTGAAGTGCCCGAAATTCATGCTGCACACGGCTATCTGGCCCATGAATTCTTGTCGCCTTTGTCAAACGTGCGTACTGACGAATATGGTGGCTCGTTGGAAAACCGCATGCGGTTTCCGCTGGAATTATGTGCGGCTATTCGCGAGACGTGGCCGAAAGAATTACCGGTATTCCTGCGCATATCGGCGAGCGATTGGAAAGAAGGCGGCTGGGATGTGGCGCAATCGATCGAATTTGCCAAACAAGCAAAAAAGATCGGCATTGATTTGATAGACGTTTCTTCAGGCGGCAATGCGCATGATGCGAAGATGACGATTCGCCCCGGCTATCAGGTGCCGTTCTCGCGCGACATTCGTCACGGCGCAGATATTCCCACTGGCGCAGTGGGCCTGATTACAGAGCCCGTGCAAGCCGATCAAATCATCGGCGATGGCGATGCGGATTGTGTATTCTTGGCTCGTGCATTGTTGCGTGACCCTTACTGGCCGATTCACGCAGCGCAGGAACTGGGCGCAGACTCAAAAGCGATGTGGCCCGATCAGTACAAGCGCGCCGGTGTGAATGCGTTTGGTAAATAATCGTTAAAAAGGACATTCATGATTGATCTCTACTACTGGCCCACGCCCAACGGCCACAAGATTACGATGTTGCTGGAAGAGGCAAAAATGCCCTACGCTTTGCATGGCGTAAATATCGGCAAGGGCGATCAATTCAAACCCGAGTTTCTGAAATTTTCGCCGAACAATCGGATGCCTGCGATCATCGA
>JBBRZG010000033.1:0-30610 GCA_038236905.1 Burkholderiales bacterium
AGTGCGCAGCTTCATATCCAAACGCGCCGGCCATTCCGCAACAGCTGGATTCAATCGGGGTAGTGGTGAGTCCGGGAATCCACGACAGGACTTGCTCTACCGAGCCCATCGCACCAAATGCTTTTTGATGACAATGGCCATGAAGCAGCGCCTGCTTTGCGGCTAGCGGTTTCAGGTTCAACTTCAAACGGCCGGCGTTTTTTTCGCGCACCAAAAATTCCTCAAACAGAAACGCGCTGGCCGCAAGCTGTTCCGCTTCGGGACCTGGAAATATCGCCATAAATTCATCGCGAAGCGTGAGTAAACACGAGGGCTCCAGCCCGACGACCTCAACCCCGCGTCTTACAAAAGGCATCAATGCGTCAATGGTGCGTCGCGCCTCGGCTTTGGCCTGATCGACCATGCCCGTGGCCAGAAATGTGCGGCCACAGCAGAGCGGGCGTGATTGATCAGGCGCGGCAGCAATATGCACGGTGTAGCCTGCGGCGGTCAAAACCCGGCGGGCGGCGACCAGATTTTCGGGCTCGAAGTAGTTGTTGAACGTGTCGGCAAAAAGGACCACCTCGAGCATTGCGGCGGGCGCTGCTTCACGCATTACGTCGCGGCGTTCGCTATGGTTGTCGCTGTGTTTGTTTGTCACTGCAATCGATGGCTGCGCGGTGAAAACTCGCGAGGCCCACTGCGGCAGCGTGCGTTTCGCGGAAAAACCGAATAACTGTTCGCTAGCCCATGCAGCGCCGGGGATAACATCGCGTAGATTCAATATCCACGGTGCTTTTGAAGCGATTGGCGCGTACCGGGGCAAATAGGCGACCAACTTGTCCCGCCAGCGATAGCCATGCTGCTTTTTATAATGATGCAAAAATTCAATTTTCATTTTTGCCATATCCACACCCGTGGGACATTCCCGCTTGCAGCCTTTGCAGCCCACGCATAATTCCATCGCGTCTTTTACCGCGTTTGACGTCAGACCGTCCACGCCGAGCTGCCCGCTGATGGCTAAACGCAAGGTGTTGGCCCGGCCCCGCGTGAGGTGCTGCTCATCGCCCGTGACCCGATAGCTGGGACACATAGTGCCGACGTCGAATTTGCGGCAATGGCCGTTGTTATTGCACATCTCAACCGCGCCCGCAAAACCCGATTCGCCGCCATCAAGCTTCCAGTCCAGAACGGTGCTGATTTTTTGCGTGACATAACCCGGCTTGAAGCGGAACAGCGAACGATCATCTTGCTTGGTCGGGTTGACAATCTTGCCCGGGTTCATCAGATTATTCGGGTCGAATAGATGTTTTATTTCGCCCAGCGCAGTGGTCAATCGGGGCCCGAAAAAGGGCGCAATCCACTCGCTGCGAACGAGGCCATCGCCGTGCTCGCCCGAATAGGTGCCTTTGTATTCGCGTACCAGTTGCGCCGCCTCTTCAGCAATCGCGCGCATTTTTATGGCACCATCGGCACGCATGTTCAAGATCGGCCGTACATGCAGGGTGCCGACCGACGCGTGGGCATACCAGGTGCCTTTGGTGCCGTGTTTGCTGAAAACCTCGGTCAAGCGCGAAGTGTAGTCGGCGAGGTGTTCCAGCGGTACGCAGCAGTCTTCAATAAAGCTGACGGGTTTGCCGTCGCCGCGCATCGACATCATGATATTGAGGCCCGCTTTGCGCACGTCCCATAATGCTTTTTGTGAGGCCGCTCCGGTCATTGCGACGACAGAATCGGGCAAACCGAGATCGCCCATTAACTGATTGAGATCGTCGAGCTTTTGCGTGAGTGCGGCCACATCGCCGCCGGCAAATTCCACCAACAAAATAGCATCCGGCTCGCCCAGTAGCGCCGCGTCGATGGTCGGGCGGAACGCAGGATTGCTTCGTGATAAATCAATCATGGTGCGATCGACGAGCTCGACCGCCACTGGTCCCAGCTTGACGATATGTTGGGTCAGCGCCATCGATTGATGGAAAGTTGGAAAATTCACCACGCCCAATACTTTATTCGTTGGCAGCGGAGAAAGCTTTAGTTCGAGCGATTTGAAATAAGCGAGCGTGCCCTCAGAACCGACCAACAAATGCGCCAGGTTGGGCACAGGTGAGGCGTAATGGAGCGGATCGCGCGGCGAAAAAATATCGAGGTTATAGCCAGCGACCCGGCGCAGGAGTGGCGGAAAACGCGCCGTAATTTCGTCCTCCTCTCGTTCGCAAATTGAACGAATGCCTGCGAGCAACGCTTGATAACGGGCAGATCGTTGCGTGTTGTTGTTATCAAACAGAGCAGAAAAATTTTCCAACGCGCCATCCGCCAACACGGCCTCGATGCCCGCCACGTTGTGCACCATGTTGCCGTAAAACAGTGAGCGCGAGCCGCAGGAGTTGTTACCTGCCATGCCGCCAATGGTGGCCTGCGCGGAGGTGGAAACATCCACCGGAAACCACAAGCCCGATGACTTTAATTTTGCATTGAGGTGATCAAGCACCATCCCCGGTTGCACGGTTGCGCGCTGCGTTTCTGCATTGAAGTCGAGCAGCGAATTCAAAAACTTTGAATTGTCGATGACCAGCGCTGCGCCGACGGTCTGTCCGCACTGTGAGGTCCCCGCGCCGCGCGGCAGGATCGGCACGCCTGACTCTGCCGCCATCTGAATTGCGGTCAGTGCCGCGTCCATGGTACGCGGCACAACTACCCCCACCGGCATGATCTGGTAAATTGACGCATCGGTGGCGTAGCGACCGCGCGAGGCATCATCAAACATGATTTCGCCGTCAAACTCACGGCTTAATTTTTCCGCCAGCGGATGCTGCACAGTGCGCGCGGAAGCGTGCGGAACGATTGTCAGACTTTTGACCGGTGGATGCATATCAATACCAAATCCCTGTTGTTAGGAGATGCTACGGTAGAACTAGGGTCAGAAAAGCATTAACAGTATCAATAATGTTGCTAATTTTGAACAAAAGTTGAGTCAAAGTTGGTGAACAATACGGGATGTGTCGTTTAACTTTAATGAATCTCAATAAGAAAAACGCGATAGCGATGCAACATTCAAGGCCGCGTCTCCCGCAAAATAAATCGTCGTACAGTTCCACAGCAGCTTGCGTGCTTTACCGAATCGAGCGCCTATTCAAAAAGCGTGTTCCCTGTCAAATCCGTCAACCATTAAACTTCTCTCAGGAGTAAACGATGAACCCAGCAACGAACCCAAATCAACGACCCGCCGGCAGACATTTTTTGCAAATTCCCGGCCCTTCGGCTGTGCCAGACAGAATCCTTCGCGCCATTGATCAACAAGTCATTGACCACCGCGGCCCGGAATTTAGTGCGCTCGCTTTGGAAGTCTTGTCTGGCGTTAAAGCCATTTTCCAGACAGTGCAGCCGGTAATCATTTATCCGGCTTCTGGTACCGGTGCGTGGGAAGCGGCGTTGGTGAATACGCTCAATGCGGGTGATGCGGTATTGATGGTTGAGACCGGGCATTTTGCGGCGTTATGGCAAAAAATGGCCACCAAGCTCGGCTTGAAAACTGAATTTCTGGGTGGCGATTGGAGCCGTGGTGTCAACGCGGCGGAAATTGAAGCCCGTCTCAAAGCAGATACGCAGCATTTGATCAAAGCCGTATGTGTGGTGCATAACGAAACCTCGTCTGGCGTGACTTCCAATATTGCCGCGGTGCGCCGCGCGATGGATTCGGCAAAGCATCCTGCGTTGCTGATGGTCGACACCATCTCGTCGCTCGGGTCGATCGAATATCGGCATGACGCCTGGGGTGTGGATGTCACCATTGCGGGCTCGCAAAAGGGCATGATGTTGCCGCCCGGCCTAAGTTTTACCGCAATCTCGCCTAAAGCGTTGGCGGCGAGCAAAACGGCAACGTTGCCGCGCGCTTACTGGGATTGGGGCGATATGCTCGAAACCAATAAAACAGGTTTTTTCCCGTACACGCCCGCGACCAATTTGTTGTACGGCCTGCGCGAAGCGATCAAAATGTTGGACGAAGAAGGAATGCAAAATATTTTCGCGCGTCATGATCGTCACGCCGAAGCCACCCGTCGCGCCGTGCGTGCCTGGGGCCTTGAGGTTTTGTGTGCAAATCCGGATGAATATTCATCTGTTGTTACGGCTGTGGTACTGCCTGCCGGTCACGACGCTGACCGGCTACGCGAGATTATTCTCAATAATTTCAATATGTCGCTTGGAATGGGGCTCGCGAAATTAAAGGGTAAGGTTTTCCGTATCGGCCATCTCGGCGATTTCAATGATCTCACGCTGATGGCGGCGCTTGCGGGTGTCGAAATGGGGCTTGAACTCGCGGGTGTGCCACACAAAAAAGGCGGGGTTGACGCGGCCATGCAGTATTTGGCGGAGTGCGCCAAGCCGGCTGTTTCTGCTTCGGAGCCTGCTAAAAAAGCCGCTTGACTGGGAAGTGGTTAATCAGGCGAATGTCGCATCTTAAGTTCGTTTTGTGATTGTTTAAACAAGCCGCCTCAGAGCGGCTGATGGACTTTCCTAAGTCCACATTTTTTAAAACCTACAGGAGGAATGTCATGGATTTTTATCGCCCGTATAACCTTCCGCGCAGTCGACTTATTCGCCAAGTGGCAGCGGTGGTGTTGGCCGCATTGGCGCTGCCGTTTGCATCACTGTCGTTCAGCCAAGCGGCGGCCCAAACCTGGCCTAACAAGCCGGTGCGTTGGATTAATCCGTTCCCGGCAGGTGGCGGCACCGACGTATTCGCGCGTCCGATGGCCGCAAAAGTCGGTACGGCGCTAGGCCAGACCATGATTATCGAAAACATGGGCGGCGCAGCGGGCACCTTGGGCGCGGCAGCAGCGGCGCGTGCGGCCCCGGATGGCTATACTTTTTTCGTCGGTGCCATTCACCACACCATAGCGGAATCGCTCTACGCGAATAAAACTTACAAATTGGAGCAGGATTTTGTGCCGATTACGGTTTTCGCTTATGTGCCGCATGTTCTCGTGGTGCATCCCAAGTTCGGTTTCAAAACCGTGGATGACTTGGTGAAATACGCCAAGGCCAATCCCGGCAAATTGAATTTTGGTTCGGCTGGTAGCGGTGCTTCACACCATGTGGCGGGTGAGTTGTTCAAAAAGCTTGCGGGCGTTGATATGGTGCATGTGCCATACAAAGGCATCGGCCCGATGATGCAGGATTTGCTCGGTGGTCAGGTTGATCTGGCGTTTGATACGCTGAGCTCGTCGTCAGCACAAATTCGCGGCGGTAAATTAGTGGCGCTCGGTGTTACATCCGCGCAACGCTCGCCCGCGTTTCCAGACGTGCCGACCATGATTGAATCGGGCTACAAAACGTTTGACATGACGACTTGGTATGCGCTGTGGGGTATTAAGGGCACGCCGCAGCCGATTCTAGACCGGATGTACGCGGAAAACATCAAGGCACTGCGCGACCCTGAGATCCTGAAAATTTGGGCACTGCAGGGCGCTACCGTGGGCGCGCAGAGTCCAAAAGAATTCGCCACTTTCATCAGCAGCGAGATTGCGAACTGGGGCAAAGTGGTGAAAGACGCAAATATCAAAATCGATAATTGAGCGTGGTGTGAAACCAGGCGTCATGAATTCAACATAAATTCAACGAAAGCCTGAACTCAAAAATAGACGCCGCGACACAGACAAAAATTAGTTTGTGGCTCGGCGTTTTTTATAGATCAAGCGTTAGCGGGGTGCTTGAGCAAAAACGCTTCCAGAAAGCCCGCCAATGCTGGGGCTTATATTCCTGTGAAGCATCAACGCATAAAGCGCCCGTCTTTGCCAATAATCGTTAAGTCTACGACTTCAGACCCCGTGTGATCGGTCGGGCTGTAGCTCAAGACAAAGCCGCCGAGGTCGACCTTACGCATGCTTTCCAGAGCGGTGACGATGCCCTCGCGGGTTGGCTTGTTGCCGGTGCGTTTAATGGCTTCCACCATCACGCGCGCATTGATGTAACCCTCCATTGCCGAATAGGTCAGTGGAAGATTGTATTCGGCCGCGAGTTTTTGGAAGTCGTTGGCGATGGCAGTGGCAACCGAATCTGGAGAAGGAAATACCTGTGTGACAATCACGCCCCGTGCGGCGTCGCCGAGCTCTTTGACATAAGCACTCGAGCTGGTGTTTGACAGCGATAAAAAGCGTCCGCCGTAACCTGCCACGCGTAATGCTTTGATCAAGGTTGCACACGGTTTAGCCACGCAAATCCCAATGACAGCATCTGGCTTGGCCGCAATAACTTTGGCAACCGCTTCATCCACTTTGGCATCCCCGCGCGGAATAGTCGTCGCGACGGATGCTTCCAGCTTGGCCATCTTCATGCCATCTTTGAAGCCTTCATACGCATCTTTACCAAACGCATCATCGGTATAAACCGTGGCAATTTTGGACGTTCCTTGTGCCACGAGCTGGCCGATCGCGCGCTCGACTTCCAAACGATATGGCGGGCGCAAATTAAAAAAGTAGCGCTTGAGCGGCGTATGCAACGCTACCGAGCCGCCGACGTAGCCCAACACCGGCACCTTGTTTTCGGTGACGACCGGGATTATTGCTTCGGCGTTCG
Source organism: Burkholderiales bacterium (assembly GCA_038236905.1). GTDB lineage: Bacteria > Pseudomonadota > Gammaproteobacteria > Burkholderiales > Usitatibacteraceae > UKL13-2. The sequence goes on from JBBRZG010000033.1 coordinate 6,553, forward strand.
CCGTGCCTCGGCCAAGCAAAATGGCCAGCACGCCTTTGTTGACGGCCAGTTCGGTCGCGTTAGTGGCGGTGATTTTGGGATCGTATTTATCGTCGAGACTTACCAGCGTGATTTGACGTCCGTCGATGCCACCGGCCTTGTTGACCTTGTCAAAATAAGCTTTGGCGGGATCAGTCATTTCCTTCACGCTCGCCGCCAGCACGCCGGAGAAATCAGCGGTCTGGCCCAAGACGATTTCGGTCTTGCTCACGCCTTGCGCCCGCGCGCCAGTGATGGGTGCGCTAAGTGACCACGCCGCCACGATCGCCAAAGACAGTGTCACCATTGAGGTTTTCCGTGTGTGTGTGAAGGTGCCGTTCAATGAGTGGCCGAATGTAGAAAGTTGGAGTTTCATTTGCTTCTCCGTGCGGTAAAAAAGCGTACTTCTTAAAGATTTGATAACTAAAGATTTAACTACAGGGATGTGACGTTTTGCCTGAATTGCCTACTACGGATGTAGCTTTTTCTCAAAAACGTTGGAGCTGCGCAGCAAAGCCCCCAGAGTCCACTAGAATATCGGCAGATTTACAAAAAACCAAAATCAGAAAGAGGCAAACATGGGTGCTACATGTTGAACGTCGTCCAAGCCGTTGATCGCGTGGTGCCGGAGCGTTATTGGGCGTGGGCGAGTTGCGTCATTCTCGCGGCGCTCTGTTTCGCGCTGGTGCTGGTGCATCCTGCGTGGTTGTGGCCTGGCCTGTTGTTTGCTTTGTTGAGCGTGGTCGGCATCATTGATTACTCACAAACCCGTCAGGCGATTCGCCGCAATTATCCGGTGATTGCGCATTTCCGGTTTATCTTTGAATTTATTCGTCCTGAAATTCGCCAGTATTTTATCGAGGCCGATACCGAAGAGCTGCCGTTTTCGCGAGCTCAGCGCTCGATCGTTTATCAGCGCGCAAAACACGATAGTGACAAGCGTCCGTTTGGCACCCAGTTGAACGTTTACGAAAGTGGCTACGAATGGATGAATCATTCGATCGCACCGGCTGAAATCAAGAGCCACGATTTCCGACTGACGATCGGCGGGCCGGATTGTCTGCTGCCATATTCAGCCAGCGTGTTCAATATTTCGGCGATGAGTTTCGGCGCGCTGTCGGCGAACGCGATCATGGCGCTGAATGAAGGCGCAGCGCAGGGGAATTTTTTTCATGACACCGGCGAGGGCTCGATATCGCAATATCACCGGCGCCAAACCACCGGTGCCAACGCGGGCTCGGGGGGTGGCGCGATTGTGTGGGAACTGGGCTCGGGCTATTTCGGCTGCCGCGCCCCTGACGGCAGCTTTGACGCCGCGAAATTCGCCGAAAACGCGAACAGTGAACAAGTCAAAATGATTGAGATTAAGCTCTCGCAAGGTGCGAAACCTGGGCACGGCGGCGTATTGCCAGGGGCTAAAGTGACCATGGAAATTGCTGCCGCGCGCGGCGTCCCAATGGGCGAAGACTGCGTGTCGCCGGCTAAACATTCCGCGTTCTCCACGCCGCTGGAATTGCTTGGCTTTGTCAAAACCTTGCGCGAATTATGCGGCGGCAAACCGGTCGGCATCAAGCTGGCGATTGGTCATCCCTGGGAGTTGTTTGCCATTGTGAAAGCGATGCTGCAAACCAATATCACGCCCGATTTTATTGTTGTGGATGGTGGAGAGGGAGGAACAGGGGCGGCACCGTTGGAATTTACCGATCACGTCGGCGCGCCCCTGCGCGAGGGCCTAATGCTGGTACACAACACGCTGGTCGGCGTGGGCTTACGCGACCGTATCAAGATCGGCGCATCCGGCAAAATCGTTACCGCATTCGATATCGCCCGCATCATTGCCATGGGCGCGGATTTTTGCAATGCCGCCCGTGGCTTCATGTTCGCGCTGGGTTGCCTGCAAGCGCAGACTTGTCACACCGGAAACTGTCCAACAGGCGTGACCACGCAAGACCCCCGGCGGATGCGCGCGCTGGTAGTGCCCGACAAAGCCGAACGTGTATTCCGGTTTCATAAAAATACCCTGGTCGCGCTGAAAGAATTGCTCGCCGCGGCGGGCCTTCATCACCCCAACGAGCTTGGCCCCGAACACGTTATCCGCCGGGTCTCGGCCACTGAAGTTCGTTCACTTGCCGCGCTGCACACGTGGGTGCCGCACGGTGAGTTGCTTACCAGCGTGCCATCGCATCCCGTTTTCAAAGTGTTTTGGGAAGTATCGCGTGCTGATACCTTTGCCGCGCCGCCGAATGTGTTGAACTCGTTGGGGTCGAAAGAGCGCTAAGCGTTGGTGTTATTTAAAATTAGCGCGGGGCGCGCGCCTCGCATCTCAGCCGATCTGGCAGATTGAGATCAATCACAAGAGCATTCAATGCGTGTGTCCGCCGCCCAAGGTCGCAACAAAGCCCGCGCCTACAATCATTGCACCACCAATCCAGTCTTGCGTTCTGGTGACCTCGTCGGCCAGATAGTGGGCCGCAATCGCGGCGACAATGAGCTCGAACAACAGGATAACCGCCGCGCGGTTGGCGCTGACTTTGGTCAGGCCATATTGCAGGGTCACGCTGGTGACGAGCAGGACGATGCCGATGATGCTGATCAGTAACATGTGCGGAGCGGCTTTGGGCAGCCAGGCCGCGACCACCGGGATTTGCCAGATTGCGACCGCGAGTGCGACCAGTGCCACGCCAATCGCCCCGGCCAGCGATTTCGCTTCGGGCGAGACGTTCGCGTTGCGCTTGACCAGCACGTTTGAGAGCGCAAATGTGAACCCGGCCGCCAGACCCAGCCATTCATAAGCATTTTGCGGCGCGGGCATACCCAGCTCGGAACGCCACAACATCACGAACGCGCCGCTCATCGCCATCGCCATGGTGGCATAGCCTGCCCAGGTTAATTTTTCCTTCAACATCCACCGCGCGAGTGGTACCGTCCACAGCGGGGCCAGATAAAAAAGCAGAACGATGCGGATGACCTCGGCTTCCATCACGGCGACCAGGTAGCACACGTTGGTGAGTCCCATCGCCAGACCAATCGCGATCATCCATTTCAGATTAGGCAAAAATTCTTGCCACGCGCGGCGGAATACGACTCCTCCCACGACGACCGTGACCGAATAACATAAGAAAGTGGCGATCGGCGCCGCGAGCCCGCCCGATTGCATGATCCGAAACGGATACCAGAGGATGCCCCATGAGGTGGCGCCGAGCAACAACGCGAATATTGGCATGAGCGCCGGACGCGTGCCGACGAGTGAGTTTGAGTTTGGAATCAAGGCGGGAACCTTATAATGATGATCTTGGGTTAGCCTTTACCGGAACCGCTATTTTAACAAGCTCATTCTCGATGTCCACCAGCTCAGCACTCACATTTACCGGCGAACGCTTTCTACCTAACGAGGCGGGTGAAATGTGGGCGGAACATTGGCATCGGTATCACGCTATTCAGCGTCTGGTGGCCGGTAAACGGGTGCTGGATGTGGCGTGTGGTGAAGGCTATGGCAGTGCGCTGCTGTCGCGAACGGCCGCCAAAGTGAGTGGTGTTGATATTTCAAGCGAGGCGATCGCGCATGCGAGCGACACGTATTCGACCCAGCCGAATTTGGAATTCATTGAAGCAAGCTGCACCAATCTGCCGTTTGCGGATCATTCATTCGAGGTTGTCGTGTCGTTTGAAACCATTGAGCACATCGCCGAACATGATGCGTTTCTGAACGAAATCAAACGCGTATTGATGCCCGACGGCTTGCTGGTTATTTCCTCGCCGAATAAAGCCGAATATTCCGATGCGCGTCAGTTTGCGAACGAGTTTCATGTAAAAGAGCTGTACCGCGACGAGCTGGCGGCGTTAATCTCGCCTCGCTTTCCGCATTCGCATTGGCACACTCAGCGCAATGGTTTTTATTCCTTGATTACACCAGAATCTGAATCAGACGCGCCGCCAAGCACGCAACAAAACCCTAGCACTGGCCGCCGTCTTGGAGCAATTTTGCCTGAAGATGCCCATGTAATAACGGTCTCCAAAACGGCACCGCAAGCCCATGCCAAAACACTTCCCGCCCTATATTTTTTGGTACTGGCCAGCGCGAACCAGGCCACGCTTGCACACGCCGTAATCGGCACATCCGTCTTTAGCGACGCCGAAGAATTCGCGATGAACGACTATAAAAAAATCTACCGAGATCTGGTGTCGCTGGCGGCGAAACATCAGGTGTTGCACGATGAAATCGCGACGCTACACTCACAAAATTCGCAGCTTATCCGCCAACTTTCCGAGCTGCGAAATGGCATTCAAGCGCCAGCCAGAACGACCATGACAGCCCCTTCATTGAAACCTGATTCATGGTTCACGCGACTGATCGTACATCTCACCACTTAATTTATGCCGTTTATTTTTCATTCCTCATCCGCCAATTAACCTTTCACAAAAAAGTAAATATGAACCTCCCACAACTGCAAACCACCATCGAGTCCCTCTGGGAAATCCGTGCCGATTTAAATCCGCTCACCCACAAAACCAACACGGCCGTCGAGGCAGTGCAGCACGCGATAGACAAGCTGGACGCGGGCGAGCTGCGCGTGGCTGAAAAAATAAACGGCGAATGGGTCACACACCAATGGTTAAAAAAAGCCGTCCTCCTATCTTTCCGGTTGAGCGATAACGCAATGATGGGTGCTGAAAATGCCGAAACGATGTCCAGCGGATTCCCGAGATTTTTTGACAAGGTGCCGACTAAATTCTCGAACTTTACCGACGCAGATTTTAAGGCGGGCGGCTATCGCGTGGTGCCGCCAGCAGTCGCGCGGCGTGGTTCGTTTATTGCAAAAAATGTGGTGCTGATGCCGTCATACGTGAACATCGGCGCGTATGTTGATGAAGGCGCAATGGTCGACACCTGGGCCACCGTCGGCTCATGTGCGCAGATCGGAAAGAACGTGCATTTAAGCGGTGGCGTCGGCATTGGCGGCGTGCTTGAGCCGTTGCAGGCGAACCCGACCATCATTGAAGATAATTGCTTTGTCGGTGCGCGCTCGGAAGTGGTTGAGGGCGTTATTGTTGGCGAAGGCTCGGTCATTTCGATGGGTGTTTTTATCGGTCAATCGACAAAAATATACAACCGCGCCACGCATGAAGTAAGCTACGGAAAAGTGCCGCCGTATTCAGTGGTAGTGTCGGGCAGCTTGCCGTCGCCGGATGGAAAATACAGTTTGTATTGTGCGGTGATCGTCAAGCAGGTTGACGCGCAAACGCGATCTAAAACCAGCATCAACGAATTACTGCGGGCTTGATTTTCACGTCGAATTTCAGCTTGCGTTGCAGCACCATTAAGTCCGTCGAATATTAATTTCAGGGGAATAAATATGGCAGATGAATCACTGGCGCAAGCCGCACAAACGGTGGCAACCCCGGTTGCGCCGAGTTTTGAGGTGCCTGAAAAGCTGATGCTCCGGCTGTTCCGCCTGATGGCCGAAAAATCTGCGTCAGACGTTTTCATTTCGGCCGGCACCACGTTGCACATAAAGATTGATGGATTGGCATCGCCGATCAACGCGCAGATCATGACGCCTCCCGCGATCAAAACGCTGGTGTACGACATCCTCACCCCGGAGCAAATTAAGTCTTTTGAGACCGAGAAAGAACTCAATTGCTCGATCGCGATGCAGGGTATTGGCAGCTTTCGGGTGAATGTGTTCTGGCAGCGTGGCTCGATTGCCTGCGTGGTGCGTTTTATTCGCCTGGATATTCCGACCATGCAGGAGCTGCAGTTGCCGCCGGTGCTGTCGCAGGTCATCATGGAAAAGCGCGGCTTGGTGCTGGTGGTTGGTGCCACCGGTTCGGGCAAATCAACGTCGCTTGCGTCAATGATTGATTACCGCAATCAAAAAGTGGCCGGGCATATCCTGACCTTTGAAGATCCGATTGAGTATTTGTTCAAAAGCAAAAAATCTATCATCAATCAGCGCGAAGTCGGCGTGGATACGCTGAGCTTCCCGGTCGCACTCAAAAACGCGATGCGCCAGGCACCGGATTGCATTTTGGTTGGCGAAATTCGCGATGTGGAAACCATGAAAATGGCGATGATGTATGCGCTGTCGGGCCACCTTTGTCTGGCTACGCTGCACGCCAACAACAGCTATCACGCGCTAAACCGGATCATCAATTTTTTCCCGCTCGACCAGCGCGAAGTGTTGTTGGGCGATTTGGCGGTGTCTCTCAAATGTATCATCTCGCAGCGACTCGTAAAGAATCTGGAAGGCGCGCGCACACCGGCGGTTGAAGTGTTGATGAATACGCAAAATATCGCCGATCTGATCACCGAGGGCGAAATCCGCGAGATCAAGGACGCGATGGAAAAATCCTTGACGCCCGGTTCACAGACGTTTGAGCAGGATCTGTTCCGACTTATCAAAGCGCGAAAAATCAGCATCGAAGAAGCGATGCTCAATGCGGATTCCGCCACCAATTTGTCGCTGTTGGTCGGCAACGCTGGGATGATGGAAAGCCATAAAGTTTCCGATATGCCGACGCGCGGCGGTTCCGGCGGCCCCAACTTTAGTGAATTCAAAATCGGCTAGCGCGAGTTCCGATTGGACGAGGCGACAGCATCACCGATCACGGTGAGGCGGATTGAGCAACGTGATCGCGCGCAATGGCAGCCTATGTGGGATGGCTATAACGCGTTCTATGGTCGCCCGAATTTTCCGATGGAAATTACCGAGACCACGTGGTCAAGATTCTTTAATCCGGCCGAACCGGTTCACGGCCTGGTCGCGGAGCGAGATAATCAATTGCTCGGGCTCACGCACTATCTTTTTCATCGCAGTACCACGTCGATTGACCCCATCTTTTATCTGCAAGATTTATTCACGATTGAGGCCGCACGCGGCCATGGTGTGGGGCGCGCATTGATCAAAGCGGTGCGTGATCAAGCCCAGCTTGCGGGGTCTTCGCGTTTGTATTGGCAAACCCACGAAACCAACCACACCGCAATGAAGCTTTACGACAAGTTGGCCGAGAGAACCGGATTTTTGGTCTATCGCCTGCCGCTGTGAGGCTGCCAAAAACCCATGCGCAATATTAGTAAACACCGCGTCGTGATGATTGTTGCGGCTGCGCTAGCGTTGCTTATATTTGCGTTTATCGCGTGGCGGCTGGGTTGGTTCGGCGTATCACCTGCTAAGCCTGAAACAGAGTCTCTATCAAAAGCGCCATCGTTTGCTCAGCCCAAAGTGAGCGACGCGGTTGCGAATTTGACGCCTCCCTCGGCACGCGATGGCAACGGTGCTGCAAACCGGGAACCACCGCCGCCCGGCAAGCGGGGCGATAAAGAGACCGAAATAACGCAAACCGAATTGCCCGAGAGCCAACCCCAAGAAGTTTGTGGCTTGACCACGGCAGAGGCAAGCGCATTTTTTGCATCCCACGGAACGGTGAATATGCCTGATGTCAAGCCAGTGCTGGCTGAGGTGGTGTCTAGGCTGATTGAAAGCGATGATTTGCGCGAGAAAACACTCGGTCTTTATATTGTTGCGCGGCAGGCGGGTATGGCTGCGATGGAAGCGGAAAGGTTAAATTATCCCGGCTGCAAAAGCAGTGAGGCCTGCTCGGCCAAGCCATATGAGGCCATGCAGCAAGCATTGCCCACCAATGCTGCTGCATTGGTAAATCTGGCGTTGACCACCGGCGATTTAGATGTTTATTCAGCCGCTTTGAGCGCTTGCTCGGGGGCCGCGACCGGAGCTTGCAGCGATGTGTCGGCTGCACGCTGGGCTGAAATGGAACCTGATAACGCGGTCGCATGGCTGATGGCTGCGAGTGAAGCTGACGCCAGAAAAGATATTGCAGCGCGCGATGCAGCTTTACGGCGAGCGGTGACGGCGAAGGTATACAACACCCGCTTGCCGTCGATGGCTCCGATCATTACTTCAGATTCGGTGCGGTCATTGCCACCGCTCGTGCAAGCGTCAATGGAAAATGCGGCTTTTGGGGATTTAATGATGAGACCAAAGCAAGTTACAGACGGACTCATGCGCTACTGTGTGCAATCTAAGCAAATGGTCGGTAATCGCCCTGAAACGTGTGATGCTCTCGCAACGACTCTGTTGGAAAAAGATGAAACGCTCTCTGCAGCGATGACCGCAGCTGCAATCGGAAAAAGGGTCGGCTGGAGTAAGGAACGTTTGCAGGCGGTAGATGACGAGATTTCCGTGGCGGTGGGCTACAGCCTTTCACTCGCGGCATCGCCAACCGGGCTCTCATGTGATTCATTGACAAAATTAAATGAATTTTCACAGAAAATGGTCTTGATCGGCGAGCGCGCCGCTGTGCGGGAGCTCGTTAATAGTAGCGGCAAAACATTAGCAGAACTAGCTGCGTATTATCGTAAAAAAGGCGGATGAGCGCGTCATGAGCAGCAGGTTAGGGTCGCAACAGATGGATGGCACAAATGATGGCCACAGATGGTAGTCCCAGAGTGCTTCAACGTTTCGTGTTGACAAGATACAACTTTCTAAAATTTCTGTAGTCTGAAATTGAAAGTCTAATAGCAGCGGGCATCTTGAGCCATAAGTGTTTCAAACGCCGCGCTGGTATTGGACATATAGTTTCTACTGCATAAATTCAGTGACCCGTTCGCGGTTTTGTATCGGCTTGTCTCAGCTCACACCCTCAATTCTGCAATTCATCGTGTCATGCTTTCTTGCGGGTTGCCTGGTTCGTAGACTGTGAACTTCTTAAACGGGGGATCACATGAATATCAGCTCACCATCAATTCGTCATCGCGTCATTGCCGCAGCATTTTCCACCGCGCTGGGCTGTATGTTTTTTGCAGCGCCAAGTTTTGCCGGTGATGGAGAGGGCTCAAAAAGCCGAACCAGCTGGTCTTGGAATTTTGGAAATTCCTTCTTTCACAGCACCAGCTATGGCCAAAATCGTACAAAGGGATCCGGCGTCATCAAGGAGGAGTCGCGCGCGGTGGCCAATTTTTCGCAGCTAACTTTTTCGTTACCGGCAAGCATCACACTCTCGCAAGGTCCAACTGAATCGCTGACGATCACCGCGGATGACAATATTTTGCCCTTGTTGACTACCCGCGTAGTTAACAACGAGCTGTTCGTTGAGGGCGATAGAAACCACGGCTTCTCGACAAAAAAAGAAATCAAGATTCGGGTTACGGTTAAATCGCTAAATAGTCTCAAAATTAAAGGCTCGGGCGATGTGTTTGGTGATCAGTTCAAGGGCGACAAACTCGATATCATCATCGAAGGTTCTGGTGACGTGAAATTCAAGGAAATTCGCGCGGATCAACTCAGGATTGCGATTACTGGTTCGGGCGATATCGACATCGGTAATGTTGAAAGCCAATCGGTCGAGTCAAAAACAAATGGTTCTGGCGACATCAGGTTCGGCGCGTTGCGTGCAGGGCAGGTGAACATCACGCTGAACGGGTCGGGCGATATCTCAACGTCAGGTAGCGCGGATAAAGTTGCCATTGAAATTGCCGGGAGCGGGGAGGTGCACGCGGGCAAGCTCATCGCTCGGGAAGTAGATGTGAGGGTGGCATCTTCTGGCGAGGCGGCTGTACACGCCACCGAAAAAATTACAGCACGGGTAACCGGCTCGGGTGAAATTCGGTATGCGGGCTCGCCAAAGAAGGTTGATCAGGTGGTGACGGGTTCGGGCTCGATTGACGCGATTTGAGTGCAGAGTGAGGCCCACACTTCGCGGTTGATGTGCATATGGATGGCGGATGATTAAACCCGGCGCGTGCCGACGGTCACCTCAAATCACTCGCCAGCCGAATCACAAGGCCGTGGCCGGGTTAGTTTTGATGATTCCGCAATCGCTCCTCGGCGGATTCGCGGCCGCCTGATGCGGGCTGCACTGAGCCCGCGCGGCCGAGTCCGAACGGTGGCATGTTCACATAAATATTTTCGTATCCACCCGGTTTTACGGCATAGGTTTCATGCCAAATGCCGACACTGCCATCCGTGCCCACGGCTTTATTAAATGCTTTCCATGCCGGTAAATGCGCCGCGTCGCGTATTTTTGCGTAGGCCAATAATTGATCCATCGAACGCCAATATTGCAACATGATCGTGGTTCGGCCGAACCAGTTTTCCGCATGCAGAAAACCGAGCTCTGGTTGCTGGTAAAGCTCAGTCAACATCTTGGGCATCGCTGTAAACACCGGCAGCCATTTGTGAACTTTGAGAGGCTGATTAACGCGCAGGCCGATTAGAAAAATAACAAATTCTCCCTCGAGGTTTGCGGTGAGGCGTTGCTTTTGAATCACGCTCTTTGTCCTATTAATGCTTCAGTGTTCCTTGAAGACCGATTCATGTCACATCCTAAGCTTTCTTTGCAGCAAGCGGTAAGACACAGCAAATGCCCCATGCTCCTGAGATTGCAATTACCCAGACGCCAAACGGGCGTGTAGAGACAATCGCAGCAATTACGTTTGCAAAAACGGCACCACTTGCAATGACCGGCCAAAACCGACCTACGTTAAATTGAGGAAGAACAAAAACTAGCACACTCTGCGTTGCGAAAAAAATGATAAGTGAGGCGAGTAATCCAGCAATAAGGCAACTAATCACCGCGAATAATGCGTCTGCAGAAAAAGAGAATCCTTTATTGACCACACCTATACCAACCGCAGCCGACGTTAACAATGCGGGGGCGATCAAGTGAGCAGTTATCTCAACAAGCCGTTTAAGATATCGTTGATTATTTTGTGAATTCGACAATTGGACTCCCGTAAGAAGGCTTCATGAATTACCGATCGTAAAACTTCAAAACTCCAAAAGGAATTTTATTAAACTCAAAATATCAACCCCGCTCAGTCACACTTTTTTCTTCCGAAAACGCTTGCAACGCCACCACCGGCGAGGGTTTCCAGCCTTTGGCGCGGTGCTCGGCAACGACCGTCGTGAATACGCCGCCGCGCACCCAAAACTTGGCCGTTAATCGGGCAAAGCGTGGTTCGGTGGCCGCCACGATGTCGTCCAAAATTTCGTTGGTCACGGCTTCGTGAAATTTACCCTCATCGCGGAATGACCAGATGTAAAGCTTCAAACTTTTTAGCTCCACACATAATTTATTCGGGATGTAGTCCAGATAGAGCGTGGCGAAATCGGGCTGGCCTGTCTTTGGGCAAAGGCAGGTGAATTCCGGGATCTGCATATGAATCAAAAAATCGCGATGCGGCGCCGGGCTGAGAAACACTTCCAATGCCTTCACCGGTCGCGTGGTGGGCATATCGCCTAATTTTGTAAGGTGAGCCGCTCTTTCTATGCTGGTCAACGACTTAGCGGATTTTGTTGATGTTTTTTCTGTTTTGCGATGGGTTGTCATGGTGGCCAAAATGGGAAATAGGGAGTGCATTACGTTAGAATTCGGTATTGTATTTCATCAAACCCGCCATGCTCCATGCTGCTGGCGGGTTTTCATCATTAAAGCAGTCGTTGTTGAAGGAAATTAAGTTGCGTCTTACTCAGATCAAACTTGCGGGTTTCAAGTCTTTTGTTGACCCCACCACGATTGCTGTGCCCGGTCAGTTGGTCGGCGTTGTTGGCCCGAATGGTTGCGGCAAATCGAACGTTATTGACGCGGTTCGCTGGGTGCTCGGTGAATCATCGGCTAAAAACTTACGCGGCGAAAAAATGGAAGACGTTATTTTTAACGGCTCTACGCAACGTAAACCGGTGGCGCGCGCGAGTGTCGAGCTGGTATTCGACAATTCCCTCGGTCGCATTGGCGGGCAATGGGGTCAATACGCCGAGCTGAGCGTAAAGCGGGTGCTGTCGCGCGACGGCAATTCGGATTACTACATCAACGGCCAGCATGTGCGCCGTCGTGACATCACCGACGTGTTCTTGGGCACCGGCCTGGGACCGCGTGCCTACGCGATCATCGAGCAGGGCATGATTTCGCGGGTGATTACGTCCAAGCCGGAAGAGCTGCGGATATTTCTGGAAGAGGTTGCTGGTGTCTCGAAATATCGCGAACGCCGTCGCGAAACTGAATCACGGCTGGAAGATTCAAAAGAAAATTTGAACCGGGTAGATGACATTCGCGGTGAGCTCGATAAGCAGGTTGAAAAACTTGCCGCGCAGGCGGAGGTCGCGGCGAAATACAATGAATTTGTCGGTGAATTAAAGCTCAATGAAAATTTATGGGCATTCACCAAGCAGCGCGAGGCGCTCGCCTCCAAACTACGCTACGCCAGCGAAATCATCAAAACCGAGATCGGTTTTGAAGGCGAAACCGCCAAGCTGCGTGAGGCCGAAGCGGCACTCGATAAGCTGCGCCAGGACCATTACACCGAAACCGATGCGTTGACCAATGCGCAGGCGGGAATGTTTGAATCCAACAGCGCCGTGGTGCAGCTGGAACAGGAAATTAGCTACCTTTCTGACAATCGCCGCCGCCTGATTGCGCAAGTCGAAGCGCTCGCCCAACAGGTAGCTGAGGTCGAAATGAATCGTGACGCGACCAGCACCGAACTCGAGCGCTGGCATCGGGAATTGGCCAGCGGCATGGATCGCGTCGCCGAGGCCCGCGAGCGCGCCGAAACGGTGCGCGCGGAAGTGCCGACGTTTGAAGACAAGGTGCGTGAAACGGTGGCGGCCACGCGTGCCGCTGAGAATGGTGTGCGCGAAGCAGAATCCGGTCAGGCTTTGGAAGAAGCGCGCGAATCCAGCGCGCTCAAAATTCTTTCGCAGCTGGAGCAGCGTAAAACACGGCTGACCACGGAGAACATGGCGTTGGTGGTGCCGGATGAAGGCGAGATTGCGCGGATTGAGGGCGAGCGTGCCGAAGCGCAGGAAGTACTGCTGCAGAGCGAAGAAAAGATGGCGGGCGCAGAATTAAAACTTGCCGAACTTGAGGCGGCACGCAAAAAATCAGTCGATGCATTGGGCGACCTGACCCGCGAACTGGCGCGGATTGAGGCTTCACTGCTCGCGCTGCAAAATCAGCAGGCGCGGATGGACAACAACAATCGCCTGGCGATGTGGCTGTCAAAATATCAGCTCGATAATGCGCCGCGTTTGTGGCAGCAAATCAAGGTCAAAGAAGGTTGGGAAGACGCGCTGGAGTCGGCGCTTGGCCTGAAATTAAACGCGATCAAAGTATCAGAACCCGCCATGATCGATCGCATGGCCAACGATGCGCCGCCGGGTAGCGTGGCATTATTTCTTGAAAACGGCGCGGTACAAAACGCCCAAGCGCCAGGATTGACGCCACTCTCCGCGTGGGTGACATCTGACAATCCCGGCGTATTGCCATTCGTTCGCGAGTGTTTGGCGAATGTTTTTGTACTGGAGAACGAATCGGAAGCGCGCGCACGGATGGCGCATCTACCGTTTGGGGCGGTGCTCGTCACCGCCAACGGTCACATGTATTCGCAGCACGGCTTGCTGTTTCACGGCCCGCAATCGGAACTGCATGGCGTGTTGCAACGTCAGCGTGAAATTGAATCGTTGAAACTTGAACTGCCTGGCAAAATCGAAGCGCGCCATTTGCTGGAAGCCGCGCAAAAAGAAACCGAAACCAGCCTTAGCGATACTCAGGAGACGTTGCGTCAGTTACGCGTGTCGATTCAAGAAACCAAAAATCGCGAACATCAATTGCAGATGGAAGCCTTAAAGTTATCGCAAGCGGCGTCGCAAGCCGAGGGCCGTCGCGCCTCGATTCGCGAGGAGCAGGCGTTGATTGATGACGAAATGGAGCGCGAACGCACTGAGATGCTGGAGGCGCAAGCGCGGCTGGAAGAAGGCGGCAATCGGATCGGCGAATTAACCGACGCGCTGATGCTTATCGAAGACCGGCAAAAGGAAACGGAACGTGCATTAGCCGATGCACGCGAACGCGTCAGCGCCGCCGAGCGGAGCGCGCAGGAAGCGAATTATTTTGAACGTTCCTGCCACGACAAGATTAAATCGCTGACTGAAATGACCGCGCAATTATCGAAGCGCTTTGAACTCGTTACCGCCAGCAGGCTGGCGCTCGCGGGTGAGCTGGATAATTTGCAGGAGGGGAATATCCGTGAGCGCTTGCAGGCCGCACTCGCCACCCGAACCGAGCGCGAGAAAGCGTTGGCCGACGCGCGCGATGCGATGGAATCTGCCACCGGCAAGCTCAAAGGGCTGGAAGAAGCCAAAGCCAATGTCGAGCGCAGCTTGCAGCCGCTGCGCGACAAAATTACCGAACTGCGTATGAAAGAACAGGAAGCGCGGATTAACGAGGAGCAATTCACCCAACAGCTCACCGACGCCAACGCGAACCTGGAAGAGCTGGCTGACATGGTGGAAAAGAAGGCGCGATCTACTGCGTATCAGGCTGAGATCAATCGTTTGAATCTGGCTATCACCGAGCTGGGCGCGGTCAACCTGGCGGCGTTGCAAGAGCTCGAACAATCGAAAGTTCGCAAAGAATTTTTGGATGCGCAATCGGCGGATTTGAACGAAGCGATTGCCACGCTCGAATCGGCGATCAAACGGATCGACCGCGAGACGCGCGATTTGCTGCAAAACACATTCGATATCGTCAACAAGAATTTCCAAGAATTATTCCCTGCGCTGTTCGGCGGTGGCAACGCATTCCTGAAATTGACGGGCGATGAAATTCTCGATTCGGGTTTGCAGGTATTCGCACAACCGCCGGGAAAAAAGAATTCGTCTATCCAGTTGCTGTCGGGTGGCGAGAAGGCGCTGACCGCGCTGTCGCTGGTGTTTTCGCTATTCCGTTTGAACCCCGCGCCATTTTGTTTGCTTGATGAGGTCGACGCGCCGCTCGATGATTCGAATACGGATCGATTCTGCGCGCTGGTTAAAAAAATGGCGGTTTCAACGCAATTTTTGTTTATCACCCACAATAAGGTGACGATGGAAATGGCCGAGCAACTGGTGGGCGTGACGATGAATGAACCTGGCGTGTCGCGGATTGTCGAAGTCGACATCCATGCGGCGAAGCGGTTTGCGGTCAATCCCAACCCGGGTCAGGCGCAGTTGTCGCTGGCGGGCGATCCTGTTTCTGCCGCGGCATAATCAAATTTCAGATGATTAATTTTTTCACAGGCCCACAGAGCGCGAAATGATAAGCGATTTTCAACTGGCAATAGGCGGTGTGGCCGCCGCAGTCGTTGTGGGCATATTGGTCTACAACCGCTGGCAGGAAAATAAATATAAGCGGCGAGCCGAACATGCGTTTGGAACCGATCACCCGGATGTGTTGATCGACGGCGCGGAGGGCGATTCAAATACTGACAGCGCTAACGCTAACGCTAGCGGTATGACGGCCAAGCGTGACGCGGTGATTGACCGTACCGAGCGGGTAGAGCCACATATCGGCGGTGTTTCAGCAGCCGCGCCACAGAGGGCAGTACCACCAGCATCAGCCCCTGCCATGCCAACCGCAAGCGCGTTTTCTGCGGTCGCTGATGATGATTTTGACGAGCTAGAGCCGATCGGCAACCTGGCCTACTCGAATCAGTTTGACGCGGTACAAACGGTTCCGCCGCCAGCCTTGCATCCTGAAATCGATTCGATTGCGTTGGTGCTGGCCGATGCGGCGATTGGGCCCAATCAATATCAACCGATGGTTGCCCATACCGAAAAAATCGGCAAAGGCGTGCGTTGGGAGGGCCTTGTTGGCGGTTTGTGGCAAGGCATTTTGCGCGATACGCAGGAGAGCTTTCGCGAGTTGCGTGCGGGCTGCCAATTGGCGGATCGTCAGGGTGCTACTGATCAGGCCACGCTCGCCGTATTTAACGATTTAATCGTCAAGTTTTCCGCCAGCGTGAATGCGGTGTCGCAGCGGGAGGACGCCAATGTGGCGGCGCGCCGCGCGCAAGCGATTGATGCCTTTTGTGCGGACACTGATATTGAAATTGCGGTTAACGTCGTGGGTAAAAACGGCAATACGTTTGCGGTGACCAAGCTGCGTGGACTGGCAGAATCGAAAGGCATGCTGGCGATCGATTCTGGCGAATATGTGATGCGCGACGATCATGGCCACTTGCTGTTTACGCTGCGTAATTTTGACCCGGCCGAACCGCCCGGGATCAAGCGCAGCACGGGTTATATCGAGGGCATTACCTTCGCGCTTGATGTCCCGCGCACCTTGAATGCGCATCGCGTGTTCGAGCAAATGTTTAATCTGAGCCAGCAATTTGCCGATGTTCTCCAAGGCGAGGTGGTGGACGACAATCGCCGCGTGCTGACTTCGAATGGTCGGAAAGTGATTGCAGATACGATTGTTCATATCGCCACCGAAATGGAAGCCAAAGGAATCGAGCCGGGCAGCGCAACCGCGCTTCGGTTATACGTTTAATTGCGTTTGGCTCGGCCATGACCACCGAACCAAATGCGGCTGTATTGCCCCCTGTAAAGATTCCCGCCTCCGCGCCATTGATGGCACGCGCTGCCGAGTTGCGGCAAACGCTGGAACAACATCTCTATCGATATCACGTGCTGGATCAGCCGACGATTGCGGATGCAGAATACGACGCGCTATTCAATGAGTTGGTCAATCTTGAGGCTGCCCATCCCGAGCTTGCCACACCTGATTCGCCCACCCAGCGCGTGGGCGGCAAGATTCTGGATTTTTTCAAGCCGGTCACCCATCGTGTGCCGATGTTGTCTTTGGGTAACGCCTTCACGGAGGAAGATGCGCGAAATTTTGACCGCCGTTGCCGCGAAGGATTGGGCGTGGCGGCTGATGCAATCGAATACGCATGTGAGCCGAAATTTGACGGGCTTGCGATTAGCCTGACCTATGTGGATGGTGTGTTTGTGCAGGGTGCCACGCGTGGCGATGGGGCAGTTGGCGAGGATGTCACCGAGAATTTAAAAACGGTGCGCACGATTCCGTTGTCTTTGTATGCGCCCAATGGTGCGATGCCAAAATTATTGGAAGTGCGTGGTGAAGTGTTGATGCTCAAAAAAGATTTTGTGAGCTTAAACGAGCGTCAGGCGGCGAAAGGCGACAAGGTTTTTGTGAATCCGCGCAACGCCGCTGCGGGTACCTTACGCCAGCTGGATTCGAAGCTTACCGCCTCACGGCCGCTCGCTTTTTTTGCTTATGGGGTCGGTGACATCAAGGTGGCGGATGGCGCGATCAATGGCATGGCTTTGCCGCCATCGCATTCAACGATGATGGATTGGCTGGAGAGCCTGCGCTTCCCGATTACGCGTGAACGTCGCGTGGTGCTTGGCTTGCAAGGCCTGTTGGATTTTTATAAAGATATCGGCGCCCGCCGCCCGCAGTTGCCGTTTGAAATTGATGGGGTGGTCTACAAAGTCAACAGTTTTGCCGCGCAGGAAAAACTCGGGTTTGTTTCACGCGCGCCGCGCTTCGCCACCGCGCACAAGTTTCCGGCGGAAGAAGCCACCACGGTGCTGCTGGGCATTGATGTGCAGGTTGGGCGCACCGGCGCGATCACGCCGGTGGCGCGACTACAGCCAGTGTTTGTGGGCGGCACCACGGTGTCGAACGCGACGTTGCATAACGAAGACGAAATCCGACGCAAGGATTTAAAAATCGGCGATACCGTGATCGTGCGCCGCGCGGGCGATGTGATCCCGGAAGTTGCGGCGGTGATTTACGCGAATCGTCCTGCCGATGCGCAAGATTTTGTGATGCCGACCCATTGCCCGCAATGTCATTCGCTGATTGAGAAATTGGAAGGCGAAGCGATTGCGCGTTGCACGGGCGGTTTGTTTTGCCCTGCCCAACGCAAGCAAGCGTTGCTTCATTTCGCAGGACGCCGCGCGGTGGATATTGAAGGTTTGGGAGATAAATTAGTTGAGCAAATTGTCGATGCGAATCTGGTGCGTACGCCTGCAGATGTTTATCGACTGGGATTGTCGGCACTGTCGAATCTGGAACGCATGGCCGAAAAATCGGCGAATAATTTATTGGCGGCGATTGAGAAAAGTAAGCAAACCACACTCGCAAAATTTTTATTCGGGCTCGGCATTCGCCATGTCGGTGAATCCACCGCGAAAGATCTCGCGAAGCATTTTGGAAACTTGGATGCGGTGATGAACGCCAGCGCGGAAGCGTTGCTGGAGGTAAACGATGTGGGTCCGGTGGTGGCGCAAAGTCTGCGCAATTTTTTCGACCAGGCACATAACCGTGAAGTGGTTGAGCAGCTGCGCGCCTGTGGTGTGACTTGGCCGGAGCGCGAATATGTAGTTCCCTTAAATGATTTGGATGCTCCAAACGCCGCGCCAGGCTTAGATCTTGGGGCATCCGCCCAGAGTAACAACAGCTTTTATGGCAAGACTGTCGTACTCACAGGCACGCTGCCGACGCTCTCGCGCGACGAGGCGAAGGACAAACTCGAAGCGGCGGGCGCTAAAGTCGCCGGCAGCGTCTCAAAGAAAACGGATTTTGTTATCGCCGGTACCGACGCGGGTAGTAAACTTGAAAAAGCCATTGAGCTCGGTGTAACTGTGCTGGACGAAGCGCAATTTTTAAAGATGCTCGAACCCTGAACCGAGACCACGATGAAGAAAACTGCTACCAGCAAAGCCATAAAAATTACCAAGGCCATTTTTCCTGTCGCCGGCTTGGGCACGCGCTTTTTGCCCGCAACCAAGGCTTCACCGAAAGAAATGTTGCCGGTCGTCGATAAGCCGTTAATTCAATATGCCGTCGAAGAGGCCGCGGCGGCGGGTATTACCGAAATGATTTTTATCACCGGACGCGGCAAGCGCACCATTGAAGATCATTTCGATAAAGCTTATGAACTCGAAGCAGAACTATAGCTGAAAGGTAAGCTGAAAGTTTTGAACGAAGTGCGCAACATGCTGCCCGCCAATGTGCGCTATGTGTACGTGCGCCAGCCGGAGGCGCTGGGCTTGGGTCATGCGGTTTTGTGCGCACGGCATTTGGTCGGTGATGAGCCATTCGCGGTCATCCTCGCAGACGATTTGATTGATGCAGACACACCCGTGATGAAGCAAATGGTCGATTTATATGCCAAGAAAAAAAGCTCCATTTTGGGGGTGATGAATGTGGCGCGGGAAGATACGTCTCAATACGGAATTGTCGACGCTAAGCGCGTAGATAAAACCGTGTCGAAGCTGAGCGGGATTGTGGAAAAACCGAAACCTGAAGACGCGCCGTCCACACTCAGTGTGGTAGGCCGCTATATTCTGACGCCGCAGGTGTTTGATCAGCTGGAAAAAATTCAGGCGGGTGCGGGTAAAGAGATCCAGCTCACCGACGGTATTGCGTCGTTACTGAAGCACGAAAGTGTATTCGCCTATGAGTTTGAGGGTACTCGCTATGACTGTGGCTCCAAGCTCGGGTATTTGAAGGCAACCGTGGCGCTCGGCATGAAGCATTTCGAAGTCGGTAAAGCGTTTTCAGAACATCTTTCAGCGCAGAAGCTTCCGGCGGAAAAATCAAAATCGTCTGTCGCGGTGGCGGTTAAGTCAAAATCTAAATCTAAATCAAAGTCCAAATCTAAATCCGGGACATCCGCAAAGGGCAAGATCGAACCCAAAATCACCCTCACACTAATATCCAAAGCAGCCGCTAAAATCGCCAAAAAATCACGGAAATGACAATGCCTACATTAGCCGAAGCAAACGCAATTCTTGATGAAGGCGATTTGCTTTTTACCGCAGCCGAGGTAGCCGCCGCGACCTCGCGTGTTGCGACAGAATTGAATCGCGATTATGTCGATAAATATCCGCTAGTTTTATCGGTGATGGGTGGCGCGGTGGTTTTTACGGGCCATCTGTTGAGCCAGCTAGATTTCCCGCTTGATTTTGATATCGTTCAGGCATCGCGTTATGGCAACGCAAAAGTTGGCAGTGAGCTCACTTGGCGGGTGGCGCCGAGGGACAATATTCAGGGCCGTCATGTGATCATTCTGGACGACATTTTGGACGAGGGCGTGACGCTTGCCGCGATTGTTGATTTAGTCAAAAAGAACGGCGCGATCAGCGTCACTTGTGCGGTGTTTTGCGTAAAGGATTACGGCACTGAAATCAATGCGAAAAAGCCGTTGAAGGCAGAGTATGTGGGCCTGACAGTGCCGAATCGCTTCGTCTTTGGTTATGGCATGGATGTGTCGGGCGCGTGGCGCAACTTGCCGGCGATTTACGCGATGAAGGGGAAGTAGGTTTTCAATATCGCAATCTGCACGCTACATCTAATATCAATTCAAATTTAACTGGTTCAAACATGCTCGCAATCATCGGTGGCACTGGCCTTACAGACTTAGCCAATCTGGAAATCACGCGTCGCGAAGTCGTACGCACACCGTATGGCGAGCCATCGGGGCACCTGACGTTTGGCGAGATTGTGTCAACTACTGCGGCGCAAACGAAAGCTGAGGTTATTTTTCTGGCGCGCCACGGCTACGGTCACACCATTCCGCCACATGAAGTGAATTACCGCGCCAATATTTGGGCGCTGCAATCGGTCGGCGTCACTCGGGTGCTGGCGGTGAATTCGGTCGGCGGTGTTGCCGCGAATTTGGGTCCTGGTGAGATCGTTGTGCCCGATCAGATTATTGATTACAGCTCAGGTCGCAAACATACCTTCTTTGAAGGCGATAAACCGGTCACACATATTGATTTCACCTTTCCGTACTGCAACCTCGCGCGCTTGTTGTATCTCGCGGCGGCAAAAGCGGTCGGTGTGACGGTCGTTGAAAACGGTGTGCTTGGCGTCACGCAGGGCCCGCGATTGGAAACGCTGGCCGAGGTCAACCGCATGGAGCGCGATGGTTGCACCATGGTGGGCATGACCTCAATGCCTGAAGCCAGTCTGGCCCGCGAGTTGGGCCTTTCGTACGCGACGCTGGCGTTATCGATGAACCACGCTGCCGGTCGCGGCACCTCAGCACAGGGTATCAAGCTCGAAGACGCGGATGCCGTGTTAAAAGTCGGCATGGAAAAAATTCGTACTATTCTCGCCAAAGCCGTTGAGCTGCACGCCGCCATGCCAATTGATGCGCGCGGCCTGGCTGAACCCATTGCGGAGACAAAATGATCCGTCCGATTTTAAAAATGGGTACGCCCAGCTTGATGGAGCCTTCTGTTAAATGGCCCAAAAAATTATTCGGTTCGCCGGAATTAAAAACATTGCTCGACGACATGAAGGAAACCATGATCGCCGCCACGGGTGCGGGCCTCGCCGCGCCGCAGATCGGCGAGAATGTTCAGGTCGTGATATTCGAGTTAAAAAATAATGCGCGCTATCCGGATGAGGCGCCGATCCCGTTCACCGTCTTGATAAACCCCGTTTTGACGCCACTTGATGATGAGGTCGAAGACGGTTGGGAAGGTTGCCTTTCGGTGCCCGGCATGCGCGGCGTGGTGCCGCGCGCGACCAAGCTGCGTTACACCGGCTTTGATGAAAATGGCGGCAAGATTGATCGCACCGTGTCCGGTTTTCATGCGCGGGTGGTGCAGCATGAATGCGACCATCTGGACGGCGTGTTGTACCCGATGCGGATGACCGATATGTCGAAGTTTGGATTTACCGAAGTCTTGTTTCCCGAGTTGGTCGGGCGCGATGATGACTAAATGACAACTCACGCGCTTCATTGATTTTCACGTCGCAACTATTAAAGGAGCATCAACATGCCTGAAACCATCGACGCAGCGAGCCCGAATCCCTACGGAACAAATGGATCAAGCGGTGCCATTGAAAAAGACGTGTCCTCATCCATCACCGTCACCCACGTCATGTATGGCCTGCATGCGCTGGCACCATTCACGATGTGGACGCTCGCGATTGTCGCGATGATTGTTGGACTGGTAAAACGTGATGATGTGCGCGGCACGTGGCTCGATTCGCACTACGACTATCTATCCCGCACGTTTTGGTGGGGCATCTTATGGGCCGTCCTCGCGTGGGGCGCGTTTTGGGTGCTCGGCATCCTGACACTCGGCATTGGCATGGCTGTGCTGTGGATACTGCCCGTGGCCGTGCTGGTTTGGTATTTGTATCGGGTGATCAAGGGCTGGTTGCGGTTGAATGAGAAGAAGCCGGTTGCTTAGCGTCGGATGATGTTGTTTATCTATCGAAGCCTTGACTAACCAACATTTCCGTAAGACTCTTCCCCCAACGCTCAGCAAGCGCGGAATACTGTGGCTCATTTGAGCGCGCGCCTGCTCCTGACGATATGGTGTGCGCAACAAACTGCTTGGCGAGCGCTGGCGGTAGCTTCTGTACCTTTTCACAATACGCATGCAATATCGGTTTGCGAGAAATCGTTACCTTTGAAGAGTAGTGGCAGCGCGCGCACTTTGGCCAGCGCATAACTGAACACATCGCCAAAATTCAGATTCGCTGGATGGCCGCTGCCTTTGCCGAAAGCCACAAACGCTGCATAGGCCGCGTCCATTTCCGCTTGGCCGGGTGGCACAACTTCAAACATCGGCAGCTGTAGAAAATCGTCTATCAATATTACGGCTCGTTGCCCGCGCCGACCATGTATCACCATGCGCGCTTCGACTATCGATACCGTGCTAATCAATGCTTTTTCCGCGCGTTCGATGGCCTGTACATACGCTGCACGTTCAGGCTCGGCAAAGGCAATCGAAACGATGGCCGACGTGTCAACGACGATCATCTGGGTAGTCCGTGTTCGTCCCATTCGAGCGGATCGAATGCGTCTTTTCGATCCGCAACTTGATCCAGCTGCGCGAGTAACGCAGCCATGCTTGCGCTCGCGGTATTTCTTGACTTCGCGACGCCGACTGTCTCGGCGAGCAATTTATCAACCGCGCGCTCGACCGCAGCTGTTTTGGAAAGTCCGACCGCCTTAGCCAAGCGCTCAACCTTCTTCACCACGACAGGATTGGCGATTTGTAATGCCATGATCTAAACCTTAAATTGTTTATATGTACATCATCAATATACATTATAAAATTATGAATGTTAAAAGTAGTCGCCTGTAACCGATGCGCTATTGCCGGCGGTACGCTCCGCCAATGCGCTTGGTT
Organism: Burkholderiales bacterium; assembly: GCA_038236905.1. GTDB lineage: Bacteria > Pseudomonadota > Gammaproteobacteria > Burkholderiales > Usitatibacteraceae > UKL13-2. Next base: position 29,544 of record JBBRZG010000033.1, read on the forward strand.
GCGCAAACTTGCTGCCGCGCGATTAAAAAGTCATCCGTCGTCTCGGCGATTACAGGCTTTTCCACGCCAGTGGACCGCTTATTGGCAGGCACGCATTTCTGGCGTCCAGCAACATGCTCGGCGTGAGTTGGGGCACGGCGGCGCGAACACAGGACATTGATTTTGTGCACCCCGGAACGAGCGTTTCTCTACTCTCGTCGGCGGATTTCGATGTGCACGTACGCGAAGCGATTGATTCACTCGATATGCGCCTGCTGCCCGTGGCGAGCCGCACCTCCGCACAAAGCGTTTCCGATCTCAATCCTCGGGAGCCGAGCTTCCGCCTTGATTTCCTCAACGTAGCCCATCGCGGTCTCGCTGAAATGACATTGCGATGGTGAGGTACGAGAGGTATGAGAGTAATAAGAGGTATGAGGGGGGTGGGCATTGCGGCGCACACATTACCGTCGAGCAAAATAAATTCCGCTATCTCAGCTGATCCCGCGACGGCGAAAATCCAGTCACGGCGGCCTTAACGGATCAAGAGCACTATTGGCGAGGACCCGCAGGCTGCACTCTCGCCCAAATCAATTTACATCTGCCCGTTTGATTTACAGCGCATCACGGATGCGGATGAATGTTATCCACCCAGTAAACCGATTCCGGATTTTCAACTGGCGGGATATCAAGATTGACGACCACCGGGTCCTGTCCGCTGCGCATCAATACGCACTCCAACGGCTCGCTTTCATTGGCATTGATTTCCTGGTGCGGCACATACGGCGGCACATAAATGAAATCACCGGGGCCGGCCTCCGCCACGAACTCTAGCCGCTCGCCCCAACGCATGCGCGCGCGGCCCTTCACCACATAGATCACGCTCTCCACCGCGCCATGATGATGCGCACCGGTCTTGGCATCGGGATGAATGGTCACCGTGCCGGCCCATATTTTCTCCGCACCGACGCGTGCAAAATTAATTGCCGCGGCGCGAGACATTCCCGGCGTTTGCGCGGTGTTGGCGTCGAGAGAATCAGCGGGAATGACGCGGACACCGTGCTGGCGCCAGCGGATGGGGTTTTCGTTAT
>JBBRZG010000034.1:0-30075 GCA_038236905.1 Burkholderiales bacterium
CGGCATTTGCGCCGTTGTAGGCATTGCCGTCGGCGTCGATTGTCCAAGGTTTATTTTTAGCGGTCGCCCCGCATCTATCGGTAGGAAACAACTGTCGGCAACTGCGCGGTGACGCTAAAACTGCAGCAAGTCTGCTAGCTCGTTTTAAAATCCCTGCCAGGTAGCAGTACATCAAAGGACCCGCCATTGCTTTAGTAGCGAAAGCGAAACCCAAGCACCGTCGGGCTTCTTCAGCAGAAATGCGGTCGAACAGCACGCCAGTCGTGAACCTTATATTTTTCATTCGGCTGTGCATGTGGTTTCAATCACATACCGCATTGATGTGTTTTTCAAACACGAAAACCTGCATTTTTTACCAAACTGTCATAAAACTAAACGGCAAACGATGTCATTATCTGCGGCTGGCGATTTTGTCTCGACTCTTGCCCAAGCTAATGGAACCCAAAATGACCTTTACCCACGCTGCCCGTATGTTGCAGATTTACCGGCGAGCTGTTGCCTCCGTTTTGGTCGCGCTTCTGGCGACAATCTTCACCACAATCGTCGCCGCCACATCCGCATTTGCGGCCTCGCCCAATATTGTCATCAGTCAGGTCTATGGCGGCGGCGGCAATACCGGATCCGTCTATAAAAACGACTTTATTGAATTATTTAATCGCGGTATCACGCCAGTCAGCGTAAATGGTTGGAGCGTGCAATATGCCTCGGCAACAGGCACAGCGTGGTCGGTGACGACGCTACCGAACATCACCATCCCCGCGGGCGGGTATTTTCTGGTGCAGCAGGTTGCAGGTACTGGCGGTACAACGAGCCTGCCGACTCCCGATGCAGTTGGTACAACCGCCATGTCGGGTACCGCGGGCAAGGTCGCATTGGTTAACGTAACGACGGCGCTCGCAGTAGCGTGCCCTGCGGTCGCCGCCTATGTTGACTTTGTCGGCTACGGCGCCACCGCGAACTGTTCTGAAACGGCAGCCACGCCTGCACCGAGCAACTCCAATTCGGTCTCGCGTGCCGCCAACGGCTGTACGGATGGCGATAACAATGGAACCGATTTCACCGCTGGTGCGGCCAACCCCCGCAACAGCGGCAGCGCGACCAATTCCTGTTCGTCATTACCCAGCCTTACCATCAACAACGTCACCGCCAACGAGGGCGGCAGCGGCGTCACTTCGTTCACATTCACCGTCATGTTAAGCGCTGCCGCACCGGCGGGCGGCGTGACCTTCGACATCGCCACGGCCAATAATACGGCGACTGCAGGTAGCGATTACACCGCCAAAACACTCACAGCGCAAACCATTCCCGCGGGTAGTACAAGCTACGCGTTCACGGTCGATGTGCTGGGCGATATCACCCCGGAAGCCGATGAGACATTCTTTGTAAACGTGACCAATGTGGTGAATGCCAATATTGTCACCGGCCAAGGCGTCGGCACAATCACCAATGACGATGCGGCAGCGAGTCTAACAATCAATGATGTCGCACTTGCCGAAGGCAATAGCGGTACCACCACGTTTACATTTACCGTGTCACTTTCCGCACCTGCACCCGGCGGCGGCGTGACGTTTGATATCGCGACCGCAGATGGAACAGCCACCGCAGGCAGCGACTATGTGGCGAAAACGCTCGCCGCGCAGACGATTCCGGCAGGCAGTTCGAGCTATACGTTTGACGTGCTGGTGAACGGCGATACCGTTGGCGAGCCAAACGAAACGTTCTTCGTCAACATCACCAATGTGGCAAACGCGATTCCGCTCGATGCGCAAGGCCTCGGCACGATTTTGAACGACGACGCCACCCCGATCCACAGCGTGCAGGGAAGCGGAACTCAGTCGCCACTTGCAGGCGCCAGCGTGACCATTGAAGGTATTGTCACCGCCGATTTTCAAGGGCCGAATCAGCTGAAGGGTTTCTATGTTCAGGCGCCGGATGCAGAGGCCGATGCTGATCCTGCGACCTCAGAAGGCATGTTTATTTATACCAATCTAGCGCCCTATGCGGTGGCGCTCGGCGACCGCGTGCGGGTGACCGCAACTGTGATTGAATTCGGCACCTCACCGAACACCTTGACCGAAATGGTCACACCCACCATCACCACGCTTTCAAGCGGAAATGTGCTGCCGGAGATTGTCGATGTCGCCTTGCCGGTGACAACAGTTGGCGATCTGGAGCGATATGAATCGATGCGCGTTCGCTTCACGCAATCACTCACCGTTAGCGATAATTTTGACCTGGCGCACTTTGGCGAAATCACGCTGTCAGTCAATGGCCGTTCGTTCCAGCCCACCAGCGAGGTTGACCCCAATGATGCAGTAGCAGCCGGAACCACCAGCAGCGGCAACAGCAACGCGGCGGCAGTGACAGCTTACGAAAATCTAAACACACGATCCAGCATATTGTTAGATGACGCCAGCACGCTGACTTATCCGGCCACGATTCCGTTTGCGGATCCGGTTGAGCGTACTTTGCGCCTCGGCAGCACCGTATCAAACCTCACGGGCGTGCTCAGCCAGTCTTTTGGGGCGCATCGTTTATATGCAACAGTCGCGCCTGAATTTAGTTATGCACCACGTCCTGCCACCCCGCCAAACGTCGGCGGTAACGTGAAAATCGCCAGTGCTAACGTGTTGAACTATTTCAATGGTGATGGTTTAGGCGGCGGTTTCCCGACCGCACGCGGCGCGAATTCGGCCAATGAATTTGCCCGCCAACGTGCCAAAACTGTTGCCGCACTAACTGGCCTCAATGCAGATGTTGTGGGTCTCTTGGAAATGGAAAACGATGGCACTGGCCCACAATCCGCGATTCAGGATTTGATCAACGGCCTCAATGCCGCGGCTGGTGCGGGCACATGGAACTTTGTTGCCGATCCGGTCAATTACGGCAGCATCAACGGCGGAACAGATGCGATCCGCCCGGTCTTCATTTACAAAACCGCTGTTGTGGCCCCGGTCGGGCTCGCCACCGCGTTAAACGATGCTGCCTTTGTGCAAGCGCGCGCACCAGTGGCCCAGACCTTTAGACTGCTGAGCAACAACGAGCAATTTGTTGCCGTCATCAATCACTTCAAATCAAAAGGCGGAACCGGCACCGGACTTGATGCCGATCAGAATGACGGCCAGGCCGCGTTCAATAACTCACGCAAACTACAGGCCGCTGCGTTATTGGGCTTTATCAATACCCTCGCTGCCACGACGCCACGCGTCATCACCATGGGCGACTTCAATGCCTATGAGCAGGAAGACCCGATCGACGTTATGCGTGCCGGTGGCTTGAGTACCATCGTCAACAACAATTATTCGTATATGTTTAACGGCCTATCCGGCTCACTCGATCACGCGTTGGGCAATGCGGCGTTAATGGCGGTGATTAGCGGATCCGGTAAATGGCACATCAATGCGGACGAACCGGTTTATCTTGATTACAACGTCGAGACCAAAAACACGGTTGGCTGCACCAGCAGCTGCACCACGCCCGATTACTTTGCCGCCACCCCATTCCGCGCGTCCGATCACGATCCGGTTTTAGTCGGATTGAATCTGATTGCTGCACAAACCGTAACGTTTCCCGCCATTACCTCGTTCGCGTGGAGCGGTGGCACCTCAACCCTTGGTGCAACCGCATCATCCGGGTTGGCCGTGACCTACAGCGTCGTCTCTGGCCCCTGCGCTGTTGCGGGCACGACCGTCACCGCGTTGGGCGGTGGCGCGTGTGTGATCGCGGCGAATCAGGCGGGTAACGCCAGCTACAACGCCGCGCCGCAAGTCACCCAGTCGGTGACCGTTTCAGCCGCTGCACAAACCATCACGTTCCCAGCGATCGCTGGGTTCTTCGCCGGTAGCTCATCCACCCTAGCCGCTACCGCTTCTTCCGGTTTGGCGGTGAGCTACAGCGTGACGGCAGGTTCTTGCACCTTGAGCGGCAGCACCGTGAGTGCATCGACGGCGGGAAGCTGTACGATCGCGGCTAATCAGGCGGGAAACACCAACTTCTTGGCTGCAACCACAGTTAGCCAAACAGTCACGGTTAGTGCTGCACTACTGACATCGCAGACAATCAACTTCCCATCGATAGCGAATCAAGTGGGAACGTTGCGTAGCATACTAATTTCTGGTGGCACCGTAACTTCTCTGCTTACAGCCACCTTTACCAGCTTGACGCCAAATATCTGTGCAGTTACCCGACCTCTTCTACCAACCATACCTCCCCCCGGAACGCCCCAGAATCCAGTGAGCGTAACTTTAATTGCCTACGGAAGCTGTACCATCCGCGCCGCGCAACCCGGGGATGCCACCTTTGCTGCCGCGCCAAATATTGATCGCAGCTTTACGATTTCCAATACCCAAGGCGAGCTGACGCTAGCCGCCAATCTGATCAATCCGCGCGCAGGCACACCGATCACTTTGACTGCTTTGGTGCGCGGTATCGCCCCCAATGGGCTGGTGAGCTTTACCACCACGCCTATCACCGACATTACAAATTCGACGATCCCGGTGGTGGGCTGTACCAATCTATCAGTCTCACTATTGCCTGCTGACAACAACGCGGCAGTGGTTACTTGCACCACGTTCACAGAGGCCGGTGCGCGTCGTTACACGGCAACGTATTCTGGCGATAGCGCGAACGCTTTGAATCCTGTGAGCTTGACCACCAATTCACCGGCCATCGGCCCCCAAGATTACAACGATATTTGGTGGGCGGGTGCGGCTGAATCCGGCTGGGGTATGACGATTGCGCAAAAAGGCTTGCAGCAGTTCAATGCATTTTACGTTTACGACGCGACGGGCAAACCGGTCTGGTATGTAATGTCAGGCGGCACTTGGAACGCGGATTACACCCGCTTTACCAGCGCGATTTATCAGCCAACGGGCGCCGTGTTCAGCAACTACGATGTTCGCCGTTGGCAGGTGGGTGCGGCAGTGGGCAGCGGCACGCTCACCTTCACCAATACCAGTAATGCGGTGTTCGACTTCACGATCAATGGCGTGACCGCCAAGAAGAACATCGCGCGCTTTGGCTACGGCACACCGGATGCTTTACCGAAAATTGTGGTGCGCGATATGTGGTGGGCGGGCGAGGCGGAAAATGGCTGGGGTGTAGCCATTGCGCAGCAAGATCGGAGTCTGTTTGCGACGTGGTACACCTATGGCGCGGACGGCAAAGCAACATGGTTTGTCATGTCGGGCGGAACGTGGGTGGGAACGACCTACAGCGGACCGCTTTACACCGCCGTCAGCAGCGGCTGGTTGGGCGTGCCTTACAATGCCGCCGCTTTCAACACGCAGCTTGTAGGCTCCGTGAGCTTCGATTTCCGCGACGCAAGCACCGCGAAAATGACCTACACCGTGAACGGCTTGAATGGCTTGAGTGCCGTAACGCAAACCAAGGTGATTACGCGGTTGGGATTCTAAAGGCGGAGGTTTGATTTTGTCATTTGCACCTCGCAATGGCGGGGCATGCTGAGCACTTGTTGCACTGGGCTGCCCGCCGACGAAAACACCGCGCGGTGGGAGCTTTTAAAAAGTATGGAGGAAGCTAAGCGAGGCGAAGATCGATGAATTGGCGACTCGTATGCGCGCTAACGACGCTGCTAAGTATTTTCATTCAATCGTGATGGCGATTACGATCGCCGACTCAAACACTGATAAACCGAAAATTGTGTAACATTCCTGTTCCCTCACACGATGCCGAGTCAGCCATGAAAACTTGTCCAAATTTTCGCTTGGCCCGCCGCCAGTTTATGGCGCTTTCGCTCAGCGCACCCATCCTCGGTTATGCGCAATCCTGCCCGGTGGGTATTGCGGGTGACCCAGCGATCGGAGGTCATGGCATCGGGCTGGATTTTATCAACACCACCAACACTGCGGTGAAGACCAACTCGTTCACCTCCGCAAGCGGTAGCATCATCTTAGCCAGCGTTGGGCGCGGTGCGCTTGCCGATTTCCAGCGCTCCGCAGTTTCTGACAACAAAAATAACGGTAATTACAGCCAACTAGGCACAGCCCATTCTTACCGCAATTATCAGTCGTCGGGAACGGCGCTTTACGCCAAGATCGGGGCGGCAGGCGGCACTGGTCATATCGTGAGCGCCACCAAACCGTCGCCGGTGGATGAGGTCACCGTAATGGCGGCGGAGTTCAAAAATGTTACCCGCATCGCGGATAGCCAGTGGATAGAAGATTTGACGTCACCCAACACCAGCGCAAATGTCAGCACAACAGGCCCCGCAATCTTGGCCGCCTTCTGGTGGGGCGACAACAGCAACGGCGAACTAAACCCGGCTGTCGACGCGGCTTGGACTCGGCTCGACCATACATCGTCTCTGGCATCAAACCATGTACAGGGCGCATCCGCATTCAGAATCGTGGCCGCTGCCGGGGTTTATTCCATCAATTGGACACCGTCAACTTCTCAGGGCGCACAGTTGTGGATTGTGGCAATGCAGTAAGTTTCCGTACCAACTTCGAGCTGAGCAGGAATTTTCGATTGATGCCAAGTGAAAAGTTTAATGCGATCCCGTTTCCTGCAATCCAACACTAGCATTGGCGGGGACCTTAGGGCACTTTTGATTCAAGACGCCCGCCGATGCTAGGGCTCTAAAGCGTGACTTCAGAGTCGCGTCTTGCATACGGCGCAATACACCCGCAAGAGTTCGTTTGCGGAAGACAGCGGGTAACTTCGCAACGTCACCGCGCAATCTGCCGCAAACAGCGCGTTGCCGCCTACCGCGAAACCCGATAAATCGCGCCGTTTAGATCATCCGAAATGAGAATGCTGCCATCGGCCAGGATCAACACGTCGGTGGGTCGTCCCCAGTAGCTGCGGCCTTGCAAGAAGCCGGTAAGGAACGGCTCCATGCGTTCAACGCGGTTGTCTTTCATGACCAGTCGCACCACGTCGTAACCGACCCGTGATGGCGGGTGAGAACCGTGGCGGGCGACGATCATATTGCCGTGATATTCGCGCGGCACTGCGTCACCGGTGTAGAAGCGGGTGCCGATCGCAGAGATATGTGCGCCGAGGGCAAACACCGGCGGAGTGAATTCTGAGCAGGCGCGCTTGTTGCCAAATTCTGGATTGGCGATGCCGGAATCATGGCAGTAAGGGAAGCCGTAGTTCTCACCCGTGCGCGATACGCGATTGAGCTTGTCGGTGGGTGATGCCTCACCTAAATTATCCTGACCCTGCTCGGTAAACCATAGTTCGCGCGTCTGCGGATGCCAGTCAAAACCGACGCTGTTGCGAATGCCGCGCGCAACGATTTCTTTACCGCTGCCATCGGGGTTGGTTCTGATAATCGTGCCGTACTCATCATTTTGCGCTTCGCATAAATCACATGGCGAGCCGACCGACACATACAATTTTCCGTCCGGGCCAAACGCCATGACATGCGCGCCGTGACGCTCTTTCTCAGGAAAGCCCTCGATCACGGTGGTGGGCACGGGCGGCGAATCAAGACGGCTTTCAATATCTTCATAACGCAGGATTTTAGTTCTGGCCGAAACGTAAAGTGAGCCCTGGAAAAAGGCAATACCGCTGGGGCCGTTGATGCCTTTTAGAATCGTGCGCTTTTGTGTGACCGCGCCGCCATTGGTCGAAAGCGCGTATACGCTGCCGTCATTGCTGCCAACAAATAATGTACCCCGCGAGCCCATTGCCATCTGTCGCGCTTTAGGCAAGTCAGTCGCATACACCGCCACTTTAAAACCCGGCGCGACCTTGAGCGCATTGAGCTGAATGCCTTTGTTTTCATCCTTAAAGTCGGCGAGTGTGCCGCAGCCGCTGAGCGTGACAGCCACCGCCATACACACCACTGGCGCGAGGCGAAAAATAAATTCTCGGTGGACAATTTTTATTAACTGATTTTTTATCATGGGATCCTTAACGTTTGGATAGCGGGTTCTTGATCGGACTTGGACGCGAGCTGAAACATTAATTGCTCGCACGGAGGCCTTCTGACAGCCGAACGTAACGCGGCCTGTAGGACGCCCCCCGATGCCGCTGTAGGATCGCGAACGAACCGGCTCGCAGGATGGCTGGGCGATCGCACGAATAACATTCAAAAAGTCACAAACGCCTACGAGCAAACGCGTGCGCGCCTACAGCCTCCGCCTGTATGCCGGTTTAAAGTTATGTTTTCGCGAGTTCCAAATTGGGCCACCAATCTGTGCTCCGTTCCGACTGAAGCGGGGCTATTTTTTCGCTTCACAACACCTTGCGGACACGCAAAAATTTACCCCTCAAAGGATCAACATGAAACATTTGAAAATAGCTTCCGCAACTCTTCTATCTTTAGGCTTCAGTGTGTTTCTTAGCGCTTGTGATCGTCCTGTAGCGCCGGTGGTGGTCACACCAGCCGCCGCGCCGCCAACAGTTGTAGCGGTGCCAGGCCCAGCCGGTGAACCCGGAAAGATGGGCGAACCGGGCAAAATGGGCGAACCCGGCAAAATGGGTGATACCGGCAAGACCGGCGAACCTGGCAAGACGAATACCGATACGGTCGTGGTCGTTCCCGCGCGTCCTTAACAGCTAAATTAATTTTTACAAAATGCCCTGCTTCCCGGTTTATTCCGGGGAGCGGGGCATTTTCGCGCTGATTCTGAGAACGCCTCATCGATAAACGGTATCGGCATGTGTGGCCTCCTTCGGCGCAACAGCAACGGACACGCCACCGCCAGCCAAACAAAGAACTTATGAAGGAGCGGGCGGTCGTTCACACCGCAACAACGGCAATTTCGAACTGATGCGCTCTGCCGCTCGCGCTGTTAAGCTTCCCCACGTGTGCGCACCATGCACACCACTGACATGCCTTGCCCTGTAACCTCGCCACAGGTTGTTATTCACTCATCTTTGCCCTCCGCCCATGCCAGAATCCACATCGCTCCCAATCGACATTCCTGCTGATCTTGCGCACGCGCTAAACACGTTGAAGACGTTGGCAGCCGGAGATGACCCGCTGTCTTCGCCAACGCCACTTTCGGCTCCCGTGCAACTGATCGCGCTGGTCGACGTGCTGCGCCCGCGCAGCACCACCAACGCCGATGATCTCGCGATGGCTACCAAACGTTTTATCGCAATGTGCGCAGCGATCGAGACCGATGAAGCGCTCAGGCACAGTTTGCGGCTATGCCTGTTGCAATTATTCGACGGCAGGAAACAGGTCAGTTTTTTCGCGGACAGTGGCATCCTGCCGAATAGCGGATTTTTTTCTGAACTTTGGCGGCGGATGGTGCAACGTATATTTCCGGCCATTAAAGACCCCGGATCGCTCAAAGACATCATCAATTTAATCTTTCATCGCCGCGATGATTGTGATTGGCTGGATGCCATTCCGATCAACCTGAAACTGCGCTTCTGGCATGGGCTGCGCGTACGACAGATCAACGACCCAGACCGCCAGACCGATGAAAAAATACTGGCCGACACCCTATCGCAGATGCTTGATGCCGGAGACGTGCTGGCAATCCGCATAGGCGCCATGGGGCTGGAGCCGGAGCTGATTCGCTTGTCACCGCGCATTGAGGAGCACGATTCGCCGTTCATCGCGCTCGCCAAGGAGACGCAGCAATTGTCTGCCAGCTACCGGCAATTTCTTGTCGCGGGCGAGCGGCCCGTTGAAGATGAGCTGCAGTTAATGGTATTGGTAGATCAGTGCCGCGAAATCATCGTCAAAGTCCGCGCACGCGCGGTCAGTATTGGCACCAGTCTCTCGCTGACCTATTTGCTATCGCGTCTGGAACAAAGCCTGCATCGCCTGGAAATGATTGTCTCGATGTTGACCATGCAACACCGCACCGCAGCTGATGGATCTACCTCCGAGGCAACTGAGGCAGCGGAGTCCGCCGAATCCACTGAGCCAGCGGAGTCCGCCGAATCCTCCGTGGCTGCCCAAAACGGCGACGACGAGAAGTCGCTGGTCATGTTGTGGGTGGAATTTGTGGAGCACGCGATCCGTGGCGAAGGGCAACGCCAGGGTATTCGCGAGCACATCAGCGGCACCATCGGCCTGCTTGCATTACGGGTGACCGAGAACGCCAGTCGCACCGGCGATCACTACATCACCAGCACTCGCGAAGAATATTTGCAGATGTGGCGACTGGCGATGGGCGGCGGTTTTATTGTCGGCTTTATGGCCTTGATCAAAGTTGTCTCGTCACAATTAAACTTGGCACCGCTCGGCTACTTTATGGCCTACGCGATGAACTATGCGTTCGGTTTTATGTTCATTCACGCATTACATCTCACGCTTGCCACCAAGCAGCCCGCGATGACGGCATCGACCATCGCTGCAGCGATTGGTGAAATTCGCGGACGAATGCGCGATGTGGAGAAATTAGCCACTCTGATCGTTGATCTGATCCGCAGCCAGATCGCGGCTATTTTGGGCAATGTGTTGATCGCGATTCCCACCGCGATTCTGATTAGTTTGGCGATGTCAGCGATCATCGGTCAGCCGTTGATGAGCCCAGAGAAAGGGCACAAACTCATCCACGAATTAGATCCGTTCGATAGTCTGGCGCTGTTTCATGCGGCGATTGCTGGCGCCTGCCTGTTCATCGCGGGGTTGATTTCAGGCTATTACGACAACCTCGCCTCGTATGAACGCATTCGCGAGCGCATGGAACACGCGCGCTGGCTGCAGTCACTACTGGGTGAGGCCCGACTCGCCCGTTTCGCGGTCTACATGGACAATAATTTGGGCGCACTCGCGGGCAATTTTTTTCTGGGCGTCATGCTCGCACTGGTCGGCACCATCGGCTTTTTGACGGGCCTGCCGATTGACGTTCGGCACGTCACGCTGTCATCCGCAAATTTTGGTTTGGCGCTGGCGTCACTTGATTTTGCCGTAGACGGCGCGACCATCGGCACAACCCTGCTGGGCATCGGTATGATCGGCTTTTTCAATCTCACCGTGAGTTTTGCGCTCGCGCTGTGGGTCGCAATGCGCGCGCGCGGCGTGGCGTTCAGCCAGACGAGGATGTTGATTGGCATCCTGTTTGGTCGCCTGATTAGCGCGCCACGACAATTTTTTTGGCCAGCCAGCAATCCTGAGGTTGAGAAAAGTAAACCCTAATAGGGTAGGCGCGTTTCGAGCACAAATGCCTCGAAACGCCCGCCAATACTAGGTTATCAATAGCTTAATAAGTCTTATAGGGCAAAAACTTGCCCGATAAAACCACTTTTACGCGGTCACCTTTGGGATCGGGCTCACGCTCGATATCCATCGAAAAATCAATCGCGCTCATGATGCCATCACCAAATTCTTCGTGAATGAGCTCCTTGATGGTGGTGCCGTAGACGTTGACAATTTCATACCACCGGTAGATCAGCGGATCGGTCGGCACCGCGGTCGGCAGCGAGCCTTTGTACGGGACTTCCTGCAAAATCTGCACCGCCTCCTTATCGAGGCCAAATAGCTTGCCCGCTTTTTCGGCTTCGACTTTGGTTAGCGTCATCTGGCCCAACATCGCCGCCGTGACCCATTCCTTGCTGTGGCCGATTTTTTTTGCGATGTCATACCATTTCAAACCTTTTTTTCGCTTTGCGGAGAGGATCATTTCGGTAACGTCTTGGCGGTTCATGTGGTTCCTTTTGAGGTGCAGGTTCGGGGTCGAAGGTGGCTGGTCGTGGGTGGGGTTATTTGATTTGTTTCAATACTGGCGACGGCACTTTGTGAGCGGCAGCCGGATCAGCGGGACTGCCTTCAAGACCGGGCATCACTTGTGGCGGGAAGACGATTAGATTGGGATCGCCGACAAATGCTTGCTGCGCGGTCTTGGATCGATTCACTAAAAAATCCACGAGATGATTGCGAATTTTGTAGAACTGCGGGTGATGATGGATATCCGCGCGGGTTCGCGTCTTGGGCAAAGTGTTCACCACAATCTCAGCGATGCGCGCCTCCGGCCCGTTCGACATCAGCATGATTTTATCGGCGAGCAAAATCGCTTCATCAACGTCGTGCGTGATCATAAAAACGGTCTGCTGGGTTTTCGCGCAGATGGCCAGTAACTCGTCCTGAATGGTGCCGCGCGTGAGCGCATCCAGCGCGCCGAACGGCTCATCTAACAGCAACATTTTGGGCTCGATTGAGAATGCGCGGGCAATGCCCACCCGCTGTTTCATACCGCCCGAAAGCTGCGACGGTTTTTTTTGTTCATTGCCCGTTAAACGAACCAGATCAATGTATTTTTGGCATTGTGCTTTGATTTTTTCTTCGCTCCAGTCAGGCCAACGCGACTTTACCGCGAACGCAATGTTTTTCAACACCGTCAGCCACGGCATCAGTGCATGGCTCTGGAACACCACGCCGCGGTCCAAGCTCGGCCCCGCGACCTCGCGGGCATCCATGATCACGGTGCCGCCGCTGGCCTCATCTAGGCCCGCAAGAATATTCAGGATGGTCGATTTACCGCATCCGGAATGGCCGATGATGCAAATGAATTCACCCTTTTCGATGTCGAAATTAACCGCATGAAAAACCGGCTTGGCGTCCGGCTCGTCCGAGTAGGATTTACGCAGCTGGCGCACTTGAAGAAACGAATGCGAACTCATGACGATTTTATTTTTTCATTCAACATAGGTGACCGAACGCTGCAATACGCCAAACAGCATGTCCAACAGCATCCCCACCACCCCAATCATCAGAATCGCAAAAATCACATTTGTCAGCGAGAGATTGTTCCACTCATTCCAGACAAAATAACCAATGCCGGTGCCGCCCACCAGCATTTCGGCGGCCACGATGACCAGCCAGGCAATCCCCATTGAGACGCGCATACCGGTGAGGATCGTCGGCGCAGCGGCCGGCAACACCACTAGAAATGCCTTCCGAAAAATGCCGACTTCGAGGGTCTTGGCGACGTTCAACCAATCACGACGCACCCCGGCCACGCCGTGCGCGGTATTGATGAGCATAGGCCAGATGGAGCAGATAAAAATCACAAAGATCGACGAGGTGGCCGAATCCTTGATCGTGTATAACGCCAGCGGCATCCAAGCCAGCGGAGAAATGGGTTTCAGGACCTGAATAAACGGATTAAGCGCTCGGTAGATCAGCGGCGACATGCCGATCAAAAAGCCGAGGGGAATCGCCACCAGCGCCGCTAGCAAAAAGCCTGAAAGCACGCGCGCCAATGAGAAGGCGATCTGAATACCAATACCTTTGTCGTTGGGGCCGTTATCGTAAAACGGATCGCGAATTTGCTTCCACAAGGTCTCGCCAATCTGCGCCGGTGTCGGCAGGCCCGTCGTTTTGGGCGCACCACCACCCATCAGCTTGGCATACTCCGTATCGGTCGCTGACGCGGTTTCTTTGGGGACAGTGGCGATGTGCCAGATCAGCAAAAAAACCGCGAGCAGCACCAAACTGAGTATCGCCGCCTTGACCGGCAGCGAAAGTAATGATGTCTTCATCGAAATTACGCGGTGACCTTATTGATTTTAAAACTGGCCACATATGCATCCGGCTTGGTCTCATCGAAGGCTTTACCCATCACAATGATTTTCTTGACCTGCTTCTCCGGCACCGGAATACCCGCTTCTTTCATGCGCTTTTTGGCATCCGTCAGCAGATAGACTTTGTCGACAATTTCCTTGTATTTAACATCACCCTTGATGTATCCCCAACGTTTCATTTGCGTGAGAATCCACACTCCCATGGCGCTCCACGGCACCGGATCAAAATCAACCCGATCCGTAACTGTTTTTACATTGCCAAGACCATCTGCAAACTTGCCAGTCAGCACTTGCTCGATGACCGTCACCGGTTGGTTAAGATAGGCGGCAGGCGCAATGGCCGCTGCGATGGTGCTGCGATTTTCGATATTCATCGCCATTTGCGCCGAGTTCAGCACCGCGCGATACAGCGCGGCAAAGGTATTGGGATTTTCTTTCACCCATTCGGCACGCACACCGAAAGAACAGCAAGGATGGCCATCCCAAATATCCTTGGTCAGGATATGAATAAAGCCGATCTGGTCATAGACCGCACGCTGGTTAAACGGATCCGGGCCGAGGAAACCATCGATATTGCCCGCGCGCAAATTCGCCACCATTTCCGGCGGCGGCGTAACCCGAAGCTGCACGTCTTTATCGGGATCAACTCCGTTTTCAGCGAGGTAATAGCGCAGCAGAAAATTGTGCATCGAATATTCAAACGGGATGCCAAACACCATCCCTTTCCATTGCTTCGGATCGCGGCGGTCTTTGTGCTTCATCGCGAGCGTGATCGCCTGGCCGTTGATGTTTTGAATCGTGGCCACGTTCATCGGCACTGCATTTGAACCGACGCCCATCGAAATTGCCAGCGGCATGGGTGCCAACATGTGCGACGCGTCATATTCCTTATTGGTGATTTTGTCGCGAATCAGCGCCCACCCGGCGGTTTTCACGACCGAAACATTCAAGCCCTGCTTCTCATAAAAGCCAAACGGCGCCGCCATGATCAGCGGCGTGGCGCAAGTGATCGGAATGAAGCCGATCTTCAGGTCCTTCTTTTCCAAAGGTGCTTTTTCTTGCGCCATGGCATTCAATGCGCCCAGCGGAAACAGACTGGCAATGGCCGCATAGGCAGTGGACGAGCCCACCGCTTTGATGAACTGACGGCGTTCGACATCGTTCGGAAAAAGCGCGGCGAGAATGCCGCCTTGAATCGAGCGGTTGAATAATTGATCTTCGCTGCTGGTGATTGAATTGGCCGCGGATGCATCGTGTTCCGCAGCGGATGAGTGCCGGCCGCATGCGCAGCCCATGTAAGTGGCCGCTGCGTTGAGCGGATCCTGATTGAAAATAGACAAAACATTTCTCCCGAAAATGTGCGGTGGATGGTGTTGACTGAGCGCGTAGCGTACAAATGCACGATGCATGCCAGCCCACTTTGCATCCTATTTTCCGGAGTTGCTCAGGCCATCACCCGAACCTCAACCGACAATGTTTATAAGCAAAAAAGGCGACGCACCTCAACAGTGCAGCGCACCCATGGCGGCCCTCGAACCGCACGTCTGTGGTGCGTTTACCGGTACGAGTCGGTGGGCAATCGCGGCGCTACTTTCGCTATCCGCTCGCTTCAACGCTGCCAGCCTAGACCGCTTAGATGGCGATGGCCTATCAATACGAGTGTCGTAGCCTAGCTACCGCTTTGGCCAGAGTCGCGTGATGATTGTTCTCCAAGATGAAACACGAGCAGAGCAGCGCTGCCTGCGCTTTGCCGCGTAGCTGTCAGCCGCCATGGCTAATCCCGCGCGATCCATTTCGACTATGGCGCGGCGCTCATTGTCGGTAAGCGTTAAATCGGCGATGGTGCGCTCGGCATCGTATAAAAATTTCTCGCGCAAAACCTCGTCGGTATAAAGTCGCGCGAGCAATTCCTCCACCACGGCCGCGCTCATGCCGCACACTGCATTTGCATTTCAAATTTCATTTGCGCTCGCCCGACCGCCAGCGCGTCGCGGGCGCGGGCGAGCTGGCGCAGCAGATGCTCGAAAGGCGGGTATACGCCATCGCGTTCCAAGATGACGGTCAAGGGCTGTGGCGCGCGCGCCGCGAGCTCCGTGAGGAGGGCGAAAACCTCGTCGGGCACATCATGAATATGATCGTCCAGCAGGCGTTTTTTAGCGGTCGGCTGACCACCTGACAGCGCTGGTTCATTAATCCACACGCCGCCGCTTAAATGCACGCTTTGCACACGATCAAGCGGCATGCGCGCGAGTAGTTCGGACGGCGACTGATTGAAGTTCAGTGCATTCGCATAAAGATTGTGCAAGTCGAGCAGCAGCGGCGCGCCGCTGGCGCGAATGATACGGTCGATCCATACCGACTCGTCCATGGTCGATGCGGGCGGCGAAACGAGGGTCGCAATATTTTCAAGTTGCGGCAATGCGCCGATCACTTTTGCTGCCGCGGCAATATTGGCGAGCGTCGCGTCGATGACTTCATCGGTCCTCGGTGGTGCGGCGAGATGTCCGATTTCAACACCACCCGCGCGGACGAATGCGAGATGCTCGGACCAGCCCTCCGGCTCGACAGTATTGACCAGCCGCGCCATTGCGTCGATACGTTGCGGCGGCACCGCAATCGCTGAGCCAAGCCCCATCGCCACGCCGTGTAGATGAAGCGGAACCTGTCGCGCGAGGGTGTTGAGCGCGCGGAGACGGCGAGCCTCCGCATGAAAATATTCATCAGCGATGACTTCAATCACATCGATTTGATCGAGGTTGGCCAGAATGCCGCCCGCCAGCGCATCGCGCCAAGCGAGGCCAACCCGATCGTGGCGCTGATTTTCCAAGCTAGCTTCCGCAGCCACCGCAACCCCCGCCCCCGCCACAGCCGCTGCTGCCGCTATCGCTGCTGGTGCTGGTCGAGCCGCAACCTGAACCGCTATCGCTGGTGCTTGGCTGCGGGAACAATTTTTTGACGAACGGGAACGCGCTAGCCGGCAGCGCGGTAAGCCCGAACAACGCCGCCAAGATCACTGCATCGGCGCTGCCACCGCCAGGCTTGATTTGCTTGGATTGCTTTTTCAAGCGACCAAACAACGTGCGCTGATCTTTTAGAAATCTTAAGCCCAAGCCGCTGCGGCGCGAGAACATGGACGCCCACGCAAAACCGATACCGACCACCGCCAGAATAGCCAGAAACATGATGTTGCTCTTACCGCGCTGGATGGCGAGCAACAGCTTGATGCCCGCAATCCCGCCAATCACGCCAGTCGCACTGAGCACGCTCGACACTCGATGTGCCTTGGGTTCGGTGCCATACAACAGGCGCGCATGGGTGAGCTCGCGCAGATACTGCTGGCAGGCGGCATTCGATTCAGCACCTTCAAATAATTTTGTCACCTCGCTTGGATAACGAAACCGCGACAACACCGATTTTTCGATCGGGCGCCTGACCAGCTCTTCCGCGTTGGGCTTGGCGGTCAGTTGATCGCGACTCGCGTCGACCACCAGCAGGCCACGATCAATCAACGCAAAGGCTGCGACCTTGAGCGCCTCCGCTGCGCCGCCGCGCAAATAGGCGATGCGATACGGATCTGATAAATCAAGCTTGGGCATCGGTAAGTTTGCTTCGGCGCGCTGCTGCCACCAGCGCAGCACCAGATTGACAACGAGAATCGCGACAATGAAAAAAAGCAAAAATGCGGGGCCGGAAAAATTAAACGGATTCATGCTGCCTCCGAGATCTTCATTGCGCGTTGATGGAGCGCTTCGGCGAGCGCGATGGTCTGCGCCAAGGTCGCCGCAGCGGTATCGGCAGGCAGCAATCCGGTTTCGCGCGCCTGCGATAGGTCCGGCAGCAGCGATGCAAACCCGGCTAAGTCCACCTCGCCGATTAACGCCTGCAATGCTTCTTTTGGCGACGGCGCGGCGCGCCCTGCCAGTTGCAAAATAGTTTGCGCGCTCGCGCGCAGCGGGCCGGTGGCATCCGCAATCGCCAACGCGGCTTGTTCCTCGCGCAGACTCGTCAGCACATATTCGTGGCGTAGCCGCAGCACCAGATTGAGCAGCACCTGTTGCAAACGGCGGATCGTCGCCGCACGCGAAATATGCAAATTCAAAAACGGGTCCGCGCCATACAGCACACGATGCCGCGCCGCGATATCGCCGAATTTCACCGCAAAAGCCTCGGCGGCGGCGTCAACTTCGCTCGCCAGTAGAAACATGGCGGTCAGCCGAATGGCGGCATGCGCCAGCCGAAACGGCTCGCGAAATTGATCGATATTTGCAACCGAAAATCGATGCAGAACCATCACGATATTGACGTCTGACGTGGCGCGCAGTTTTTGTTCCGCGGCAGAGCCGTACAACACGATTGACTTTAGATCATCGCCCAGCGCGGCCTTTGCGTCGTCCACAAATTTTGCCAGCGCAGGCTCGATCAATAGTATTGAGTCGTCGGGTGTCATGCATTTCCTTTCAAGTCAAATATTAAACCCTAGTATCAGCGGCACTCTTCAAGCATTTTTGCTCCTAACGCCGCACCCGCATTAGGCTTTCAATTTTGGATAATGCATTGTCCGTGGCCAGCAAAACCGGTTCTTTTATCCGCTTTACGATTCCAGCCATTGATAGATCTGATCGTAAACATCGGTGCTGCTTAACAAGTCAAAATGATCCGAACCGTAGCTGATGTGTTGACGCGATTTTGGGATGAGAAGCGACCGTGCGGAATCTTTATGCAAGCCCAGCGCACTATTGACGGGCACCAATCCATCGCCGGGCAAGCGGCTTGCCGACGTTGCTCCTGCCGGTTTATTCGTCTGCGTTATCACTTGTTTTGTGGCAGCGACCGCGAAACATTTCACGCCTTTCGGTAAACGCGCTGGATGGTCGCCCGGTACAACCGAGCTAGGCGGCTTTTTTTCTGCCGCCAAAATTGTTCCGTGGCGTAAATCCTTGATCCCCGCGCTGCGTACTTTGCCCAATCGCGCAAAGGGTGCTGAGTAGGGACTCACATCGAGCAAAATATCCAGCCAATTGCCGGCGCGCTCCAGCGGCGCGCCATGATGCGGCGTGCCCAGAAAGATGAGCTTGTTTAATTTTCGCGGCCAGAGAAGTTTTTCCGCTTTGGCAAATTCACACGCGCTGCGCGACACCAGTCCGCCCATGCTGTGGCCGATAATAACCAGCTCGGTGATGGGAACCGGCCAGGTTTGCATCAGGTTCTCCAAAACATCGGAAAATTCCTTGCCGTTGCTGGCAATATGGCGACCGCTGTTGTAATGCAAATAAAGGGAGGTGTAGCCCAAATCCCGCACCAGCGCCGCGCCGTGATCGTGCGAGGCGCTGCGATCTGCGCGCTCATGATTCCATTGCAAATCATTCATGCACAGCCCGTGCACCAGCACCAGCAATTTGCCGCTCTTAACCCCCTTGGACTCGAAAGGCTTGCCCTGCTGGCGAAGCTGCATCGAGATCGCAAGTGGGTTGTTGGTAGCGGCCAGATAATCACCGAATACACCATTAAGTGCGGCCGACATGGCTTCGTGTTGCGGAAATTCAGCCGGGCCACTGAAGTACGGCGTGAGCTGTTTGAACGCGAGGTCAAGACCCGCGCCGACCACCTCTGTAACGCCGCGAACGCTGCTGTAAACCATGCCGGTGATACCGCGTGTCGAGCCGGTCGGCGCTTGCCCCATGATCGGCGTCAAACCCGAAATCGTGTGGTGCATGGCTTCGACGATATCAGTCACGCCACCGATGGCGTCAACGATGATTTTATTTCCACCGCGTAATTGGGCGGCAGCCGATTGCGGCACTGCACCGACCGGCAACTTATTGGGTTTACCGCTCGCGCCGATCTCTGCTTTAGGTTTGCGCGTCATGAGGTAACCGGTTAATTGCAAGCAATGGATGAAAAACATTTTGCATACCGGATTACCCTTTTATTTATATGTATTCTCAGACGGTTTTTTCGGCGCACTGCGTTTGACACACCACACTCAAATATCGGTTGGCACTCGCGGCATAAATCCGCCGCCGGTTAGCAGGCCGTAAGCCATCCACAACACCACTATTCCATAAACCACGCGCGGCGCCCACATCGCCAGCTGTTCCAGAAAGCCATTGATCGCTTCGGTTTCAAGTCGAGTATGACGCATCAACATTTCAGGCAGTGTGCCACTGGCCTCGCCGGTTTGGGTAAATTGAAGCACACGTTCATCCTTGATGTAACGGATGCCACGCAAAGCCTCAGCCATTGGCGAACCCGACTCGATGCGCGTGCGGATTCTCGACAGCTCGCGACGGATGTCGCCATCCTCTACCGTATCGAGCGCGGCAGGCAACGCATCCAGCATCGAAACGCCCGCTTCCAACATCAACGCCAAGCTCTCGAAGAAATCACGCAAATTACGACGAATAAATATCGGCCCGTACAAGGGCAGGCTTTGATACAACGATTTGCCGGTTGAACGGGGATCGCCCCGCGCCAATACTCGAAAACCATAGATCACCGCAGCCACCAGCAGCAGCGGTGAAACCACTTTCCACACATATCCAGCAAGGCTCAATGTGCCGCCGACCAATGCGGGAATGGGTGCCAAGAAAAGTGCCGCCAAGAACATGAATGCGGGCAACATCAGCCGTGATTTCATCGTCGATAATTGCAGCGCACGATCCGTGTAGAAATCAGCAAGGCGCCGATACATATTCGCCGGACTGCCCGCGTTCATCGCCGCCCGGATCAAGCGCGACTCCAACTTCGTGAACAATCCACTCTTCTCACCAGCCAATGCGAATTCAATGCCCTTCGTCAACAGCCCGCGCATCGCTTCCAGCCGTGACTGCATGGGGGATGGCAAATTGAGCACCGCAAAAGCACGATCAAACGGCAGCCCGGCCGTTTCCATTTGCGCAAGTTGGGCGAAGAGATCGGCGCGAATGCGGTACGGAAGAGGATGAAACGCAATTACGCGGCTGGGCATTGTGCTACAGCTTTACAGAAGCCTTGGAGCAAAGCGGACACGAATCACCGACGTGATCACTCCTGCTGCCGCATCCGTCCTAACCGCCATACGGCACCCAAATATTCTTTATCTGCGTTGCCTCACGCAGCACATCTTCTGTCAACGGCAGCGCTCCTGACGCAGGCAATATCCACGTGCGTTTCATACTGCCCGCGCTGGCTTTTTCGACGGCAGTTTGCGCGGCGGGCGGGCCTGCAAACCACATCGCGTCCACATCATCGTGCTCGGCTAACGTTTTTGCCAATTCATCTCGCTCGCCGGTGACGATATTGATCGTACCGCTTGGGACGTCGGAGGTCTCGATCACTTGGTAGAAATCGGTGACGCTTAGCGGATGCGCTGCTGAAGGCGTGACGACGAGCGCGTTACCCATCGCAAATGCGGTGATTGCCAACGAGCAGAAAGCCAATAATGGCTGATCATCCGGCAGCATGATCGCCATCACACCCAGCGGCTCAGGCATGGCGAGAGTAACGTTGCGAATTGGTGTTTGATGAATCGCGCCGTCGTATTTATCGGCCCAGGCGGCGGCCGTAAACAGCGCGTTGATGCTCGCATCGACTTCTGATTTTGCAGCGGACGTTGAGGCACCGGTTTGTTGAGTGATGCGATGCGCGAATTCATCGGAGCGCGCCGCAAGGTTCTCGGCCATGAAATAAATAATCTGCGCACGATTGTGGCCCGTGGCTTTTTGCCAGCCGTTTGACGCGGCGCGGGCGGCTTCGACCGCGTTGCGAATATCTTTACGATTGCCGCTCCCTACTTCACCAATGCGTTGTTTATTCGGGCTATAAATATCAAGAGAAAGCCCACCATCCGGACGCGCTTGTTTGCCGCCGATAAACATTTTTGCAGTACGATCAATGGCCGGAATAGCAATCGAAACACTAGCATTGGCGCGCGTTTTCAAGGCTTTTTGGCTGGCAGTGGCCGTGGATAGTCGCACTTCAGATTTGCGCTTTAGATATTCGTAAAGCCCTTCCTTGCCGCCCTCGCGACCAAAACCTGATTCGCGATAGCCGCCAAAACCTGCGGCTGCGTCGAGCAGGTTAGTCGAATTAATCCAGACGATACCGGCTTTGATTTGCGTCGCCATATCAAGTGCTAAGTTAATATCTTCGCTCCAAATCGTGGCCGCCAAACCATAGCGCGTGTTGTTGGCGAGCTTCACCGCTTCTTCGGGCGTGCGGAATGTCATCGCCGCCAGTACGGGTCCAAAAATCTCTTCTTGTACGACGCTTGATGAAGGGCCGCAATCGGTGAGTACCGTCGGCGGATAGTAATTGCCAACAACCGGCATGCCTTTTTCGTTTGCCCAGGATGGTTGCATGAGCGACGCACCTTCTGCCACGCCGCGGGCGACTTTTTCCTGAATCTGTTTTAGCTGCGAAGGGTCGACAATGGCACCGATATCGATAGCCTTGTCAAGCGGGTCGCCGACCCGCAATTTCTCCATGCGTGCGCGAAGTTTCTTGTACATCTTTTCGGCCACACCCTCTTGCACCAACAAGCGCGAACCGGCGCAGCAGACTTGGCCCTGATTAAACCAGATCGCGTCAACAATGCCTTCGACCGCCGAATCTAGATCCGCATCATCGAACACGACGAACGGTGATTTCCCACCAAGTTCTAGTGATAATTTTTTACCGGACCCCGCCGTGGCGCCGCGGATAATGCGGCCCACTTCGGTTGACCCGGTGAATGCAATTTTATCGATATCGGCATGCTCAACGATCGCCGACCCTGTGCGCCCGTCGCCGGTGACGATATTTACCACTCCTGGTGGCAGCCCAACCGAGTTGCAAATTTCGGCGAAAAGTAAAGCGGTGAGCGACGTCAATTCTGCGGGTTTCAATACGACCGTGTTGCCCATCGCAATCGCGGGCGCGATTTTCCACGCCAGCATCAGCAGCGGAAAATTCCACGGAATAATTTGCCCAACTACGCCAAGCGACTGGTGATTCGGCAGCTCGGCCGCCTGCAGCTGTGCCCAGCCCGCATGGTAATAAAAATGGCGGGCAACCAGCGGAATATCGATGTCGCGCGTTTCGCGAATCGGCTTGCCGTTGTCCATCGTTTCCAGCACCGCAAATAAGCGCGAATGTTTTTGAATTTGTCGCGCGATCGCATATAAATATCGCGCGCGAATATGGCCCGGCGTCCCGCTCCAAGGGGGATACGCTTTTCGAGCGGCTCTCACGGCATCATCAACGTCCTTTTTATTAGCCTGTGCGATGCGTGCCAGCTTTTTATTGTTCGACGGATTAATTGAATCGAAATATTCTTTTGAAAGCGGTTCGCGAAATTTACCGTTAACGAAAAGACTAAATTTTCCATCGTGCTCGGCGATCCAGTCGAGCGCAGGCGCTGCCGCTTCCGGGGCGGCACCATAAGGGAGTGATTTGTGTTTTAGGATTTCTGCGACTTTCATTTATGGCGCCACTTTCTTGTTGACGTTCTCTTCGTTGTGCTTTGCTACGTGATCACGCGTGGGTTTAGGTAACACTCACCCCAAGGCCTGGTATTGCATCGACGCGTACCGGCCATACGCAAAATGCTCCAGCTGACGCTCAATATCGTTTACCAACGCCGAGGCACCGATCCGGAATAAATGCGGCTGCATCCATTCGTCCCCCAACTCTTCCTTCATCAGCATCAACCAATCCAGTGACTGCTTGGCGCTGCGAATACCGCCCGCGGGCTTGAAGCCAACCCTCACACCGGTCTGTTCGTGATACGCGCGGATGGCGCGCAGCATCACCAGGCTGCCCGCGAGCGTGGCGTTGGTCGGCTCTTTGCCGGTGGAGGTTTTAATAAAATCGGAACCCGCCTGCATCGCAATAATCGACGCCCGCATGATGTTTTTAAGCGTGCCCAATTCGCCCGTGGCGATAATCGCTTTCATGTGCGCGGGTCCGCAGGCGTCGCGAAACGCTTTCACTTCGTCGTAGAGCGCGCGCCAATTACCGGTCAACACATGTTCGCGCGAAATCACAATATCGATTTCCTTTGCACCCGCTTTTACGCTCGCCTTGATCTCTTCAATTTTTTGCGGAAACGGATTCAAGCCCGCGGGGAAACCCGTGGAGACGGCCGCAACTGGAATGCCCGACCCATGCAAATCCTCGACGGCCGTGGCGACGAATCGATGATAAACACAGACTGCGCCTGTGGTGAGCGGATTTTCTGCAAACGTTTCAGTGAGCCCAAGATCGCCTAATAACTTTGCGCTGATTGGTTGGCGCGCTTTCGAGCAGAGTCGTTTCACCGTCCCCTCGGTGTCGTCGCCGGACAGCGTGGTGAGATCAATGGTTTTGACCGCATGCACCAGCCACGCGGCCTGCACTTCTTTTTTAACGGTACGGCGCGTGCCAAGGGTGGCGGCGCGGCGCTCGATCGCGCTGCGGTTGACTAGCACATCTTTAACCGGGCCCAGATCCAGGCGCGTGCCGGGATTGCGGTGTTCATCTGCATTTCCTGCACGGTCTGGGATGGAATTTTTTTCGCGGAGGACGGATATGTTCGCCATGTTTGCCAATTCTTAAAAGATAAAAAATTATAGCGTCGCCAGACCTTCGCCCCGGTTCTATCAACATCTTGCAAATCAATTTCTTGTTTTACAAATTTACACGCAACGCGGCGCAGCAAACGCTAACGACCCCGCATAAATAACTTGTCGAGATCATGCAGCGCAAATTGGTACCAAGTGGGCCGACCATGATTACACTGGCCGCTGCGCTCGGTGGCTTCCATGTCGCGCAGCAACGCGTTCATTTCAGGAATCGCCAATTGCCGGTTGGCCCGCACTGCGCCGTGACAGGCCATTGTTCCTAAAATTTCATCGCGCTTTTCCGTCAATGCGCGCGATGCACCATGCTCGGCCAAATCATCCAGCAGCTCGCGCAGCATTGCGGTGGCATCCAAGCTGGGCAGCATGGCGGGTCCTGCGCGGATCGCGATTTCAGTTGGCGAAATCGCCGCCAGATCAAAGCCGAGCTGCTCAAAAAATGGGCGATGACCCGCCACCAGCTGCATATCGCGTTCACCCAAAGCCATGGCAATGGGTGCGATCAGCGGCTGAGAAGCGAGCTGATTTAAGTCTAGCGCGGCTTTCAGTTTTTCATAAACAATGCGCTCGTGGGCGGCATGCATATCGACCAACACGAGACCATTCGCGTTCTGCGCCAAAATATAAATGCCGTGAAGCTGGGCGAGTGCGAAACCAAGCGGCGGAAATTCTTGGTTGGCGGATTCACGATACTGCAGTTCTGAAATGACCGGGTTGTTCGCGTTGTTTACATATGAAAACTGCGCCGGCGTCTCGCCACGCAGCACTTCATAGAATGCGTTAGGCTCACGCACGTTCAGTTGCGAAAAAGCGGGCTGCACCGCGTGCTGCCAGGTTTGTGAAGACTGTGTATGGGGCATCGGCGCGGTTTGGCCACGCAGGCCGGTAATCCAGTCACTTGGATTGGCCAGGGCAGGCGCAGTGTTTGCCGCCGACATTGACAGCGCTTTGTTAAGGGCATGGAACACGAACTGATGTGCGGCCCGCGCATCGCGAAACCGGACTTCAGCTTTGGTCGGATGCACATTCACATCAACCATCGCCGGATCGAGATTCAAAAATAAGGCATATGCCGGATGCCGGCCACCATGCAGCACATCCGAATACGCCTCACGAATCGCGTGAACCAATAATTTATCGCGAACAAACCGGCCATTCACGAATAGATACTGCTGATCACGACCCGCGCGGGAATAGCGCGGCAGACCAACCCAACCCACAATCGAAAACGCTGCCGCACGCTCATCGATCTCAGCACTGGCGGCAGCAAATTCTTCGCCAAGAATCGCGGCCACACGCGCCCTCGGCTCGCCCGGATGGAGCTGCCACAGCCTGCGCCCGTTATGAGCGAGGCTGACGGCAATATTCGGCACGGCGAGCGCCAGACGCTGCGCGACATCTTCACAATGGCCGAACTCGGTCGCCTCGGTTTTGAGAAATTTGCGCCGCGCGGGCGTATTAAAAAATAAGTCTTCTGCGCTGACCACCGTGCCGCGCTCTAGCGCTGCGGCTTCAATGGCGGAGGCCTCACCGCCGACCACTTCAAATCGCGACGCATGGGCCGCACCGGCCGCGCGACTCGCAATGCTGAGCCGGGAAATGGCTGCCAGGCTGGCCAGCGCCTCACCCCGGAAACCCAAACTCGCCACCTGTTCCAGATCATCCAGCACGCGAATCTTGCTGGTGGCGTGCCTCGCAACGGCTAGCGGCAATTCATCCGCTGCAATACCTCGTCCGTCATCGGCGACGCGAATCCGCTTTATCCCTCCCTGCGCCAGGTCGATATCGATATGGCGGGCGCCCGCGTCGAGACTGTTCTCGAGCAATTCTTTCAGGGCCGCGGCAGGCCGTTCCACCACCTCACCCGCGGCAATTTGATTGATGAGTAATTCGGGCAGGATGCGAATGACGCGGGGACCATTAGTCGTGCCAGTGGCGAAGTGTGAGTCGGGATTATTCAAGGAGGGTCGCTGACAAACTTAGGTGGATAAGTGGATAGGCGTATCTGTAACGCACTTGTGGGAGCCCCGCACAGAAGAGGCTTAACCGGTTAAAAAATTCGCTCTATTTTACCGCACCCCTTGACGCCCGCTGTGCTTGGCTCTATGTTGACGGTATTGCTGCCTTGCCAAGCTAAGCAGTGCAGTGCAGTGCAGTCCATGCCGAGCCAGATTGTTGGGATTGGAAGGAAAGTCTAAATTTGTAGCGGGTATTTGAATACATAGCCGGTTAGTGCACGAACAAAGTTTAAATTGAAGGGGCAATGTTGCGTTCAGAAGCAAATTTAATCAACGCAGGACAACTGCGCAGCCATAGCGCATCGCGTAGCAATAGCACGCACCACCCAACGATCCCATGCAAAAACCTATAAATGAGTCCGAGTTTTCAGGCACGGATTCGCCATCCGCGCCAATTCCCTTGAATTCCTCTCCCTCCCCTTTATCCTCATCGCCGGCCACCGTGTTGGATGCAGCGCTTCCTCCGCCGAGCCCACCAAACCGGCAGGATCGGGCATTTCTGGCGCAGCATATTGGCGCGGAGCAAATTCGTTTGCTGTACCGATTTTCACTTGTCGGCTATCTAGCGGAACTGCTGGTGACGTTTTTGCTGGGCGCGATTTTATGGAACGACCTGGATGATTTTTCCGCGAAGCCGGGCCTGTTCATCTGGTTCGGCTGCGCATTTGTGGTGATGCTGACGCGTTACGGTCTCTACAAAGTTTTCATCCGCGCCAGCCCGCCCATCAATGCGCTTGCCCGTCCTGACAACAAGTGGGCGAAGCTTTTTATGGCATTGAGCCTGATGATGGCGGCAGTTTGGGGCACGATGGGTTCCCTGCTGTTGCCTAAAGCGGGGCCCACGCAGCTGCCGGTGATGATGGTGCTGGCCTTGCTGACGACGGGCGCAGTGGCTTACTACGCGCCGCATCGTAAATTATTCGGCATGGCCGCCATCTTGACTTTGCTGCCGATGGGCGTGATGACGATGGGCTTTGGTGATCGCACCGGCTCAATGCTCGGCGCGACCATCATTGTTCTGATGGGTGTATTGGTTGCAGTGCATGCGAAAGTTCATGCGGCGCTGCATGAGTCACTAACCGCCCGCTTCGATAATGTTTTTATCGGCATGCGATTGGAAGAAGAAAAAGCGCGGGTCGAACGCGCCAATCGGGCCCTCGAGCAAGAAGCGCTGGACCGGCAAAAAGCGGAGCGCTCGGAACTCATTGCGCTACAACGCCTGCGGCTGCATCTGGATCGAACGCCGCTGGGTGTGATCGAGTGGAATATGGATTTTCAGGTCACCACCTGGAACCCATCGGCCGAGGCGATTTTTGGTTTTTCGGGCGGCGACGTGATTGGCGAATCAGGCTATATGCTGGTCGAGGGAAGCGAAGCGGGCGAGCGTCTCGCCAGCATGTGGACAGAGCTTTTGCAAACCGGCGGCTCCACGCGCGTGAGCCTGACCAACAAGACCAAACGCGGCGACACCATTCACACCGAGTGGTACAACACGCCGCTCACCGACAGTGAGCAGAAAATGATCGGTGTGGCCTCGCTGGTGCAAGATATCACCGAGCGCCTCAATACCGAACGCACCATTCACTACATGGCGCATCATGATGCGCTCACCGGTTTGCCGAACCGCCGCTTGATGCAGGACCGATTGAATCAGGCCGTCATGCAGGCGCGGCGGCAGCAGAAGCATGTCGGACTGTTATTCATTGATCTCGATCGGTTCAAGCTGGTCAACGATACGCTGGGGCACGACACGGGTGACTATGTGCTGCGCGATGTGGCAAAACGGTTAACCCGCATAGTGCGCGAAGGTGACACCGTGTCACGCGAAGGTGGAGACGAATTTGTGGTGTTACTGCCGGAGCTGGAAAAACCCGAATATACGCAGGTCGTGGCGTCAAAAATTCTCGACGAGCTCAGCAAAATAATCGAAGTTGCCGGTCACGAGATCGCCATCACAGCCTCGATCGGTATTTCGCATTTTCCGAACGATGCGACTGACGTTCAACATTTACTGAAGCATGCTGATTCGGCGATGTATCAGGCCAAAGACGCCGGTCGCAATACGGCGCGCTTTTTCACCAGCGACCTTAACTTCCTGCTGTCAAAACGCCTCGAAGTCGAGACCCGGCTGCGCCGCGGTATTGAACGCAACGAATTCTTTTTGATGTACCAGCCGATCATCGAAGTCAAAAGCGGCAGGATGAGCGGCGTCGAAGCGCTGGTGCGCTGGCATGACCCGCAGCGTGGGGAAGTATTTCCGAAAGATTTTATTTCGATTGCGGAAGAACTGGGGCTCATCGTCCCGTTGGGTGAATGGGTTTTCCGCACCGCCTGCAAGCAGCTCAAAATGTGGGACGAAGACGGTTTCCGTGATCTCACCATGGCGGTAAATTTGAGCCCGCGTCAATTTCTGTCGCGCAAATTATTTCCTTCAATGCGCGCCGCGTTCATCGACACCGGTATCGATCCCGCGCGGATTGATTTGGAAATTACCGAATCAGTGGCGATGCGAAATCTTGAACAATCGATTGCGATATTGACCGAACTTCGCAAAGTCGGCGCGACGATTTCTATCGATGATTTCGGCGTCGGCTATTCGTCGCTCGGCCAATTAAAACGTCTGCCGGTGCAATCGTTGAAAATTGACAGCAGCTTTATCACCAACATCCCGGCTGACCAGAACAGCACGCTGATTTCTGAGGCGATTATTGCGATGGCGAAACGGTTGCGGCTGCGGGTCGTGGCTGAAGGCGTCGAGACCGAGGCGCAACTCGCATTCCTGCGCGACAACCAATGCGACGCGTGTCAAGGATTCCTGTTCTCAAAGCCGCTCAACGGCGCAGATATGACGGCGTTGTTGAAAGCGAAACGCGACGACGCGCCGGTCATGCAAACCACGTAGAGCGCCATTTGGCGGGCACGTTCAGGCAAAACTGCTTTAAAACGCGCGCCAGTGCCAGCGTTTCAAACCACCGTTTCTAGCCACAAAATAAAAGGTGGCGGTGGCCTCGTCATTTAAACCGAAACAGACTCGTTTTTCAGCGCCAACATTTACATCGCCCGCCTTCAAGCCCGCGCGAGCGCCGGGTTTTTCATGAAGTAGCCGCGAATGCCGTCTGCAATCGCGTCGGCGAGTTTGTTCTGATAGACGGCGTCGCGCAGCTTGCGCTCTTCATCAGGGTTCGATATGAACGCAGTCTCAATCAAGATCGAGGGAATATCAGGCGCTTTTAGCACCGCAAATCCGGCCTGCTCTACATGTGCCTTATGCAGGTGGTTGATGCCACCCATCTCGGCTAGTACCAGCTTGCCGATTTTCAAACTATCGTTAATTTGTGCGGTTTGCGATAAGTCGAGCAGGGTGCGCGCAAGATGGGTATCGCGCACATTCAGATTTACCCCGCCGATTAAATCCGCATCGTTTTCCTTGTTTGCGAGCCAACTGGCCGCTGTCGATGTGGCCCCGCGCTCAGACAGCGCAAACACGCTTGATCCCATCGCATGCGGCGTCACAAACGCATCAGCATGCACGCTCACAAACAGGTCCGCACGCAGCCTTCTGGCTTTTTGAACGCGCATATTCAGCGGCACAAAAAAATCGGCGTCACGGGTAAGGACTACGCGATATTGGGGATCGGCATGCAGCTCGTCTTTTAATTTCTTAGCAATCACCAACACAATGTCTTTTTCGCGCGTACCGCGGCGGCCGATCGCGCCGGGGTCTTCGCCACCATGACCGGGATCAAGCACCACCACGAATGGACGCGGCTTCTTCGCCGCCGATTGGACATTGGGTCTGGGCTTGCTGTCAATGTACGGCTTGTCACTCGCGCTTGTTTTGAGATCGGCTTTTACGTCTGCTTTTACGTCTTCTCTTGCGTCGCGTGACGGCGAACCGGTGCCCGGTGAGACGGACGCACTGGCCAACACGTCGGCATTTGAATTTGCGCCAGGCGTTGCATTTGGTTTCGAATTGGGTCTGGCGAGAAGCATTGCACCATCACCGGTCATTTGCTGGC
>JBBRZG010000035.1:0-29839 GCA_038236905.1 Burkholderiales bacterium
CAAGCCCAAACCGAAGTTCAGTTCTGGCATTCAATGGCGGGCGCGCTCGGTGAGCGGGTCAACGAGCTCGCGACGAAATTCAACGCCACTCAAAAAGACTACAAAGTATTGCCGGTCTATAAAGGCCAATATGCGGAATCGATGACCGCTGCCATCGCCGCTTACCGCTCCGGAAACGCGCCGCATATTTTGCAGGTTTTTGAAGTAGGCACGGCGACGATGATGGCCGCAAAGGGCGCGATTGTGCCGGTCGCAAAGCTGATGAAAGACGCCGATGAGCCGTTTGATAAAAAAGCCTATTTGCCGGCGGTTGGTGGCTACTATTCGGATAGCAAGGGCGATATGCTTTCGTTCCCGTTCAACAGTTCCACCATTGTTTATTACATTAATAAAAATGCCTTCAAGAAAGCGGGACTCGATCCTAACAAGGCGCCGAAAACATGGAAGGAAGTGAACGCAGCGGCAGATAAATTAAAAGCTGCGGGCGAAGCCTGCCCCTACACCACCGGCTGGCCATCATGGATGAATATCGAGAATTTCAGCGCATGGCATAACGTGCCGATGGGGAGCAAAGAGAATGGCATGGCGGGCACTGATACTCAATTTCAGTTCAATACGCCGCTGCACGTAAGGCAATTAACGATGCTTGCCGAGATGTCGAAAAAAGGTACGTTTATTTATGCGGGTCGCACCAATCAGGCGGAAGCGAAGTTTTACACCGGCGAATGCGCGATGCTGACCTCCAGCACGGGCGCGCAGGCGAATATCCGTAAGAATGCCAAATTTGATTGGTCTGTCAATTTCATTCCTTATCACGATGATGTTGCCGGCGCGCCGCAAAATTCAATCATTGGCGGCGCATCGCTGTGGGTGATGGGCGGCAAAACCAACAATGCCTACAAAGGCGTCGCAAAGTTTTTTGCTTACCTTTCGAAACCTGAAGTGCAAATGGAATGGCACACCACTACCGGCTATGTGCCGATCACGATGGCGGCCTATGAAATGACTCGTAAATCAGGTTTTTATGAAAAGAATCCCGGTGCCGATATTGCAGTGAAGCAACTCACTAACAAGCCGCCGACCGCAAATTCCAAAGGTATCCGGTTCGGTAATTTTGTACAGGGCCGCGAGGTGATTGAAGAAGAAATGGAAGCCGTATTCTCCGGAAAAAAAGAACCCAAAGCGGCGCTGGATGATGCGGTGCGGCGCGGGAATGAGATTTTAAGGAAGTTTGAGGCGGCGAATAAGGGGAGTTGAAATGACGGTTCATTTGCTTTGTTTCTCGATTAGCAAAGTAAAAAAAGTGAATA
Organism: Burkholderiales bacterium; assembly: GCA_038236905.1. Taxonomy (GTDB): domain Bacteria; phylum Pseudomonadota; class Gammaproteobacteria; order Burkholderiales; family Usitatibacteraceae; genus UKL13-2. The sequence goes on from JBBRZG010000035.1 coordinate 1,311, forward strand.
CGGTCATGCTAATCAGCGCATACGAGGAATCTGTTGTTGAAATTTTAAAGCGTTGACGAAAAGCAGATTTCTTATAAAAGCCCGTTCGGAGTGACAAACTTTGTTTATGGATCACTAGTGCTGCGCTACGCATAAAAATGGAAAAACGCGTCGTCTTCCGCAGTAAATGGCTGCCGTATGTCCTGGTAGCCCCGCAAATCATCATTACGGTCGTGTTCTTTTTTTGGCCGGCATTCCAAGCGGTATATCAATCGACGTTGCTGCAGGATGCCTTTGGTCTCAACACCCAGTTCGTCGGTTTCGACAATTTTAAAGCGCTATTTGCTGACGAAAATTATTTGGTTTCGTTTCGCACCACCGCGATTTTTAGCGTATTAGTGGCGAGTCTGGGTCTTTCGTTCTCACTCTTGCTGGCGGTAGCCGCAGACCGGATTGTGCGCGGCGCGTTTGCGTACAAAACGTTGTTGATCTGGCCTTACGCGGTCGCTCCTGCGATTGCGGGTGTGCTTTGGGGATTCCTGTTTGCGCCCTCGATTGGTATCTTGGGCTATGTATTGAAGCAATGGAATATCCCTTGGAATTTTTTGCTGAATGACAATCACGCGATGATTTTGGTAGTAATCGCGGCGGTCTGGAAGCAGGTGAGTTACAACTTTTTATTTTTCCTGGCGGGTCTGCAATCCATTCCGCGATCGCTGATGGAGGCTGCGGCTATTGATGGTGCCAGCCCCGCGCGCCGCTTCTGGACGATTGTATTTCCGCTGTTATCGCCGACCACGTTTTTTCTGCTGGTCGTGAATATTGTTTACGCGTTTTTTGATACCTTCGGTGTGATCGATGCGACCACGCAGGGCGGCCCCGCGCAGGCCACGCAGATTCTGGTTTACAAAGTTTATGCAGATGGGTTCAAGGGCGGCGACCTGGGCGGCTCGTCGGCGCAGTCGGTGATTTTGATGATTATCGTGATTGCCTTATCGGTCATCCAGTTTCGCTACGTTGAGCGCAAGGTGCAATATTGAGGGTTGAAAAATCTTGGTAGAGAATCGTCCGTGGATGACTGCATTTTATTACGTCGTGTTGACCCTCGGCGTGTTGGTGGTCGCCTTCCCGCTATACATCACGTTTATCGCCTCGACGCTGACGATGGAACAGGTGTTGCAAGCGCCGATGCCGCTATTGCCCGGCGATCAGTTGATGAACAACTACACGCGGGTACTCACCGCAGGATCAACCCGCGGGTCTGCCGCACCGGTAGGTCAAATGATGTTGAACTCATTCGTAATGGCGATGGTGATTGCGATTGGCAAAATTGCGATCTCGATTATTTCCGCATTTGCGATCATTTATTTCCGCTTCCCGCTGAAGAATTTTTTCTTTTGGATGATTTTTATCACGCTGATGTTGCCGGTGGAAGTGCGCATTTTGCCGACCTACAAAGTGGTTTCTGATTTGGGCATGTTGAATTCATATGTGGGTCTAACGCTGCCGCTGATCGCCTCCGCCACGGCAACATTTTTATTCCGCCAATTTTTTATGACCATCCCGGACGAACTGGCTGAGGCGGCACGCATTGATGGTGCCGGACCGATGCGATTCTTTTTCGATGTGGTGCTGCCGCTCTCAAAAACCAGTATCGCCGCGCTGTTTGTGATCCAGTTTATTTACGGGTGGAATCAATATTTGTGGCCGCTGTTAGTGACCACCGATGAATCGATGTATACGACGGTGATTGGAATCAAACGAATGATCGCGGGCGGCGATTCGGCGACGGAATGGAATCTGGTGATGGCGACTGCGATTTTGGCGATGTTGCCACCAGCGTTGGTGGTGATATTGATGCAGAGGTGGTTTGTTAAGGGCTTGGTGGAGACGGAGAAATGACAACTTTGCCCCAACAAGCTACTGCGCGTCCGAGCTGGGGCGTTGCGCGCTCTTGCCGTACAAAAGGTACTGTCTGCGAGCGCGCGCCTTCCAGCCCGGGCGCTCGCTACGCTTGTTGGTACAGCGCCTTCTATGCGTAGAAACGTCAACGACGAAAATTTCGAGCGATATTGGTCGCGTTGGGACGATATTGCCATGTGGGGCACGCTTTTCTCGGGCTTCATTTTCCTAGCCGTCGGGTTGGTTCTGCCTTTCGTGCAAGAGAGAATTCGAATACCCAGATCAACAGGCATGCTTTCATGGCTTGGTGCCTTCGCTCATCTTCGTTACGCTGTATGGTTGGAAGCGGTAATTTTAGTTTTGGTTGGATACGCAGCAATCGGTGCTTTCCTTTCATTGAGACGAAAGCGCGACTTGTCTATCGAGACATTGAAACCCTAGAATTGACGGGTATTCCAGCGCAGTTATGGCTCAAGATGCATGCCAAATAATGAGTTTGCGAAATTGGAAGCGCATCTGAGGACTTTGTCATCTCAATCGCAAGTTACTTAAAAAATGGCCACCATCTCCCTAAAAAACGTCAAAAAATCCTACGGCAATAACGCTGTTGTGCATGGTGTGGATGCCGACATTGCTGATGGTGAATTCATTGTCATCGTCGGCCCTTCAGGCTGTGGGAAGTCCACTTTATTGCGAATGATCGCGGGCCTTGAGGAGATTACCGATGGCGAGGTGTCGATCAATGGCCGCGTGGTTAATAAATTGGAGCCGAAAGACCGCGATATTGCGATGGTGTTTCAGAACTACGCCTTGTATCCCCACATGACGGTGTACAACAACATGGCTTATGGTTTGCGGATTCGGAAATTATCAGATGCAGATATTGAAACCCGCGTACAGAAAGCGGCGAAGATTCTTGAGCTGGGCAATTTGCTTCAGCGCAAGCCGCGCGAGTTGTCGGGCGGGCAGCGACAACGGGTGGCGATGGGGCGTGCGATTGTTCGTGAACCGGCGGCGTTTTTGTTTGACGAGCCCCTTTCTAATCTGGATGCGAAGTTGCGCGTGCAGATGCGGCTGGAGATTCAAAAGCTGTCGCGCGAATTAAAAACTACCAGTATTTTTGTCACGCATGACCAAGTTGAAGCGATGACGCTGGCGCATCGGATGATCGTGATGAATGCAGGTCGAGTCGAGCAGATTGGTGCGCCGATGGAGGTTTACGATAATCCGGCGAGCGTGTTTGTGGCGGGATTCATTGGCTCGCCCGCGATGAATTTTATGCCAGGGAAGATAACCGGATCGGGCATCGATATTGGCGGCGATATTCACATGGCGTTATCGCCTGCGCGACTTGAGAAATTCGCCATCGGGCAGGCGGTCACGCTCGGTGTGCGCCCGGAGCATTTCACCATCAGTGACCTTGGGCTAGCAACTCGCGCACCTGGATTACCATTGCGCGTGGAAAGCGCCGAAGCGCTCGGCGCGGATTCACTGATCCATGCACGAATTGCAGGTCACGCTGTGGTGGTTCGAGTCGATGGCCACGCGCGCTATTCGAACGGCGAATCGTTAAGCGTTATTGCGTCGCCAGACAAGTTGTATTTCTTCGATACCGCAAGCGGAAAGCGGCTATAGCTAAAGTCAAAACACTAGTGTCGGCGGGGGTTATGCGACTAAAAGGAGTGAAGAAGTCCGTGTTTGCTAGGGTTCCCGCATCTTATCCGATTGGGAATGCTTAAATTTTTGGGATGCGTCCCGCCTACGCTCAATGCCATGACGCAAATGTCAGGATGGGTGCCGAAGTTAATTTCAAACTTCGATATGAAAAAAGACCGCTGCGTATTTCTACGCAGCGGTCTTTTAGTTGTTTGCTATAACTTAATACGGCCGGGAATAGCTGGGCGCCGGCTGACGATAGGTGGGACGCACACCGACTTCTACTTGCAGCGTTGAGCCTGGATCGTAATTCATCCGGGTGTTGTACTCGCGGCCCTGATAACGGTAGCGCACATCATAGCCGCGAATCTCATCACGATAATCGGCAACGGTCTGGCAACGCTGTACATCGCGGGTAACCGGAACACGCTCAACTTCGACATATTCACGCGGTGCTGAGGCCCGACGGTAGCCGTTGTTTTCTGCGTCATTACCAATCAAACCGCCGATGATGGCGCCTGCTGCAGTGCCGCGATCGCGGCCACCACTGCTATTGCCAAATTGATGGCCTATCGCGCCACCGAGAACCGCACCTAAAACCGTCCCCGGGCCAATACCGCGGTTGTTGTCTCGGTAATTGTCGCGATAGCGATATTGGTCGTCATAAACAACGCGGCTGCTGCGGCGTTCATCATAGGCGGTCACTTGTTCGTTGTAGCATTCGCGACGCGGCACAGAAACCCGTTCATAAACAGGGGTGGATGAGATAACTTGGGCATTGTCATATTGTACATTTGAGCCATATTGATTGGCGCTTGCGGCAAGAGATGCGCCCACTGACAACAGACCCACAGCTGACATGGCGGTAAAAACACCTAAACGACGCTTATTCATATTGCCTCCTGGTTAGTGACCAACAACCGCTAAACGCTGCGTATTTTCATCTGGTTGACGCATGGACGCTTGAAATTTTGTCGTGTCACAAATTCAATTTGTAACCTAAAGTAACGAACGTTTATGCACGCCAAGTAAGGTACGAGCCTGCAGGCAAGATGGATTCGGCCTAAAATTAATAAGATAATTTTTTGACCCGCTGCGCTAATAGGAGATCAACCATGTCAGCCGTACTCGAACCATCTTCCACCACGTCCACTGCAACCCAAACCGTCAAGCTGTTGATCAACGGTAAGTTGATCGAATCAAAAACCAAGGTTTGGAAGGATGTTGTCAATCCGGCGACGCAGGAAGTATTGGCGCGCGTGCCGTTTGCCACAGCAGACGAAATTAACCTTGCCATCTCCACCGCGGCAGACGCGTTCAAAACATGGAAAAACACGCCGATCGGCGCGCGGGCCCGCATCATGCTGAAACTGCAAGAGCTGATTCGCCGTGATATGAAAAAACTTGCGGCCTGCTTAACGGCCGAGCAGGGCAAGACTTTGCCCGATGCCGAGGGTGACGTGTTTCGCGGCCTCGAAGTCGTGGAACACGCCTGCTCGATTGGCACATTGTCACTGGGCGAAATTGCTGAGAACGTCGCCAACGGAATCGATACTTATTTTATTCGTCAGCCGATCGGTGTATGTGCTGGAATTTCCCCATTTAACTTCCCGGCGATGATTCCGCTATGGATGTTTCCGATGGCGATCGTGACCGGCAATACATTCGTACTAAAACCATCGGAGCAAGATCCGATGACCACCATGCTTCTGGCTGAACTAGCGATGGAAGCGGGCGTGCCCGCCGGTGTTTTAAACGTGATTCATGGCGGCAAAGAAGTCGTGGACGCACTTTGCACCCATCCAACAATTCAAGCCGTGTCGTTTGTCGGCTCCTGTCATGTGGGCGAGCACGTTTATAAGCTCGCGAGCAATCACGGCAAGCGAGCGCAGTGCATGATGGGCGCTAAGAATCATGCGGTGGTGATGCCTGACGCAAATAAAGAACACTCGCTAAACGCGCTCGTAGGAGCGGGGTTTGGCGCCGCGGGTCAGCGCTGTATGGCGACGTCAGTGGTGGTGGTGGTGGGTGAGGCGAATAAGTGGATACCCGATATTGTCGCCAAAGCCAAAACGCTCAAGGTCAATGCCGGCATCGTTCCAGGGACCGATGTTGGACCGGTGATTTCTAAAGCCGCCAGATCGCGCATTGAGGGCTTCATCGCGCAAGGTGTTGCAGAAGGAGCAAAGCTGGAGTTGGATGGTCGCAATCCTGTTATTGCCGGTTACGAGAAGGGTAACTTTATCGCACCGACCATTTTCTCGGACGTAAAGCCGGGCATGCGAATTTATGATGAGGAAATTTTTGGGCCGGTGTTGGTGATCGTAAACGTGGATACGCTTGACGACGCCATCGCGCTGGTTAACGCCAATCCCTACGGCAACGGCACCGGAATTTTCACGCAGTCTGGCGCGGTGGCGCGTAAATTTCAAAACGAAATCGACGTCGGCCAAGTGGGCATCAACGTGCCGGTTCCCGTGCCCGTTCCATATTTCAGCTTCACCGGTTCGCGCGGTTCAAAGCTGGGCGATTTAGGCCCTTATGGAAAGCAGGTCATCCAGTTTTATACGCAGACGAAAACGGTTACCGAGCGGTGGTTTGATGATTCGTCGGTAAATACGGGAGTGAATACGACGATCTCCCTGAAGTAATTTTGCGGTGGAGTCAATTAGTTCCGTGATTACTGGCATCGGGGTCATGTGGGCCGCGGCGGTTGGTCTCCTATATTTTTTCTCTCGCGATTTTCGTGCGCGAAAGAAAAAGGAGTGGCGCCGCAATGGGCGATTGATAGGAACGACGGAGTGGGCTGAGTGGTTGTTTAGTATCGTCGTCGTTGTAACTATTTTAGTTGCGATCTTTGCCGTTTACGTGAGCTATTACTGGCGCTATTAATGATTTTGAGGTACGAATGAAAATTGGATTTATTGGCTTGGGTCACATGGGTGGGCCGATGGCGCGAAATTTGTTGAAGCATGGCCATACGCTCAAAGTTTTCGACATGGTGCCCGACGCGATCAAAAAGCTCACTGACTTGGGCGCGGAGCATGCCACCTCCGCGGGGAAATGTGCGGAAGGCGTCGATGTCGTCATCACCATGTTGCCATCGTCACCCCATGTTAAAAGCGTTTATGTTGGTGGCGTGCTCGATCATGCCGCCGCGGGAACACTACTGATCGACTCCTCCACGATCGACCCACACACTGCGCGCGACGTCGCGTTTGATGCCAAAGCGAAAGGGTTTTGCATGATTGACGCGCCGGTTTCGGGTGGCACCGGCGGGGCGGAGGCGGGCACTCTGACCTTCATGGTTGGTGGAGATTTAGCGGACTTTGACAAAGCCAAACCCATACTGGAATGCATGGGCAAAAACATTGTTCACTGCGGCGGCGCGGGCAATGGTCAGGTCGCGAAAATTTGCAACAATATGATGCTGGCAATCGAGATGATTGCGACCGCTGAAGGCATGTCGCTCGCGGCGACCCTTGGCATGGATCCAAAAATATTTGCGGGGATTGCGAATACCTCGAGCGGACGCTGCTGGAGTTCAGACACTTACAACCCTTATCCGGGCGTGCTGGAAAATTCGCCTGCGTCGCGTGGCTATACGGGCGGATTTGGCGTCGATTTAATGTTGAAAGATTTAACGCTCGTGACCGAAGCTGCGAAGGCCGCGAAGCATCCCGTTATGTTGGGTGCGGCTGCCCAGCAGCTGTACCAAATGCACTCGGGAAACGGCAACGGCGGCCTGGATTTTTCGAGCATTATCAAACTATACAAAAAAGACCCGCAATGATTAAGCATGCTATTGAAAATCACACGTGCATCATCACCATTGATAATCCGCCTGCTAATACATGGACACCGGAATCATTGCGTGCGCTTAAAGCGCTAACGCATGAGTTGGAAGCGAATCGCAATATTTTTGCGGCGGTGATTACGGGTGCGGGTGAAAAATTTTTCTCTGCCGGCGCGGATTTAAAGCGCTTCAAAATTGACAGCGCCGCCGATAAATCAAACGCGCGCGCCTTTATTTGCGCTTTCGGCGAAGCGTTCGAAGCATGGATGAATGCGCGCTTTGTCACCATTGCCGCGGTGAACGGCTATGCGATGGGCGGTGGCATGGAATGCGCGCTATCGTGCGATATGCGTATTGCCGAAACACATGCTCAAATGGCGCTGCCCGAAGCGGGTGTCGGCCTGCTGCCGGGCGGCTGCGGCACACAAAACCTGCCCGCTCTGGTGGGAGAAGGGTGGGCGAAGCGCATCATTCTGACCGGTGAACGTGTAAATGCCGAAACCGCATTACGAATCGGTTTGGTTGAAGAGGTCGTTGAAAAAGGCATGTCGCTCGATGCCGCAAAAGCCATGGCAGAACGCGTGGCAGGCCTGGCACCCAAGTCAGTCGAATTTTGCAAATCACTTATACATAACGCTCGAAATGGCATCCCCCGTCGCGCGGGGCTGGCACTGGAACGCGAACGATTTATGGATCTTTTTGAGTTCGAAGATCAGAGTGAAGGCGTGAGTGCGTTTTTGGAAAAGCGTAAACCAAATTGGAAAAATGGCTGACAACGACCACCGCCACACCCGTTAGAGAGACAAATGTACGCCTAGACCTTCAATATCAGCTTGCCAAAATTCTCGCCGCTGAAGAGCTTCATCAGCGTTTCAGGAAAAGTGTCGATGCCCTCGACCACATGCTCCTTCGAGATCATTTTCTTCGTCGCCAGCCAGCCGCCCATCTCAATTGCCGCTTCTTTATATTTCGGCGCGTAATCGAAAACAACAATCCCTTCCATGCGCGCGCGATTTACCAGCAGTGATAAATAATTTGCCGGGCCTTTAACGGCCGCGGTATTGTTGTATTGAGAAATCGCACCACAGATGACGATGCGTGCGTGCACATTGATCCGCGTTAACACCGCATCAAGAATATCTCCCCCAACATTGTCGAAATAAATGTCAACGCCGCTTGGGCAATTTAATTTAAGCGCTTGCTTGATGTCTCCGGCTTTGTAGTCGATACACGCGTCGAAACCTAAAGTATCCACGACGTAATCGCATTTGTCTCTGCCGCCGGCGATGCCTACCACCCGGCAACCTTTTATTTTTGCGATTTGCCCAACGGTTGAACCGACGGCTCCCGCGGCGCCAGACACCACCAGCGTCTGGCCTGCCTTTGGTTGACCAACGTCCATCAGACCCCAATAGGCGGTCATGCCAGGCATACCCAAGACATTCAAATAGGTGGTGAGCGGCGCTAGGGAAGGATCGACCTTCGTGAAGCCTTTGCCGTCTGTAATGCAATAGGTCTGCACGTTAATCATGCCCGAGACATAATCGCCCGCCGCGAACTTTGGATGCTTAGATTCCACGACTTTTCCGACACCGCCGGCGCGCATCACAGCATTGAGTTCGACCGGCGCAATATAAGATTTTGCGTCGTTCATCCAGCCGCGCATCGCCGGATCCAGCGATAGATACTCCACCTTTAAGAGCATTTCGCCGTCTCGAATCGCTGGAAGTAGCTCATCGGTGAACGTAAAGTCGCTGCGTTTGGGCTTGCCTACCGGGCGGGCGACAAGCCGAACGGTGTGATTTGTAATGGCACTTTTAGATGCTTGCACGGAAACCTCCGGGATACGTTATTAATATTTTTTGGCGGCTTATATAAAAACTTCCGGTAGCACATAGCTGGTCGGGGATAGCTTAGGGCCGCTTGACGCTATATGCCGCCTGCGAAGAAGTCGGGAACCAAGCGAGATGAAGCGGAGAACCGGGCGCAAATCAGGCTGCGGTCGCTTGGTTCATAAAACAAACCGGCTGCACGGAGGCCGTGCAGCCGGTTAGCTGATTACTGCATGAAGCAAAAACCGCTTGAAACAATGCGGCTTACTTCAAATGTGCAGAGACCAGTTTTGTCATTTCGAACATTGAAACAACTTTTTTACCGCCAAATACTGCTTTGAGCTTCTCGTCCGCGTTAATCATGCGCTTGTTAACCGGGTCTTGAAGTTTGTTCTTTTTGATGTATTCCCAAAGTTTCTTTGTGACTTCCGTGCGTGGCATTGGCGTTGTACCGATGACAGCGCCCAGCATAGCGCTAACGGTCATAGGCTTCATGAACGCGGCGTTAGGGGTGCGCTTTACCGCTGGCTTTTTTGCCGCTGCGGGCTTCTTCGCGGCGGGTTTCTTTGCAGCAGGTTTCTTTGCCGCAGGCGCTTTAGCCGCAGGTGCTTTCGCAGCTGGTTTTTTTGCAACGGGTTTCTTGGCCGCTGCGGGCTTCTTAGCGGCGGGTTTCTTTGCAGCAGGTTTCTTTGCAGCCATGTAAATCCTCCAGTCTATTGTCGAAGTGTTCCTAGGAACATGCGGCGGTGCGCTGATGTGTCATAGTGCATTTCCGTCTCACGGGGCAAATATAACGCATTATTTGCAAGCGCGCGCAAGTGTCTGTGGTATTGGTGCAACGACTGAAAAAACCTATCTTCCCCACATTGGTCTGCCATTGTGTCGTGTCTCTTGTTTTAAACCGCCCGCTCACGAAACTTACGCTAAAAAATTCGTCCTTAAAAGCAGAAAAAATCTCGTCACTGACCTTCATCAATACCGCTTTTGATTTTGAATTTTTCATTTGCCACGCCAAAGTTACAACAATTAAATAATCCAAGTAATTTTCCATGAACGCATCCACAACCGATATCTTTCTGACGCAGTTGCGCCACCACAAGAGCGCTAGCGCATTAGAAGAAACGTATCGACTCGATACGATATTATTTATCGAGCGTCACCGCAGCGGCTGGTGGCGACGCAGCACGATTGAGGGACATGTTACCGCCGCCGCATGGCTCATTAACGCCGAGTGCACGCACGCGCTGCTACTTCACCACGCCAAGCTTGATCGATGGCTGCAGCCGGGAGGACATCTTGATGATACCGACGTCAATCCCGCGGAAGGCGCATTACGCGAGGCGATGGAGGAGACTGGCCTAGGTGAACTTTCGCTAGCAGGCTCCGGCTTGTTCGACGTTGATGTTCATGCTATTCCGCAGCGCCTTGGTGAAGCCGCACACCTGCATTACGATGCTCGATATCTGGTCGTGTCGAAAAATCGCAACGTCACCCTCAGTAGCGAATCGTTGGGCTTTCAATGGATCGCTTTTGCTGAGATTGCGACTTCAAACATGGACGAAAGCATTACGCGGCTCGCGAAAAAAACCTTTCTACTGGAACGAAACCCATGAATATTGCCGACCTCCGCAAAGACTACAAAGTGGCTTCACTTGCAAAAAGTGATGTATCAGATTCACCCTTCGATCAATTTGAGAAATGGTTGCATGAGGCGCTGGCTGCCCAGTTACCTGAACCGAACGCAATGACGCTCGCGACAGTGGGCGCTGAACAGCGTCCTTCAACACGCATCGTACTCATCAAGGGGTTTGATCAACGCGGCCCGGTTTGGTTTACCAACTACGAAAGCCGAAAAGGACGCGAGCTGGCTGGTAACAAATTTGCGGCGCTGCAATTTCACTGGGTGGAACTCGAACGTGTGGTGCGCATTGAGGGCCTGGTCGAAAAAATAAGCGATGCAGATAGCGATGCCTATTTCAATTCGCGACCGCTCGAATCACGAATTGGTGCTTGGGCGTCTCCACAAAGCGAAGTCATCTCGTCACGCGCCGTGTTGGTGGGACGTGCCGCTGAATACGCCGCGAAATTCATGCTCAAACCTCCCCGTCCCCCGCATTGGGGCGGTTACCGCTTGGTGCCCGATAGGTTTGAATTTTGGCAAGGTCGCTCAAGCCGCTTGCACGACCGAATTGTTTACAGCGTCAACACCCACAACGCCGGGGGCGCAGAGAATTCAGGCAATCAATGGAAGATCGAGCGCTTGGCACCGTGACGAAAATCACGGCCGACCATCACGGTTTGTAATAGTCAGGCAGTGCTTTCATGTATGCGGGTAGATTTGGATTAGCCATTAGTCGCGTGAAAAAGTTGGTGTCGTCAATAGTAAGCAACGGGCTTAATGTGGTGTCCTCAAAAGGCAATCCAAAGCGACAGGCCAGCATCCGTTTCGCGTCGTCTGCTGTAGGGGGGTCGCTCGGTTTCGCCTCGCCGCATAACAATAGATCGCGGGTGATTTGCTCAATCGAAACCCGTCTGGCTGTGTAGCCCGCGTCAAATTTCATGCCCTCCTGCAAGCGCGCGGCGGTATCCTTGACGCTCATGAGCGGGAGAGCTGTGTCGGGGCAGTTAGGTGCAATTGCCTTTTCACGCCGTGGCTTCAGCGCTGCATCGGGCGCGCTAAGCGTTGCTTGTGGCCTCGCTAGCGACTCCAAACCACTGAATCCGCCCCGGGCATTCTGTAACAGGATGGCATCACCGTACAGCGCTTCGCCGCGTACAAAGACCAGCGCAATATTATCTTCAGTGGCATTAATCAGATTGCGATATGGGGAGCCTGCGGTGTCAGCTGAACTATCCACAACGATCAAATCCGCTAAAAAGCCCGGTTGGATTTGGCCCAACTTGTCAGTCCAGTTCATCGCCTCCGCCGGGCGACGCGTGACCATTTCGACTAATTCACGATCCGTGAAGGGCATTTTTAATTCATTTTTATTCACTAAGTCAGCGGCTTTTAATTCTCCCAAAATAGACTTGCTACCGGAGGGAGCCCAATCGGGAGCGATGCTGATGGAAATACCGGACCGCCGCGCCGCATCAATATTGGCGGTCTTGCCATATAAAATAAAGTTGGATAGCGGCGACCAGACCAGTTTTGATTTTGCATCCGCCATCTCTTTTAACTGTGGCTCGGTCAGCCCCACACCATGGATTGCAATCAAATTCGGGCCTAACAATCCGCTTTGCTTGATATAGCGGAATTCGTCCGCCATTCTTGCACTCGGGCCTTCGGCGAGATGCACGACGAGCATGCCCTTGGCGTATTCTTCCTGAATTTTTTTCCACTCTTCCGCATCACGGCCGATATCGACGCGGCTGCTGGCGAGGCGCGATGCCACGGCTGATGTTTCGATATTTCGCACCAGACATTCGCTCTTCGCGTATGGCTGGCCAACACGCCCTCCCTGCAATGAAGTCGTGCCGCCCACCAACGCTTTGTATTCGCCATAACGACCGATTTCGAGGCCGAGGTCATAATAATTGGCATTAGCCAGCACCTGCTGCGGAAATGTGATGCGCTTGTTATAGTCATCGTCGTACCAGCGCCATTCATAACGATCTTTGTATTTTCGGGTGACCGGTAACAACGGATAATGTGCGTATTCGGGATGGTTATGCAGGTCGATCATGCCGGGATAAATTACGCGATTGGTGTTAATCACGGGAATTTTATTCGCTTCGGGCGGCAGCGGCTCACCACGCTTGAGGATCGCGAAAATTTTTCCGTCGCGCAGCCAAACCCGTGCGTCCGGAAACACGTCACCCGCATCGTTCATGGTAACGACCTTGCCTTGAATGATGATGTCCGTGCTTGCTGCGTAGCTTGACAGGCTCGTGAATGCTGCGAAAAACGCAAAAATGCTGGCAGAAAGAAAAAACTTCAAGGCGGTATCTCCCATTTGTTGACCACTTATTCTAAAGTGTAAACGTCACATTCCTAAATCATAACGCGCCTCCTGAAAAGCCACGGCATGTCCAGACCGACGACTCAATTTGATTTATTTGGCGAACCTGTAAAGGATCTTAACGAGATCGGCAAGACCGTTAACTCGCGCAAAAATGAGCTAGGCACCGAGTCGAAAAAATCAGCTGTTGCCGCGGCACCTGCTTCGCCAGAATCAATTGATATCGCCCATAAACTGCCGCAAAAAATTTATCTCGGCACATCGTCCTGGTCATTCCCCGGCTGGAATGGCCTGATTTACGCGGGGGCATTTTCAGACCAAAAGCTGGCGCGTGACGGCTTACCCGCCTATGCTCAACATCCGCTATGCCGTACGGTAGGCATTGACCGGACGTTTTATGCCCCCATTCCCGAGCTCGATTACGCGCGCTACGCTAGCCAAGTCGATGATGGTTTTCGGTTTCTGGTTAAGGCACCGATGGCGCTGACCAGTTCCTATGTGCGCTCTGATGAGGGTAGGTTCAGTGACAGCCCTTACTTCCTCAACATCGAATACGCAATCAACGAGTTCATCGCCCCAGCGACGACAGGGCTTGGCATAAACACCGGCCCGCTGGTGTTTCAATTCCCGCCGCAGGGTCGCCATCAAACCCGACAGCCTGACATGTGGATCAATAGACTTTATCGTTTTCTAAAAGCGCTGCCACCAGGTTTTTTATATGCGGTTGAAATTCGCGACCCTGAATTGCTGACGGAGCGGTTTTTAATGTGCCTTAAGACCACCGGCGTGAAGCTGTGTGTGGCAAGCCATGCCAATATGCCTGCACCACACCAGCAAATTGAACTGATGAATCGAATCATGGAGCCAGGCGCATTTGTCGCGCGGTGGAGCCTGCACTCAGGTTTCAAATACGCCGATGCAAAAACGCGCTACTTCCCATTTAATCGATTGGTGGACGAAGATCTTGAAAGTCGCAGCAGTCTGGCCGCGGCTTGTTTGCGCGCGGTAGAGGCGAATCATCCGGCGTTTGTAATCATCAACAATAAAGCCGAGGGATGCGCGCCATTGAGTGTTGGAAAATTGGCCGCACATATCGTAAAACTAAACTAGTGCAGACAATGTAAATCCGGATGTTTAACGCGTTGATTGACCAAATTCGCTCGACTTACCGCAGAGCTAAACGGGCTACCGCGAAGGCCGTGCCGTTGATTGACGAGGCACTTTGGCGGCAGGCGACCGATCGATACCGCTCATTACAGCGCCTGACAAAAGAAGAACATCGGCGCTTGCGATTAATTGCTTCCGACTTTTTGTCGCGCAAGACGATTCTAGGCGTGGCTGGTCTCGACATCACCGTATTGATGCAGGTGCAAATCGCAGCGCAAGCGAGCCTCTTGGTATTGGAATTGGGCATTAACCAATTTGACGATTGGTCTGAAGTGATTGTTTATCCCGGTAAATTTTCACCCCAGCGCGAGATCACTGACCATCATGGTTTGGTGCACACGAGCCGCGACGTGTTGTCAGGGGAGGCATGGCTCGGCGGGCCGGTTGTGCTGTCATACGAAGATGTCGCTCCGCCAAGCACCGGCGATCGCCGACGCTATGCGCATAATGTGGTTATTCATGAATTTGCGCACAAGCTGGACATGCGCAACGGCAACGCGAATGGGTTTCCACCGCTGCATAAAGGCATGAGTTCGGCGGCGTGGAAACGCGATTTTATGGGCGCGTATCTGGACTTCTGCAAGCGTGTGGATGCTGGGGACGTGCATGCTCAGGTAACTCAGCATTCTCCTCATTTTGAGGCTAATGTAGCTGAGCCTTTACCGATTGATCCTTACGGTAGCCAGAGTCCCGCAGAATTTTTTGCGGTGGCTTCAGAAACGTTTTTTGAGAGGCCTGCACATTTGGCTGAAGGCTACCCGGCGGTCTATGCGCAACTTAAAGCGTTTTACAAGCAAAACCCGCTGATGAATTAACCACCTCAAACGATAAACAACGAAGCGTTTCTGTCCAATTTACATTGAGAGACGTAAAAAAACCCGCTCTATATAAGCGGGTTTTTTGGTTTTTCGACTGTGCTTATAAAAACAGCACCGCTGGAAAAACTGCCACTGCCAGCACGATCAATATCCATTCCGCACGCCATCGCTTTAGGTGGCCTGTGTAATAAAAAATGATGCACGCAATCGCAAAGATATAAAAAAGACCTAATAACATCACTTCTCCCTTCTCAAATTTTTAATGCCTTAACGTCATCAGTGACTGAAACCAGCGTGCGCCAAGCGAAAGTAACCACGAATCAATGTCCAAAACACAGTACCACATCGAACACGCTTGTTTACATTAGCGTCAGCTTATTAAACCGCGTCTTCATCAGTCTCACCCGTCCGAATACGTACGACGCGGCCCACATCAGTTACAAAAATTTTGCCGTCACCGATCTTGCCCGTGCGCGCGGCTTTTATAATCACGTCAATTGCTTTATCGACCATATCATCATTAAGAATAACTTCAATTTTAATTTTGGGCAGGAAATCAACCGTATATTCCGCGCCGCGATAAAGCTCGGTGTGGCCTTTTTGTCGACCAAAGCCTTTTACTTCGGTCGCCGTCAATCCGGAGGCACCCAACTCCATCAGCGCCTCGCGAACTTCGTCGACCTTGAATGGTTTGATGATTGCTTCAATTTTTTTCATATTTCCCCCTAGATTGGATTGTATTTGGATGTTATCGGGTAACGCCAGTCTTTACCAAATGCGCGCCGGGTAATTTTGGCGCCCACGGGGGATTGTCTGCGCTTGTACTCATTGATTTTGAGTAATTTCGTCACGCGCTCTACATCCTCCTGCAAAAATCCGAGCGTCACAATCTCGGAAGGTGAGCGATCTTGCTCCATGAACAGTTCAACGATTTGATCCAGGATCGCGTAATCTGGCAGTGAATCCTGATCCTTCTGGTCAGGTCGCAGCTCCGCGCTGGGCGGCCGCGTAATTACCCGGTCTGGAATGACCCGCGATTGCTGGTTTCGCCAATGACACAGCCTGTAAACCAGCGTTTTAGCGACGTCTTTCAAAATGGCATAGCCGCCAGCCATATCGCCGTATAGCGTCGAATAACCTACGGCCATCTCAGACTTGTTGCCGGTAGTGACGACCATCGAGCCAAACTTATTGGATAGGGCCATCAGCAACGTGCCGCGTACTCTCGCTTGAATATTTTCTTCGGCGGCATCTGCTTTGCGCCCCTTGAATGACTCAGCAAGCAATTCAGTATAGGCATCGACCATCGGCTTGATGCTCATTTCGGAATATCTCACGCCTTGAATGCGGGCCATCTCACGCGCGTCGTCGAGCGAAATTTGCGACGTGTATTCATACGGCATCATCACTGCTTGCACGCGCTCGGCTCCGAGCGCATCCACCGCAATCGCCAATACGATCGCTGAATCGACGCCCCCTGATAATCCCAGCAGGACGCCAGGGAAGTTGTTTTTGTTAACGTAGTCGCGCAGCGCGACCACCAGCGCGCGGTACACACTGGCCTCAACTGACAAGGGCGCGTGAATAGCGCCGCTGAACTTGCCGCCCGCAAAATCGACAAACCCGAGCGCTTCTTCAAACTCTCGCTCTTGATAACCCACGCCTCCATCGACGTTAATGCCAAATGATGCGCCATCAAACAGCAATTCGTCCTGGCCACCGGTCATATGCGCATATAGAATTGGCAAACCCGATTCAGCAACGCGCGCGCGCACCACATCGTAACGAACATTTAGTTTTTGGAAATCATAGGGTGACGCGTTCGGCACCACAATAAGATGTGCGCCGGCTGCTTTAGTGGCCGCCACCGGCTCGGGAAACCAGACGTCTTCACAAATCAGCACGCCAATCTTCAGGCCGTGATGCGGGAAAACGAACGGTTGATGACCCGTCGAGAAATAGCGGGCTTCATCAAACACCTGGTAGTTCGGCAATTTTTGTTTGAGGTAGGTGCCTGCAATTTGCCCGTTTTCGAGCAGCGAAACGCCGTTATAAAGCCGGTCCCCAATGACGTGTGGGTGCCCCACCAGAATACTGATACCCGATACCTTTGACGCCATGGTGATTAGCGCCTCAGCGCATGCGCGCCGGAAATCGTGTCGAAACAAGAGATCTTCGGGCGGGTAGCCACATAGGGATAGCTCGGGTGTTACTAATAATGAAGCGCCTTCAGCAGCCGCGCGCCGTGCTTCCGATAGCATTCGCTCAACATTGCCGGCAAGGTCACCCAAGAATGGATTGAGTTGAGCAACGGCAATTTTCATAGGGGAAATATACTTTTATGGGTAACGTGAATACACCGATTATTATAGGCGACGATAGAGGTTGGTTTCGATGATCGCCTTCAAAAGAACGCACAACTATCCACGAGCCATAACGTCCCTTTCGCGCAACCATCTCTTTTACACGATTACAGAAACCAATGAACAGCCAAAATGCGTGAATACGAAATCAAAGTTCTCGACGACCTGAAAGAGGTTAGCCCGCTTGAATGGGATACGCTCGCTGATAACAACCCGACGTTAAAACATGCGTTTCTGCAATCAATGATTGACGCCGACTGCACCACCGCTAAAACAGGCTGGCTGCCGCAATTCATCACCCTATGGCGGGACGTAGCCGGTCGCGTCGTCCTCGCAGGTGCAGTGCCGCTCTACATGAAAGGTCATTCTTACGGCGAGTATGTCTTCGACTGGGCATGGGCCGAGGCTTATCATCGGGCGGGACTGGAATATTACCCAAAGCTGCTCGCAGCCGTTCCATTCACACCTTGCTCAGGCGCGCGTATGCTGGCCGTCACGGACACAGATAGGCAATTACTCATCCAAGGTCTGCTAGAGATTACGGCGCAAACCGAAGTGTCATCTGTACATGTACTGTTTCCTGCCGAAGCTGACCATGCTGCCTTGATGACGGCAGGATTTATGCCGCGCACGTCAGTTCAGTTTCATTGGCAAAACGCAGGCTATGCCACGTTCGATGCGTTCCTCGCCACCATGAGCCACGACAAGCGGAAAAAGGTCAAACAGGAACGTAAAAAAGTCGCCGAGGCAGGCGTGACTTTTGAACGCAAAACCGGCGCTGAAATTAGCGGCGCCGATTGGGATTTCTTTACGCGCTGCTACAACGGCACCTACCGCGCGCACCATTCGACGCCCTATTTGAATCGACAATTTTTCGGCTTGATTGGGGAAAAAATGCCTGAAAATATGTTGCTGGTCATCGCCATACGTGACGGCAAACCTATTGCCGCATCTCTGAATTTATTTAATCACGCCACTCTGTTCGGGCGTTATTGGGGGACCACTGAATTCCAGTCTGGCCTGCATTTTGAAACATGTTATTACCAAACGCTCGAATTTTGTATAGAGCGAGGCATCCAGACATTTGAAGGTGGCGCGCAGGGCGAGCATAAGCTTGCCCGCGGCTTCATGCCGGTAAAATGTCACTCCGCGCATTGGCTGAAAGAGCCGCGGTTTGCGAAAGCAGTCGAAGATTTTCTTCGGCGCGAAACGGGCGGCATTGAAAATTATGTCGATGAATTAAACGAACATCAGCCGTTCAAGGCGTAGCTGGTAATCACTTGTTCTGGAACGTTTTCGAGCACAAGCCTCATGACCAAGCTACAGGCATAGCTTAATTCCACACCGCCTTTGCGCGTAACCTGCTTTTTTGTCAGAGGTTGACGTTCCATAGTTCATCGCCCGTGAATGCGTACTAGGATGAATGCGATCAGACTCATTCCTCAAACGCAAACAAAACAGCATCTGCCGGCACCATATCGCCGACTTTGAATGCAACCCGTTCGACAACGCCATCTCTCGGGCTAACGATGGTGTGCTCCATTTTCATGGCTTCCATGATCATTAGCGCCTGCCCCTTTTTTATCTTATCGCCGGCATCGGCCATGACTTTCACGACGCGGCCCGGCATCATCGCGGTCAAACGGCCATCATTGGTTTCACCACTGGTCTCAAAATGAAAAGGATCCACTAATCGCAAATGATGGCGGGTGCTGGAAAGCAATACAGAAAATTGGTCCTGATACGCAAGAACCTTGGCGTGATGAACCACGCCATTTGCGGCGAACTGGATGATATCGCCTTCAATGAAGTGGCGAGTGACATCAAATTCTTGGCCCTGAATATTCAGGGTGTAGCCTGATGGGATAGATTTGATGAGGACCATCTCAATGTTGGTATCTGTGGACTGATCATTTCCGGTGATCCCTGCCGTATGAAACTCCAGCGCACGCATTGCGCCGCGATTCAGCCACCAACCTGTTTTTCTATCCCACACACCGCTGGCTGCTGATTGTTGCTCGCGGGCGAGCTCAAATAGCGATGCGGCAATCAGGGCCTCGGGCGGGCAGGCCGTCTCAGCGGCCATTAACTTTGCGCGGTGACGCCGAATGAAGCCAGTATCGGTTTCGCCATCAATAAAAGCCTGATGCCTGACCAACTGTTGAAGAAAGCCTAGATTCGTTTTAACGCCGATCACATCGGTTTCGGCGAGAGCAATTTGCATGCGGCGAATCGCTTCGTTCCGGTCGCCACCCCAAGTAATGAGTTTGGCAATCATTGGGTCGTAATGGATGCTGATTTCATCGCCTGCGAATGGGCCAGCCCCGACGCCTGTATCCAAGCGCACATCGCCTTCTGCATCCATCGTCGGTGTCGCAAAAACATGCATTGTTCCTGTTTCAGGGAGGAAATCATTTGCCGGGTTTTCGGCGCATATCCGCACCTCAATCGCGTGGCCGCCGGTGATAATTTCTTTTTGCTTTAGTGGTAAGGGCTCACCGGCCGCGACCCGCAACTGCCATTCCACCAAATCTTCACCGGTAATCATTTCTGTGATCGGGTGTTCAACTTGCAGTCGAGTGTTCATTTCCATGAAGAAAAATTCGCGATCCTCACCGGCGATAAATTCAATCGTGCCCGCGCCACGATAGGCGATGGCGCGCGCGGCCGCAACGGCCGCATCGCCCATTTTCTTGCGCATATTTTCATCAACGGATAAATACGGCGAAGGCGTTTCTTCGAGGACTTTTTGATGACGGCGCTGGATTGAGCATTCGCGTTCGTACAGATGAACATAGTTGCCGTGGGTGTCGCCAAAAACTTGGAATTCAATGTGATGGGGGCCCAATACGAAGCGCTCGATCAGTACATCATCATTGCCAAACGCGCTCTTGGCTTCACGCCGTGCGGCCTCCAGCTGCGAAATAAATTCTTCGGATTTTTCAACCAGACGCATACCCTTGCCGCCACCACCCGCCACCGCTTTTATCAGCAACGGATAGCCGACAATATCAGCTTGCTTTGCCAAAAAAATGGGATCCTGATTGGCGCCGTGATAGCCAGGCACCACGGGTACTTTGGCGGTTTGCATCAGCGCCTTGGCGGCACTTTTCGAGCCCATTTTTTCAATGGCCTCAACGGTCGGGCCGATAAAAACGATTCCCGCGGTTTCACAGGCACGGGCAAATTTTGCGTTCTCCGACAAAAATCCATACCCTGGATGAATTGCCTCGGCCCCGGATTTGCTGGCGACTTCAATGATTGTTTCGCCTTTAAGATATGAATCCATCGGGCGCGGGCCGCCGATCAGGTACGCTTCATCCGCCTGCTTTACATGCTGCGCATTTGTGTCGGCCTCTGAGAAAACGGCAACCGTACGGATCCCCATACGCTTGCAGGTGCGAATAACACGACAGGCGATTTCGCCTCGATTGGCGATCAAAATTTTATTAAACATTTTTATTTTTCTACCTTAGTGTTGCCTGAGCATTAATTGGATTTTGATAGGAGGTAAGCAGTTCGGCAAATCGCTGGGCCAGCGCCCGTGCGCCTGTGCGCCTGTGCGAGGAGTTTTCTTGGTTATACGGCTTCCTACGTTGTTTTACCGGACCAGATGGGTGCACGCTTTTCAAGAAACGCGGCTAGACCCTCGCGACCTTCCGAACTGGCGCGAACTCGGGCAATACATTGCGCGGTTTCTGCCACCAGATCATCATCTAAAGGACGATTGGTGACGGCTGCGATGAGTGACTTTGACGCTGCCTGTGCGTTCGGGCCGCCAGCCAACAGCGCTTTGCACAATTCGCCAATCGCAGTATCCATTTCAACGTCAGTAGATAAAACTTCGTGCAACAAGCCCAGCCGGTGCGCCTCGCGGGCATCAAATTTCTCAGCGGTAAGAAAAAAACGGTGCGACGCGCGCTCGCCAATGGCGCCAATGACGTAAGGTGAAATGACCGCAGGAATGAGGCCCAGCTTCACCTCAGACAGAGAAAATGCCGCGGCGAGCGTGCCGACCGCGATATCGCAACACGCAATTAAGCCAACACCGCCACCATAGGCGGCACCTTGCACGCGCGCGATCGTGGGCTTTTTCAAACCGTGCAGCGTTTTCATCAGTGTGCCCAGACCCATCGCGTCACGAAAATTTTCCTCTGGCGAGTAGCCGGCAATACGCTTCATCCAATTGAGATCGGCACCCGCAGAGAACGATTTACCTGCCGCCGCGATGACCACAACCCGCACTTCAGTCGCCTGCTCCATCTCAACCAGTGCAGCGGTTAAATCGGCAATCAATACGTCATCAAAGGCATTATGCTTTTCCGGGTTATTGAGCGTGATGACGGCTACTTCGCCGTCAATTTTTGATGTGGCATGATTCATGTCAGGCGCTTCCGTAGCAGGTATTTAGTCGTTCAGCTATTGAGCTATTCGGCGATACGGCAATACGGCAATTTAGCCGCCTAGCCTTTCTTACGATATTTCTCGCCTGCTTCTACCCTTGTCTGCATGATGTTTTGCTTCGGTGGCAGTGGGCAGGTGGTGAATTCCGAAAAAGCGCAGGGCGGGTTATAGGCTTTGTTGAAATCGAGTTTGAAAGTGGTATTCGGTGCGGGCTTCGTTTCGACAAACAGGAAGCGCGAGGGGCGATAAGTGGTGTCGCCGGAAGTGCCATCGCGAAACACGAAGAACAGGCCGTCGTCGTTACCGATCACGTCCATTTTGTGGGTCTTGCCTTTGAGTTTAAATTCGACATAACCGGGGCTGGGCTCTTCCGAAATTTCATCGATGATGTTCACAATCGATAGCGTCCGGCCGGGCGGATACGGAATAAATTTTGCATCCACTACATATTGGTCTTTCGCTTCATACCATAGGCGGCCCGGGAAATTTTTACGTACCAAGGATTCGTTGTCCGCCAACCGCAGCACAAAGGTGCCGTTTCGTTCGATGATGTGCATCGATATCCGCTGAAGTGAGACCCAATCGCGTTTTTCGCTGGAGGTTCTCATCACACGTTCCCCTGAAAATGGCGCACCCTCACTGGTCATTGAGACGCCGTCGGCAAGCTTGAGCTTCACGGTGAGCGCATCTTTATCCACGATTAAGGCACCAATTGTGTCGGGGCCGGCGCCCTTCAGTTCAGGCGGCAGAACGATGTCGTTGTTTTTGCCCGCGCCGAATGTATTGATGCCCGGTTTCATGATGAAGCGGCCCGCAAGCGTAAGCCAGCCATTGTCCCGCCTTAAGCTGGTTTCAACCTTGTCCCGCCAAGCCTCGATATCGGCGATGTATTCAAGTGACAACTCGTTGTTGGTTTTGCTGGCTGCTGCAGGTGCAGCCTGAACCGCAAAAGTCACTGAACAGATGGCGGCGAGGAAAGCTGTCGGGAAAGTGATCGACCTAAAAAAACGTAATGACGTCGTCTTCATGTTTTGTCTCCAGTGACGCTAGTTGGGCGGCGAATAATTTAGAAAACCCGATTTTAATGCGGATTGCTTGGATTAGGCTGAATGACGTTTTGTCCATCATGATTCGCGGCATGAATAATTGATTTGTGCCGAGGCGGGTTACAAGTCCCGCCTCGTGCCTTTGAAGCAAATCCAAGCATATTGTGTTGATATTTTGGTTGCACGGTTAGGGTCAAAATTGCGAACATGAAACCACACGGGTGATTCATAATTAAGCGAAATGAGCAAATAGCGAAAAGTTGACAACTTTATCGCGTGATATCGGGATGAGTCTTTATGTCTTCAAATGAAACGCCAGGTCGCAACTCTGCGGTGCGCCAAAGCCGGTTCCGAGGCTTGTGGGACGGCCTGCGCCAAGGATTGCGGCAGCGCACGCTGGGGCGCAAGCTGGGGGGTGCCGTACATGAGGGTGGCAGCGAAACCCATATCGTCAGTAACGCGCCGTCGACTAACTCCACCGGTCTATCGAATCTTGGCGCGGGCGCTGAGCTATATGCGCAGCTAAAACGTGAAATGGAGAAGATCGTTAATTTTCAGCAAAATGCAGCGGGCGCATTTGGTCACCGCTTTGATCAGCTAGTCGAGATAGACCTAGAAATCGAAGCGCTTCTGACCGAATTATTTCAACCGGACATTGCTGAAAAATGGCAGGGAAATTTGGGGCTGCGGGCCGCATTTGCGCGAAGGTTGGCGCAGATTTCCACCCGACTCGCGATTGCTTATCGTGATTTGCTGGACGAAGGGCGTCACAAATACCCGCCCGGCTCGCGGGGCGCACAGCGCCTACCGGCTATCGCGTGTCGAGCAATAGTGCAGATCGGTTTGTCCATGCGTTGGCATTGCTATGCCAACAAACGCGAGCCGTCTACATCGTGGGGTCGTCTATATCGACTCTACAGATTTGTTGAGAAACGCGGCCTTGTGCGCGAGAAAATTACCCTCAACGACCGCGCCAGCACGACCTGTCATCAGGAATTTGCGCGGATTATCTTGTTTGGTTTGGCCGAGCCAGCCGGTCTTGCTCCTGAAATGATTGATGCGGCCTATTTCTGGTGCGGGGAGTGGAGCGATCTAGTCGAATTTTCACCTGTAGCCAGCGTTGAGGGCGAACAGCATTGTTTCGATATGGAAGGTAATCTGCCGCCGTCGCAGTTTCATCCGCAAATGCAGTCAGACCGCATGCGTTGTTTTTCAACAGCGGCAGTTTGTTTCAAGGTCGTGTCGGTGCGCGAGACCTCCAACACAGTTGCGGTCGATAACAGGACGGTTCAGGTCGGCAAACAAGGCGCTAAGTCCCGGCAGGGCGCTTATCAACACCCTGCCCACGGTTTGTCAAATGTGCAGCGCGATGATTTGATTCGCCATCTGATGAGCGGCTGGGTGAAGGCCAGGCCGGCGCGCCGCGTAGAGCGTGGAAGCGAAGGCTTGAAAGTGGCGCGCGTGGCATGCGGCGCGGATGCAATCAACGAGCTTTTGTACGCAGAATCTAAACCGGATTCGGGTATTCCTCCCGAATTTTCTTTCGAACACTGGTCGATTGAGAATGAAAGTGCGTCAGGCTATGGACTTCGAAAGAAGAAAGTGTCGGAGGATCCTGAAGCGGGAAAATTGGTTTGTTTGCGCGCGAACGGTTCGCCGATTTGGCAGGTTGGCGTGGTGCGCTGGCAGCGCAACGCAGAAACCGGCGAGCCGCAATTGGGTATTGAAACATTGGCCGATAACCCGAAGGTGGTACATCTTTCTCTGGCACCTGGCACCAGCGGCGGACTACCGAAAACGCCGACGATGAATCGAACTTCGGTAGCAGGTTCTGACATCGGTCAGATGCCCGGCATTGCAACGGGTTTACTGCCGGCGGAAATCGCCGAGCTGGCGCGTCGCGGCACCAAAATTTCCAACAGCGACCTTGCGCACAACGGTTTGGCGCCAAATTCGTCCACTGGTAGCCCGCAGACCGCGCATGCTCGTCCGGCATCCGCGCCAGTCATCAAGGCGCTGTTGTTGCCGCGCGACACCAGCCGCGGCATTTCCCATTCGCTGGTGATTTCGGGGCAGTCATTCACCGTCGGTACGGTGCTAAAGATTTCTTCAGACGCATCCGAAAATGCCAAATTCTGGATTCGGCTTAACGGTGTAGTGGACTACACAGATAGCTGGGCGCAGATGAGTTTTGCGGTTATGTCACGCGCTCAATAAGTCACGTTGTCAGTGGCGCGTTGCCATACCGTGTGCTTCAAGTGCTCAAACACCAGATCGGGTTGCAGGTCGTTCATGCATTTGAAATGACCCAACGGGCATTCGCGTTTAAAGCATGGGCTGCATACGAGCTTGAGTGAAATCACTTTTGCTTTTGTTGAAAGCGGTGGCGTAAATTTTGGTGAGCTTGAACCATATAGAGCGGTGACGGGCACGCCGACGGCAGCGGCAACATGCATCAGGCCGGAATCGTTGGTCACCAACTGTGTGGCCAGACTCAATAAATCGATCGCCTCATCGAGTTGGGTCGCACCCGCAAGATTCACACAAACGTTGCCGGATAACGCATTTATTTGCTCAGCAATGGCATGGTCTTTTTGCGAGCCGAATAACCATATCTGATAGCCGCCGTTTTGCTCCTTGACAAGCAATTTTGCGAGCGCTGCAAAATGCCGGACAGGCCAGCGCTTGGCGGGACCGTATTCAGCGCCGGGGCAGAACGCGATAATCGGTTTGGCAAGATTTAGGCGCAAGCGCTTGCCCGTTTCGGCGCGCTGCGCTGGGTCGACTTCAAGACACGGATTCTCTGCTGACAAGTTGCTGGATTCGCGAGTGCGCGCGTCTGGCAAAGCAGCCAGTGCCGTAAAACGTTCGACCATTAACGGCAAAACGGCCTCGTTCAAGTCGCGGCAATCGCTCAAAATCCAGCCGCGTTTCTCTCCACGGTAGCCAGTGATGAGTGGGATGTTGGCGAACCACGGCAAGAGCGCGGATTTAAAGCTATTCGGGAGCACCAATGCCTGATCGTAGCCTAGGTTAGAGAGTGATTTTCCCATTGCGCGGCGCGCCAACAGCTTCAAGTCACCGTGGGCGAATGGGTTTTCAATTGTGTTCGACACCTCGAGCATGCGCTGATAAACCGGCATTACCCAGCGCGGCGCGGCGACATCAATGATTGCGTCGGAGTGGCGTTGTTTGAGTACCCGCAGCATGGGTTGTGATAGTACCGCGTCGCCCACCCAAGAGGGCGCTATGACCAGAATACGTCCTGCTGTTCGATCAACCGTTTTCATATTCTTGTCGAAAACACCAGCATTGGCGGGCATCACAAAGCAGAAAAGTCTGTAAAGCCGCTCTGCTATTGATGTCTGTCAATGGCCGTGCTTTAAAGGGCCGTCTAATTTATAGACTGTCCCGCAATAGGGGCATTTCGCTTCGCCCGTGGTGGTCACGTCAATAAACACCCGCGGATGGGTGCTCCAGAGCTTCATAGACGGCATGGGACAGTGCAGCGGCAAGTCTGCGGCGGTGACTTCAATGTGCTGGAACTTCAATTCTGTCGGTTGGCTCATGTGCGTTCGTGACTTACTTATTTAGGTGTACTAATCAGTTCGGCCTGCGCCATCATTTGCATTCGTTGTTTATTATTTAAACAATATTTTAACGTATTCAGCATGTCGTCACTCTATCTTTGCTTGGGGCCCGCTCATTCATTGTCTGGATATCATTCTTTTTTGCAGGAAACCTCTTTAAGCGATGTGAGATAATTCCGCAATGCTGAGGAACGACGAACTTGCGCAAAAATCAGCAAGAAAATTCTGGTGCAGAGCGCTGCTGTTGAAGCAGAACAAATCTATTGCGGTCACAAAAAAGCGACGTAAGCTCAAACTCATGAACATAACAACATGAAAACTAAAGCGTTCGCCCAGTCGGCCTCAAGCCCAGCTGCACCTGATGCGGCCGACGCTCCATTGGGTGATGCGGTGGCCGCCGAAAATAAAATTTCGGGCGACATGTTGTTGTTTTCATCGGGCTTGATGGTTTTTGCATCGATGTTGTGGCTCGCGATCTATTGGGGTTTCGGCCAGCGATTCTCGACGCTAATCCCGCTGATTTTTCAAGCGATGTCAGCTTGCATGATGTTTTTTTATTTGAAGACCCGAAAACTGCAGCTTTTTTGTCTTATGCAGTTGTCGTTATTCCTATTCACGCCATTTGTGCTGCAATGGTCCATCGGCAATTTCGTCAATTCAAGCGGCGTTTCACTGTGGGCGCTGCTGGCACCGGTGGGGGCGATCGTGATTATGGGCACCAAGGAATCGGTGCCGTGGTTCGTGGCCTACATATTCATGACGGCTATGTCGGGCATGTTTGATTACACCTTGCAGTGGGACGTACGCACCCTCGATATGCGCACGATCGCGGTATTCTTTGTGCTGAATTTCGTTTCAATTTCAGCCATGGTTTACGTTCTGCTCTGGTATTCGACGCGAGAACGAAACAAACTCCGTGCGGTCGTCGATCAGCAGGCGCAAGATGTGCTGGTTGAGAAAGAATTATCAGATCGATTGCTGCTTAATATTTTGCCCAAGCCGATTGCCGACCGCCTCAAACGCGATGAAACCAACATTGCCGATGGTCACGCGGACGTGACGGTGATGTTTGCCGATATTGTGAATTTCACCCACATGTCAGAAGAAATGTCGCCCAATGAGACGGTGCATTTGCTGAACGATATATTTTCGGCATTTGATAGCCTCACTGAGACCTATTCGGTAGAAAAAATCAAAACCATAGGCGATGCGTATATGGTGGCCGGCGGACTTCACGGCAACAAGCTAAACGATCCCAATCAGGTTCCGTATGTTGATGCGATGGCCGATATGGCGCTCGAAATGCATGCGTTTGTGTCTCGCTACACTGCACCAAACGGCGATGCCCTCGGACTGCGTATCGGCATTGCCACCGGCCCGGTGGTGGCGGGTGTGATTGGGCGCCGCAAGTTTGGTTATGACCTATGGGGCGACACCGTCAATATCGCGAGTCGGATGTGTTCCGAAGCTGCGCCCGGCCACACCCAGGTTGACGTGGTGACGCATCGACGTTTGTATAACCGCTATCGGTTCGACGAAGTGCAGCAGATCCAGGTAAAAGGCAAAGGGCCGATGCAGGTTTACAATTTGCACGCCCGGAACCAATTTCGAAGTGCGCCAGACGTCGACAAACCGGTCGACAAGCCCGTTGAAGCTACGATTATAAATCTGGCAGATGGCTTGCCGTTGAGGCGGTAGTGTCAACGCTAATAGAGTGGTCAAGTAAGGATGATGCAAATCGATGTGCTCATTATCAGCACGAACCAATCATGAGCATTCCGAAATGTGCCTCACCCATCCTGCGATAGTTGATAGTCTTTAGAAATGTTGTAGAGCGTGTTCGCGAATGGTCACTACAACTGGACACCACGTCGGATGCGTAACGCTGGTTAATAAAGCACTGATTAAAAAGTGTTCCCGTGAACGAAGAAAAAACCGCCATAGAATCTCCGCAAGCTGCGCTCGATGGAACGCTGAATCGCCGCGCGGGAGGCTCTGCGGCCAACTCGGTAGC
>JBBRZG010000036.1:0-29637 GCA_038236905.1 Burkholderiales bacterium
ATTCGCGCGCTAGGCCGTCAATTGATTCGCGTGATTTGGGCGCTGGTGAAAAACAACCGGGCGTACGAAACTCGCTAGCGCCGCGGGTAATTGCTGCACGCCGCTTAGGGCAGTGCGGCCAGACGTATCCACGGCGGCGGGCGGGCGCTTCGACCCGCATGAATGCACGCCGCGGTGGGGAAGTCGTGTTCGCTCTTCGCGCAATTCTCGACAAAAAACACTTGCA
This sequence comes from Burkholderiales bacterium, assembly GCA_038236905.1. Lineage (GTDB taxonomy): Bacteria > Pseudomonadota > Gammaproteobacteria > Burkholderiales > Usitatibacteraceae > UKL13-2. The sequence goes on from JBBRZG010000036.1 coordinate 227, forward strand.
ATTTCTAGCGGGATGGTCAGACTCCATTTAAACAAAAGTCCTTTATCGGCGGGCATCTCCAACCATAAATGCCTGAAAACACCGGCCAATAATAGTGTTTGTTACTTCTTCAGATTCTTATCCAAGAAGCTAAAGATGCGTTCGTACGACTCCAACGTGTTCTTCTTCTTCGAAAATCCGTGCCCCTCATCCGCGAACACCACGTACTCCACCGGTACGCCGTTCTTCTTGATCGCCTCAACGATATCGTCGTTCACGGCTTTGATGACGCGCGGGTCGTTCGCGCCTTGAATGACAATCATCGGTTTGCGGATTTCTTTGGCGTGGAACAGCGGTGAGGTTGCCATGAGGAATTCACGATCTTTGACCGGGTCGCCGATTTCTTCGTATAGAGCCTTGCGTTGTGCTTCCCACAAAGTGGGATGCTTTCGAGCGTACGCATGTTGATTGGCGTCACGGCGTCGGCATCACTGTTCATAACACTTGATTTTGCTCTGACCCTAAAAGCTTCCCTAGCAACTCAGTTCTTTCCACATGTAGCTGGTCTTCGGTTTGGCTTGCTCGGAACGTTCATTGTTTGGGGGACGTTTAGCTTACTTGTCTGCATCGCCATCATGCTGGCGGTTGCACAAATAGATAATCCAATAGGCCGCTCAAATTAAGTAGCCCGGCTTTAAAACGACGCCATGACTCCCGCCAATACTTGTTGTTAGCTCCCGCTCATTAATACCCAACTTGCCGATTCACCGTCTTCGGCACGTCGCCACTCGCGCGATACCGCGCGATATTTTCCGCGACTACTTTCGCGGCGCTCTTGCGATGCGTGGGTGCTGATATATGGGGCAGTACCGTTATCGTTCGGTGATGCCATAACGCGCTTTCGGTGGGCAGTGGCTCGACTTCAAACACGTCGAGCACCGCGTGCGAAAGTGTGTTGTGATCAAGGGCGGTAATGAGATCGGATGTGTTGACGATGGCGCCGCGGCCGAAATTGATTAACGCCGCGTTGGCTTTGAAGTGCGCTAGGCGATCACGGTTGAGCAGGTTACGGGTCTGGGTAGTGAGCGGGAGCAGACACACGACGATATCCGCTTGAGCCACGACGTCGTTAAGCGTGGCGTCGCCAAAAAATGTTTTAACACCTTCCATGTTTTTTTGCGCGCGCGACCAACCGATCACATCGAAGCCATTAGCCACAAGTGTTCGCGCGGCGCGCGCACCCATGTGGCCGAGACCTAATATCGCCACCCGCCGCTCGCTCGGCAAACGAAACGGTTGCGCCTGCCACACGCGGGCACGCTGCTGCGCGGCATAGGCGGGCATATCGCGATGAAGGTACAGTGTCCACGCCAATACGGCCTCGGCCATGGTCGCAGCTAGTTGCGGATCTTCGAGCCGGACGATACCAATGTTTGGATTGCGCAATTCAGTCAGCAATCGCTCGACGCCTGCCCACAAACTCTGCACCCACTGTAGCGCGGGCAGTTGGTCGAGCTGCGCGGGATCAGGATTGGCGACGATAGCAACGCTTGCAGTCGCACGCTCATCAGCACTCAATTGTTGAAAAGCGACGATGCGTTCTTGCGGCATTGCCGCTGATAGTGCTGCGATCCATGCGGCGGTTTCTGCATCGTTGCCGCGCGCCACGAAGGGAATTATTTTCTGCAAAGGGTTGCTCGCTTGAAGTGGTCAATCCGGTGATTGTGCTGATTGTGCCTATTGTGCTCATTGTGCAAATAGTTTTTCGAATTCCGCAAAGCCTTTAATTTCAATCGGGTTGCCGAAGGGATCGTTGAAAAACATCGTGCCTTGTTCGCCTGCTTCGCCTGGAAAGCGAATGCCCGGACGAATCACAAAATCGATGGTTGCCGATTCAAGTTGCTTGGCCAAAATTAGCCAATCTTGCATCGGCAGAACCACGCCAAAATGCGGCATTGGCACCATCACATCGCCGACGCGACCGGTCGGCTCAGATACAAACGGCGTGCCGAGATGCAGCGAGATTTGATGGCCGAAAAAATCGAAATCGACCCAGGTGTCGGTGGAACGGCCTTCCGCGCAACCGAGCGTGCGACCTTAAAATTCGCGCGCCACCTCAAGATCCGTGACATGAAACGCCAGATGAAAGCGTGATTGGGAATGATTTTGCATGTCTCTAAATGATCAAAGAATAAGAAAATAAGTATCGCATTGATGCGCTCGACATGTCCTGCGCAGCAAAGCGTGCTTGGAAGCGGTGACGTAGCGTAAAATGGCGGAAATTTAAGTTGAGTAGATTTGCCTCATTTTCATTGAACAAACTCCAGCATTGACGAGCTTCTACAAGCATAAGTGCTCCAGAAACCCCGCCAGATAAGGCGTTTACATTTTGAAAGTCGACCTGTGACCATTTCCACTACCGCAGAAATTATTGAGGACATCCGCCAGGGAAAAATGGTGGTGATTGCTGACGCCGAAGATCGGGAGAACGAAGGCGACTTGTTGATGGCGGCTGATTTTGTGACGCCGGAAGCGATCAACTTTATGGCTACTCACGCTCGTGGCTTGATCTGCATGCCGATTTTGGAAGATCATGCGCGGCGATTGAATTTAATGCCGATGGTGGCCGATAACCGCACCTCGCACGGCACGGCGTTTACGGCGTCGATTGAGGCCGCGACCGGTGTTTCTACCGGGATCTCTGCCGCCGATCGGGCGCGTACCGTGCGGGTAGCGGCGGCTCGCGGCGCGCGCGCAGAAGACATTGTTCAACCGGGACATATTTTTCCGCTGATTGCGAAAACCGGTGGTGTGCTGATGCGCGCCGGCCATACCGAGGCGACGTGTGATTTGGCGCAATTGGCAGGGCTGCATCCGGCGGGCGTGATTTGTGAAATTCTGAATGATGATGGCTCGATGGCGCGGTTGCCGGATTTGATGACGTTCGCAAAGAAACACAGCCTGAAAGTTGGCACGATTGCGGATTTGATTCGCCACCGCTCGATCACCGAAACGCTGGTGGAATTGGTCTCAGAGCGAACCATCGCCACGCCTTATGGCAATTTCAAATTGCATGCGTTCCATGACAAAACGGCGAATGAGGTTCATCTGGCGCTGACCCGGGGCGAAATCAAGCCGGATATGCCGGTGCTGACGCGCGTACACGAGCCATTTACGTCGCTCGATTTGTTTGAATTTGAAGGGGGCCGCCATGCCTATTCTGTGGCAGAGGCAATGCGAATTATTGCAATGGAAGGCACCGGCGTGATTGTGCTGTTGCGCCGAAGTGAAGATGCTGCCTCGATTCTCGAGCGGCTAAATCCTCCCATCGAAACACCACCCCGCAAAAATAAATGGGACCCGCGGATGCACGGGATTGGCGCGCAGATTTTGCGCGCACTCAATGTGCGTAAAATGCGCGTGCTTTCATGGCCGAAGAAAATTCCTTCGATGGCCGGTTTTGATTTGGAAGTTGTGGAATACGTGTCGCCGTCGGCTGAACGTAAATTAAAAGCGGTGTAGGAAGAGATTTAAAAATAATGAATTTGATCAAATCCAATCTGGCGGGTCATGGTTTACGCATCGGCATTGTGCAGAGCCGATTTAACGAACCGGTGGTCAATAAAATGACGGCGGCCTGTGTCGCGGAATTGCACAAGCTCGGTGTTGAGGCCACGCATATCGACCATATTAGTGTTCCCGGTGCGCTGGAAATTCCGCTGGCTTTGCAGACGCTGGCACTGACCCACGAATATGCGGCGCTGATTGCGATTGGCGCGGTGATTCGTGGCGAAACTTATCATTTTGAAGTGGTGTCGAACGAATCGTGTCGCGGCGTGATGGATGTGATGCTAGAAACCGGCGTACCAATTGCGAATGGCATCCTGACAACAGAATCAGACGCGCAGGCAGAGGCGCGGGTACTGGAAAAAGGTGCCGATTGCGCACGTGCCGCGATTGAAATGGCGAATACTCTCGCTGCAATATCAACATTGAAAGACGCGCGATGAAAAGCCTGGTGGATGCTTTAGAAGCGAAAGCACTGTCCGGCGGCGCGCAGGCGGTCGGTGGGAAAAAACCTGTTCAAAATTTGATCACACCTGAGTCCACTTTCTTGGATTCGGCCGGTGCGCTGGCTAGTTCAGAAAAAGACATGGCAGCGGAAACAAAAAAAGCGCCGCCAAAAAGTGCGCGACGTCGTTCGCGTGAATTTGCGTTACAGGCAATTTACCAGTGGCAAATCGCGGCGCATAGCCCCGGCGATCTCGAAGCACAATTTGCCGAGGCCGATGGATTTAAGCGTGCCGATGTGCCGATGTTTTCGGTGTTGATGCGCGGCACGATCAAAGAATCACAGACCCTGATCGATCAACTCACGCCGCATCTGGACCGACCGTGGGCGGAAGTGAGTCCGATTGAGCGCAGCATTTTATTGCTGAGCAGTTTTGAGCTGATTCACACCTTGGAAACACCGTATCGCGTGATCCTCAACGAAGCCATCGAGCTGGCCAAATCGTTCGGTGGCACCGATGGGCATAAATACGTCAACGGTATTTTGGACAAGCTGGCGGCGATCATTCGTGCAGATGAAATCTCGCATCAAGGCGCAAATGGAGTGCCTGTGAAAAAACGCGCGGCTTCGGTGCCGACCGTGACGGTCAAGTCGCGCCGAACGCCTAGGCCGGATTAGCGCTTGCACAACCCGCGCCGAACGATACTGCTAGCACTGGCGCGGAGTTTCAGCCAAAAACATGCCACGAGCGCCGTCTAGCTTGACTCCTGAATTTAATCTTATTGCCCGCTACTTTACCCGACCCGCCAAACGCGCGGTGATGGGAGTGGGAGACGATTGTGCGCTGGTCAAAATCTCGGCGGGCTGCGAACTGGCGATTTCAACGGATACGCTGGTGGAGGGAGCGCATTTTTTCGCGGGGGCCAATGCTGAAAAGCTCGGCCACAAGGCGCTCGCCGTCAATTTGTCCGATCTCGCCGCTATGGGAGCGACGCCAAAATATGTGCTGCTGGCCCTGACCTTGCCGGGCATTGATGAGGCGTGGCTTGCTGAATTTTCGCGCGGGCTTTTTACGCTGGCCGATGAGTTCAATGTTGAATTGATCGGCGGCGACACGACCCGCGGGCCGCTGTCGATGACGCTGACGGTAATGGGCGAAATCGAAGCAGGGCGGGCCTTACGCCGCGACCGCGCGCAAATTGGCGATGATATTTGGGTATCCGGCAGTTTGGGCGGCGCGGCGCTGGCGTTGATGCACATGCAGGGTAAGGTTGAACTATCGCCCAATGTGTTTGCGCAGATTGAAAGTCGGCTGCATCAGCCCACTCCGCGTATCGGGTTGGGAGGTGCGTTGATCGGACTGGCACACGCGGCGATCGATTTATCTGACGGACTGGTGGCGGATTTATCGCATATCTGTGAGCGGTCGAATTTGAGTGCGCGGATTGAATATGACCATCTGCCTTTGGCTGCAGCGTTAGTTGCGCTGGATACCGATCTGGCAGCCAACGTTGCAAACGAGTGCGCGCTTGCCGGTGGTGATGATTACGAGCTTTGTTTTACGGCGGCTTCATCCGCACGATCCCGAATCGAGTGGGCGGGTGAGGCATGCGGCTTAGCCGTAACTAGGATTGGCAGCATGCATGCTTTGGACCCGGGCAGATGGGTGAAAGTGGTCGATGCGTCGGGGCGAGATGTAGCGCTGACGAAATCAGGCTACGATCACTTCTCCGCAACAGCCGAGAAATCATCATAAAACCGACGCGCGAATTTTTATTCAAACACCCTGCACATTTTATTGCGCTCGGCTTTGGCTCGGGGCTGGCACCAAAAGCGCCCGGCACGTTTGGCACGCTGGCAGCGTTGCCGATTTATGCACTGATAATGTGGCTCGGCGGTTCATGGTTGAGCGGCACCACGCTGTTGTCCATCACCGCCACGCTACTTTTTTTCATCGGTATTTGGGCCTCTGGCGTGACGGGTGCTGCGCTGGGGGTATCGGATCATAGTGATATCGTGATCGATGAAATTGCCGCATTTTTACTGATTTTGGTTTTCACTCCGCCAAGCTGGCCATGGGTCGTAGTCGCATTCGTTTTGTTCAGGGTATTTGATATCCTTAAACCGTGGCCGATTAGCGTCGCGGACCGTCGCATCAAGGGTGGTTTCGGGGTCATGTTTGATGATCTGCTGGCGGCAATTTTCACGATCATCTGTTTGTGGTTTTTGCGATCAATTTTTGTGGGGGTCACGCTATGAGTAACGCTCAAAGAAACACGGTTAAAGATATTGTTGACCAATGGCCTTACCCGACCTTGTTTGCACATCGCGGCGCGGGCAAGTACGCGCCTGAAAACACGCTTGCGGCAATTAAGCTCGGGGCCGCACACCAATACTGCGGTTTTGAGTTTGATGTGAAATTATCCGGCGAGGGCGTCGCGATATTGATGCATGACGACAAGCTGGAACGCACCACCAACGGTCACGGCGCGGTCGCCGCCGCGACCATTGCCGAATTGGAGCAGCTCGATGCGGGCTCTTGGCATAGCGCTGAATTTGCAGGCGAAAAAATACCCCGATTTTCAGCCGTCACGAAATATCTGCACGGTCATGGTCTGATGGCGAATGTTGAAATCAAGCCTTGTTACGGGCGCGAAATTGAGACCGGCAAACAAGTGGCGGAGATGTGCGTTGAGAGCTGGCAGGACCGGCACGTCAAACCACTCATTTCATCATTCAGCGAATTGTCACTGGACGCGGCTCACAAGGTCGCGGGCGGTTATCCGCTGGGTCTGCTCGTCACCACCCCATGCCCGGATCATTTGCCCACGCTGGAAGCGCTGGGGTGCGTTTCAATCCACGGTCATCATGGGTCGCTGGATGCGGACACGATCCGCTTTTTTCATGATCACGGTTATCGCGTGTTGACTTATACCGTGAACGATATTGATCGTGTGAGCCAGCTGCTGGCGTGGGGTGTGGATGGCATATTTACCGATGAAATCGACAAAATGGCGAAGCAGTTTCCGGCCTGTCTGCTGCCTACAGGTAAACCGATGATGAACGAGCAAACCGACGAGATGGAATGGCTAAACGCTGTTCCGCCCATGCCTTGATGCAAGCTAAGTTTCGGTTGGGTACCATCGACAGGTTGCAGGATTTTTTTGAGGCATTTTTATGAATTTGCGTGATCTTCGGTATTTGGTGGCGCTGGCTGATCTTAAACATTTTGGGCGCGCCGCTGAGGCCAGTTTTGTTTCACAGCCAACCTTATCCACCCAGGTCAAAAAATTAGAAGAAGAGCTGGGCGTACCGCTGATTGAGCGCAATCCACGCAATGTATTGCTAACCGATGTGGGCGAGGCGGTGGTGGCGCGCGCGCGGCTGATGCTGCGCGAAGCGGACGAGATTAAAAACATTGCTCGTCGCGCTAAAGATCCGGCCTCGGGTGCTGTAAAGATTGGTATTTTTCCGACCCTCGGCCCATATTTGTTGCCGCATGTGGTGCCGCAAATTGTCGCGAAATTTCCCAAGCTGGAACTGATGCTGTTTGAAGAAAAAACCGAAGTCATTCTAAAAAAACTGCATGACGGTGAGTTGGACGCGGGCATTTTGGCGCTACCGATTCACGACGATACCTTGCACTGCGAGTTTTTATTTGAAGAGCCCTTCGTGTTGGCAGTGCCCGCGACGAACCGGATGGCAAAACAGAAAACAGTGAAGCTGGCTGATTTAGCGGACGAGCGTTTATTGCTGCTCGACGATGGTCACTGTCTGCGCGATCAGGCCTTGGAGGTTTGTCAGATTGCGGGCGCGGTGGAACGCTCCGGTTTTCGCGCGACCAGCCTTGAAACGCTGCGCCACATGGTCAGCGCAAATGTCGGTATGACGCTGCTGCCTGCCCTGGCCGTGCGTCCACCCGCACCGACGACGGCAAATGTGGTGCTGATTCCCTTCACCGATCCGCAACCGCACCGGCGCATCGCGATGGTGTGGCGGCGTACTTCAGCGTTGACCGTGTTTTTGTCGCAACTGATGCAATCGTTCAAGAATTTACCGAAAGGGGCGTTGGAAATTGCGAAAAGCAAATAAGCCAAACGCTGCTACTGCCGCTGCACTTTGCGGAAGTTATTTTCTGTCCACGCTAGGATTTCGCTCAACCGTGGCCATCACCTGATCGATCCGCGAACCTTCGGTATCGACGACCACAAATTTAACGCCCTGCCAGACCACGCTGTCGGCTTTGCGCGGCCATTTTTTGAGCAGCGACATTAAAAATCCGCTGATGGTTTGGTAGTTTTCTTCCATCGGCAGATTGTCCCAGCCGAATAATTCTTTTACATCATTAATATCGGCCATGCCGTCAATCAGCCATGCGCCCTCGCTATCTTTCATTTTTACGATGCTTTTTTCGCGGGCGACTTCTTCCACAATCCGCCCCATGATCGCCGCCATCACATCGTTCATGGTCAGCAATCCTACAATCACGCCGTATTCATTGGCGACCAGCGCGATATCCTCACCAGCGTTACGAAATTGATCCAGCCCATCGAGAACGGTGATTGAATCGGGCACCATCAAAATCGGTTTCATTCCCCACGCCTTCAGTGTGTCGCGATGCAGGCGCAGCGATTGGTTGTTGATGGCTTTGGCGAGCAAATCTGATGCGTCAATGTAACCAATAGGGTGATCGATGTCGCCGCCGGTGACCACAAAGCGGGCTTTGGGCTCTTCAGCCAATACGGTTTTAATCGTCTCTTCGTCATCGTCGACGTCAATGGAAACAATATTTTGACGCGGTGTCATCGCGCTGGTGATTGCTTTTTCGCCGAGGCTCAGCACATTTTGAATAAGATGATGCGCATCGCGATCAACCGCGCCGGCTTCGGCACCCGCCGCGACCATGGCGTACACATCATCCGTGGTGACTGCAGCCTCACCCTGCGCGCGGATATTGAAAAAGGTGAGGATCGCATCGACTAATTTGCCGAACAACCACAGAATCGGCGTGAAAGGTTTTTGCAGCGCGCGCAGTACGGGTGCGAGCGCGCAGGCAATGCGTTCGGGCGCGTGGATGGCAATGCGCTTGGGCAGCAGATCGCCGAATATTAAAAAGATCGCGGTAATTGCGCCAACCGCTAAAGTGAATGAAAGTGTGTCGCGCCACCATCCGTCCGCTAGGCCCCATGCGGCGAGCGTGTTGGCGATACGCGTGCTGAACGCTGCTTCGCCAAATACGCCCGCGAGAATAGCCACGACGTTCAATCCAATCTGCACGATGCCCAAAAAGCCGTTGGGATTGTCTTTGAGGTAGAGCACCACCTCAGCGCCTGCGGAATCGGGCTCGCCCGCATCGCGAATTTGCATGAGCTTGATACGTTTCGCGCTGGCAATCGATAGCTCGGCCAGGGCGAGAAAAGCATTCGTTGCGATCAGCAAAAGCAGAATAAACAAGGTGTCGGTCAGGGTCATGGTTGAACTATTGTGGCGCTGAGCGATGGCAGCAGTTGGTGCAGAATTGCAATTAAAACGTCATCTTGTAAAAAGATGATTGTTTGAATCGCCTAATTTTCTTTAAGGTCTATCATTATGTCTTGCAATCGGTGGGGCAATATTTCAACCAGCGCTGTTGGGTGATGATCGCGCTTTTATGAATTCAGCGTCTTAACTGGCGGGAATACGGTTTCAGATCAAATGACCACTATCGCAAAATATAAAAAATCGCCTCTTCAACAAATCCCGGGTGTAAGGCCGTCTATCGCCTAGGATCTGAATGGTATTGGTATTACGCCGGTTGAACAGCTGCGGGGCCGTTCGCCGCAGGCGCGCTATGATGAAGTTTGTGACGCCACCGGCACGATTCATGATCGCTGTCTGCTTTATGCTTCTGTTGCGCGGTGTATTACGCCTCAAACGCCACAAACGCCTCAACGCCGCAGCACGAGCCTGAAAAGCTAAAATGGTGGAACTGGAAACACACCCCACAACGCTAGAATTTTGGTCATATTTTGTTACAAACCCCAGCGTTCGCGCGGTTTTACAGCCGTTTTAGGCTGAAACGGCAAGTTTGGTGAGGACGTTGGCTTTCCCGTATTATATCCGTGCAACTTTTTAAATCATGCGCCGTCATAGTCGCAGGTAACTATTCTGGCGAGCAATACTTTAATTCACTTTTATCTGAGGAGACACCCCATGAAGGATTTGAACGTGCAAAACCGTCGTACCGCTTTGAAGATGATGTCGATTGGTCTGGCGAGCATTCCATTGCTTTCAATATCAAAAGCTTCATTAGCCGCACCCAGCCCGTTGCGTGCGGCTTTGGCATATCAGGAAAAACCGAAAGACGGTCACAAATGCTCGAACTGTATGCAATTTGTACCGGGTAAAACCGCCAAAGAAAACGGCGGCTGCAAGCTGATGGCCGGTGATACTGGTATCAGCCCTGAAGGCTGGTGTACCGCGTGGGTTGAATTGAAAAAAGCGTAATTAAGGACTGCTTGTTTTGAAATCGTTCGACGTCGTCATTTCAGATGTACCTTCGGCAATAGCCAATTTGTTTGTACATTCACCGCGCTCGCCTGTAACATCAAGGGCCATGAAAACGCGAACCGCTGAAACGCTTCCGTCTGCCGGCGTCGACGAGAAAAAAACACGCACTCCTGCATCCTCGGAACAGGCGAAAGTTGACGATCTCTTGATTCGTCGCTTTTGCGATGGCGACTTAAAAGCTTTCGAGATTTTAGTCGTGAAGTATCAACGTCGCATTGCCGCGGCCATTAACGCGATGGTGCGGAATGACGGTGTGGCCGAAGAATTGACCCAAGAAACTTTTTTGCGTGCTTATCGAGGGTTGCCGAATTTTCGTTTTGAAAGCGCATTCTCAACCTGGCTTTACGCGATTGCGCGTAACACAGCGACGTCCTACCATCGTGACGGTCATGGCCGGGCAGACAACGCGGTTTCGCTTGATGCGTTGACAGAAGAGTTTGGTTCAGGTGAGGCGTCACTCAGCGGTGGTGCCGCCCACGAACGTACTGCCAGCAGCCCTGAAGAAGAGGTCGCCACGCAGCAACTACTGGCGCGGATTCAGCTTGCCGTCAGTGATCTTCCGCCGCAAATGCGCGAAGCCTTGGTACTGCGCGAAATGGAAGGGCTGAGTTATGTTGAGATTGCTGAAAAGCTGGGCGTGCCACTGAACACCGTGCGCTCACTTATTTTTAGAGCGCGCGAAAGTGTAGCCAATGACATTAACTCCATGCTCGATTCAACCATCCGTGGGAGGCTCGAATGAGTCCGGATGAAACCAATAACGGCTGCGAAGGAAAAAGCGCAGACAGTTTAGAAAAGAGCAGCATAGAAATGAATGAAGGAGTGAGCGAAAACATGGGAATATCCGCACTGCTCGATGAAGAGATTTCATCGGCCGAATTTACAATTTTATCGGCACAATTTAGCGCCAACCCCGCGATGATTGCAACGCTTAAAACGCAACGTTATGTGCAAGATGCGCTGGCCGGTTTTAGCAGTCCCGATTACCTTTACACCGAGCGCATCATGGCTTTTATTCAGCGCTCGATTTCCATAAAATAGTTAGGTAATACGCGCGCTACAGTCTCAATCGACTCGTGCCAGCGTTAGTGACAAACCACGGGTTCTTTCAATCAAATCCCCATAACCGCGTTCAATCCGGTTAATCGACGTAATCGACGTTTCACCTGACGCGAGGGCGGCGGCCATCACATAGGCAAGACCGGCGCGAAGATCGGGAACATTTAGCGTCAGGCCATCCGAATGCAGTGGCGTTGGCCCTTGAATAATCGCGCTGTGGGGGAAATCACGGCCACGGAATCGACATGCGACAGAGCCCAGGCAATGTGTTTCAATTTGGGTTTTAGCGCCTAACGCAGAGAGCGCGTTCAAGTAGTCGAAACGGCGCTCGTAAACTGTTTCATGAATGATCGAGGTGCCGGTGGCTTGCGTGAGCATCACCGCGAATGGCTGCTGCCAGTCGGTCGCAAAGCCAGGGAAAACATCTGTTTCGAGTACGGTGCTTTTTAGTTTATGACGGCGGAAAAAGCGAATCGATTTCGCGCCTTCAATCGACACGCCACCGCCTACGCTATTGAACGGACCAAAAAAATTAATCAGCGTTGAAGGGTCAATGCCGTCAATAATGATTTCGCCATCGGTTGCCGCGGCCAAGGCTGCCCATGATGCAGCTTCAATGCGGTCTCCGAGAACTTCGAAAGTGGTGCCATAAAGTTTGTCCACTCCCTCGATAATCAGTTCGCGGTTTGGCATCAACTGAACACGTGCGCCCATGGTGTTGAGCATCGTGATAAGCGCAATGATTTCTGGCTCAGTGGCGACGTTTTCAATGATGCTGGTACCTTCTGCCAGTACGCCTAAGAATAAACAGCTCTCCGTCGCGCCCACGCTGGGGTAGGGCAGTTTGTAGTGGCAGGCCTTGAGCGGGCCGCTGCGCGTGGCGCGATAGCCATCGTCGCTCACGGTAATTTCGGCACCAAACATTTTGGCCGCGTCCAAATGAAAATCCACCGGCCGGGCGCCGATATTGCAGCCTGAAACCACAGGCACGTGCGCCTCGCCCAAACGATGCAGCAATACGCCCAACAGTAGAATCGGGATTCGATTAGAGCCGCTGTCCGGGATTGGCACTTTGGCTGAGGCAAGTTTGGTCGCGTCAATCGTGATGTCTGAGCCGTCGTTCCAGCTGAGCTTGGCCCCCGAGGCTGCAAGCATTTCGCAGGTGATTTCAACGTCGCCAATGCGCGGCGTATTGAGCAGCTTGGTCTCGCCTTCAGCCAGCAACGCCGCCACCATGGCTTTGGTCGCAAAGTTCTTTGCGCCCAGCCCTTTGATTCGTCCGCTGACCGGCTGTCCACCACTGATGACATATTTAGGTTGTTTGGCTTGCATCAACATTTTGCTCATTTCCTGATTGCGGTTTTTTCAATGAGAGAATACTAACCGATCAAGTGCGCATCGGCGAATGCAAACATGTCAATAATGTGATTTTTGCGATTGGTGGGTCGCCGTCCGTACTGGTCAGCGCAAGTACTTTATCGTGAAGCATTGGCGTTTGGCCAAGACTTTCCGGTTAGAACTTTGATTCGGAAGAGTGGCTTCCTTGATGTACCGCGAACACGATGTTTACCAACACGGGATAGGTATGACCGCGTTTATCGACGAGCGTTTCGAACCATTTTCGCCCTGAGACCCGCCTTGGCAAAAGAGTTTATTAATTTTATATTGACAGGATGAACATTTCAATTCCCACATCTGAGCCTCCTATGTCGCCGCCCGCGACGCTCCGCTGCGAAGACATCGCCAGCAGCTTGCAATTTCGTCGACTATCCAAAATTGCAGGCATCACGGTTGAGCTACGCTACCAGAGCCCGAATAACTTTGTAGGGCGCGATCTATATTCGCCGCTGGAGTGCGGTTGGCTGCACAGCGATGGTGCGAACGCGCTGGAGGCTTCGGTCGCTTGGCTAAAAGCAGTGCGTCCAGATTTATCCATGCTGGTGCTTGATGCATTGCGTCCGCAGCGGGTGCAGGAGCAGCTTTGGGCATCGCTGCAAGGCACAGCTCTGCTGGGTTATTTGGCCGATCCGCTGCGTGGTTCGATCCACTCTTTTGGCATGGCTGTGGACGTCACGCTGGCTGATCGCGCGGGACGCGAACTCGACATGGGCACGCCGTTTGACGATCTCACCGAGCTATCTCACCCGGCTCTTGAAAACAAGTTTTTGGCGAGTGGACATTTAACGACAATTCAAATCGCCAATCGCCAGCTGCTGCGCAACGCAATGGAGGCGGGTGGCTGGCAAGGCATCAGCAGCGAGTGGTGGCATTTTGATTGCGGAGAACGCGATCAAGTCCGCGCCACTTACATTCGGGTTTTATAAAGCGGTGGCGAGCGGTGGCGATTTCGCTGCCAGCTATGCTAGCTGCCCGCGTACGCAGACAACGGAAGCGCCCACTTTGATTCCGTTTTTGACTTTGAAACCCAGTTAATCAGGGCGTCCAAAATCGGTTGAGCGACGCTGCTGGCCGCAAGCGGATGATTGATGAATGCGGCGATGACACATGGTTCATTGTTGCCATCCGGCACAAAACCTGCCAGCGCTACCACGTCTTTTAAAGTTCCTGTTTTAAGCCTGGCGCGTTGGGCAACATCGCTACCACGCAAGCGCTTGCGCATGGTGCCGTCTAAGCCGGCAATCGGCAGGCTGGCCATGAATTCAGGTGCCCAATTGCTGCGTGCGCCCGCTGTCAGCAACGCTGTCATCTGCGACGGTGTAATCCGTTCAGTGCGCGATAAACCCGAACCGTTATCGAGCACCAATCCCCGGTCGTCAATCTTATGTTCGGCAAACCAAGCTCGAATTTTTTGCTCTGCCTCGGCCGAGGTATTAAGTCGATTGAACGTGTCTGCGGTCGGGGTTAATTTCACGCCTAAGTTCGACGTCTCTAAGCGCTCATGCTGTACGCCCAAGGTCAGATAAAGCAGTCGTGCGAGCGCATTGTCGGATGGCTTGTTAATGTCGCGAATCATCTCACCGAGAGGGCGGGCGCGGTGCTCGGCCAGAACCCGTGCGCCTTCGTTCGTATTGCCCTCGCGAGTGATGCCCGCAAAAGTGCCTCCCAGCTGCCGCCACAATGATCGAAACAGGCGATCTGCATAATCAAGGCGGTCCAGCACATTGAGCTCAGTGTTGATGGCACAACTTTTTGGGAATGTGCCGTTGAGTGCAATTTGAATGGTGCCCCTCTCATCGCGACTCACGCTGGGCGAAACCCAGCCATCCTCCCAATCTGTGCAGTCTCGCTCTATCAATGTCATGTTTGAAATGACCGTCACACCATCAAGCTGGGGCGTCATGCCGACCGTTATTTTTTCAGCATCAGCCGATAAATAAAATTGCGCCAAATTCATATTCAGCAACAGCGCGTCCGGAATTACGTTGTAGCGAAATTCGGGAGATTCATCGAATGGCGGTGCGCCGATATCAGTGCGCGGCGGCTGAAAGAACTCGCGATCAATAACCAGATTGCCGCGAATTTCCTTAATACCTTTTTGGCGCAACGTTTGTAGCATCGATTGAAATGCCTGCCAATCTAGATTCGCATCGCCAACACCGCGCAGGATCAGATTGCCCTGCAAAACATGATTGACGACCTCAGCACTGCTCGCAAACTCGGTGCGCCCGCGATAGGCTGGGCCTAGACGTTCCATACCGACCAATGTGGTCACTAATTTCATCGTTGACGCTGGCTGCATGCTGCGTTCGGGCTGGTAGGCGAGGACGATTGCGCCATCTGAAATCCGCACCACCTTAGTACCAATTGCTTCGGGTGGTATTTGGGCGGCGCGCATTAGTTTTAAAACTGCCTCGGGCAGCGGCTGAGCTTGCTGCGCAGGCGCGACGCGCGCAAGACTCAAGGTCAGAAAAAACAACAGGTAAGCAGCTAGGGTGGGGGCGCGGCGCATATAGGCATTTGTGACCTGATTATGACTTCACTCAAGCGCTCAATTCCGTGCGAGCGCCACCGTCTCATTTCTGCAACGTAGTATGCCAAAGATAGCGGTTTCGATGCTACGGGTATTGCATTTCTGCGCGGTAGGTTGCACAGTGATGACTATTGGTAGTTTATTGGTATTAATGCAGCCGAACCAGATCATGCCAGATCATGGCAATGAATGACCGCAATTTTTCTATTTTGGTTGCCATGAGCGCTTGATAGTCTGATTTGCATTTGGCTGACTTGAAGCAACAACATAAAAATAAGAAAAAATTTACGCGCTATAAGTCGAATAGAAACAACGCACGCGCTACAAAAAGTCAGTAACCAACCAGGAGAGCACCGTGAAACTAAAGAAACTCGCGCAAGTTATATCTTTAATTTGTCTGGCCAGTCCCGCGCTCGCGCAGACACCCGCTGATCCGCTTACTACCGATCCGGCGAAGCCACAAAAAATTGAAAAAGTGGTCGTCACCGGCAGCAGCATTAAACGAGTCGCAGATGAAGGCGCATTACCGGTACAAGTGATCACGGCGTCAGATATCAAAAAACTGGGGATTACCAGCGCGGAACAATTACTCGCCACCATCAGCGCAGCGGGTAATGGTATCAACAACATGACCACCAACCAAGGTAGCGATTTTCTGAACAGTACCAGCTCGCGCTCTCTACCCAATAACGGCGCGTCAGGCGCGGATCTGCGCGGACTAGGGGCACAGTACACGCTGGTATTGCTCAATGGTCGACGCACCACCTCGCATGCCTTAAACGGCAAATCAGTGGACTTGAATTCGATTCCGCTCGCCGCCATTGATCGTGTCGAGATCCTGAAAGACGGGGCTTCAGCTATTTACGGTACTGATGCCATTGGTGGCGTGATTAACTTCATCCTGAAAAAAGACTACACGGGGCTTGAGGTTACGGCGTTTGGTGATGTGACGCAGCATGAATTCGGCAATATTTATAGTGGCTCCGTTGTGGGTGGTATTGGCAATTTAGCGACTGATAAATACAACCTGATGGCAAGTCTTACCTATGACACGAACGGGCGCCTGCGCGGCGGGCAGCGTGACTTCCATAACGGCAATCAACCAAGTCGTGGACTCGCGCCTGACACGACGGGCACGCCATTTGCCAATATTGGCACGGCCGGCGGCACTGCAATTGCCCGCGCAATTCCGACCTTGGCTGGATTCCCCGCTGTGACCGGTGGCTACAGCCGCGTCAGCATTCTCGCGTTGCAAGGCAAATGTGAAACCATCCCTGATATGTATATTTACCGCGGCGACATCACCGGCTTCCCTCGCAACAATGCCGCCTGCGCCTACGACTACGGCAAGCAATGGAGCTTAATGCAGCCAGTCGAGCGCACCAATTTTGTGTCCCGGGGTACTTGGGCAATTTCGAATGACCACACTGCGTTCGTCGAAGTCGTTGGTTCGCGAACAAAATCATCGCTCGAATACACGCCGATTCAAATTACCAACCAGAACTATCCGGCCTTTATTACCAACAGTGCCGGAGCTACTGTTCGTTCGCCTTATTATCAGGATCTAACAGGCTTGGTGCCCGGTTTTAATAACCAGCTAGCGGAGCGTATACGCTGGCGCTGTCTCGAATGCGGTCCACGCCAACAAGATACGACCAGCGATACGTATCGTGCGCTCGTCGGTATGGACGGCGTGCTTGGTGGATGGGACTATAAGCTAGGCTTCTCTATGGCGCAAAGTAAAGCGTCGACGCTGCTAGGTGACGGCAACATGCTGCAGGCGCCGATCGAGGCTGCGTTAAGAAGCGGGCTGATTAATCCTTTCCTATTGCCTGGCCAAACCCAGACTCAAGCGGCGACTGACTTAATCAACGCTGCAAAAGCTAAGGGGCTTTCGCTTTACGGCGGCAAGGGGAGTACGAAAGAGTTGGATGGTAGCGTTAGCAAGGAGCTGATGACCCTGCCCGCTGGGCCGTTAGCGGCGGCGATTGGCTTTGACATTCGTAAGGAAAATTATCGCTTTAAAGAAGATCAGGATACTCAGCCGCCGATCTTAGGCGTGACTGCTCCGTCATCGCTCAACGCGGTAAGTCGTGATATCAAAGCTGTTTACGGGGAATTACAAATTCCTGTGATTAAAAATCTCGACATGCAGTTGGCGGTACGCTATGACAAATACAGCGACTTCGGCTCCACCACCAATCCGAAAGTGGCTGTGCGCTGGGCACCGATTCCGCAATTAGCGTTCCGTAGCTCATACAGCACGGGTTTCCATGCACCTGATTTTGACGCGTTATACGGCGGCGACACTACGGGTCAGTTCAACAGCGACATCAATGACCCGATTAACTGCCCAACCGGCAGAGAGCCTACGGGTTGCGGCATTCGCCCAGCCATCATCGGCACAAGTAATCCCAATCTCAAGGCGGAAAAATCTAAGCAATGGTCGGCGGGCTTTGTGGTGCAGCCAGCCCCATGGCTATCTGCGAGTGTGGATTTCTGGCAGATTGAATTGACTGATCGAATTGGTGCCCTCTCGGGCCAAGCGCTCGTGAACAACTATGCGCAATATCAACAGTACGTAACACGCATAGATGGCGAAATCGATAGCGTTACCTCGCCGACGTTCAACCTCGCTGGCGACAAGACCAAGGGCGCGGATATTAATTTGACTGGCGACTGGAAGACAAGTGTTGGTCGATTCGTTGCCACTCTCGACGGCACCTATACCGACAGTTTTAAGAGCCGCTTTAGTGCGTCTGATCCGTTCACGGAACTGGTTGGCAAATTTGGTGATACCACCAACGGCTTCAACTTGCATTTACGATGGAAGCACGCTGCAAAAATCACTTGGGAACAAGGCGATTGGAGTAGTACGCTTGCGCAGACCTATGCCTCAAGCTATGAATCAGAACGCGATGGTTTTGGGGCAGGATTTACCTCGCCACTAGCGCCGACTCGGGTAGATAGTTATACCCTTTACCACTTGACGGGTACGTATACGGGGATTAAAAACGTCACTATTACCGCTGGTATTAAAAATCTGCTCGATACCAAACCTTCCTTTTCCTCGCACAACGTGGATAACGTGGCCGGTGCCGGTTGGGATGCGCGGGTAGGTGATCCGCGTTTGCGTTCGTTCATCCTGCGTTTGACCTATAAGTTCTAAACACGTCGGCGATCGTAGTAATCAAACAGGGTATTCCATTCGGGATACCCTGTTTTTATTTGTGCCTGCGCGCCGTCGCTCTTTTTTTGCCGGTTTTTAGAGATCGCAATCCGACTTTCTTTTGAATGTGCTGTAGCTGAAGTCGAAATCTGAAGTCGTGATAGGAAGCAGCTGAAACGCGGTCACGCGCCCTTCAATCACTTCGACAATTTTTACCGTCGAGTCAGAGTCCACTGCCGGGTCTCGCCAGAACACAGCGGGCGTGCCTGATATATCGTCGAGTCGAATATCGCCTGTCATGCCAGGCGATTTGGCGATACGCATAACCAGTCTCCCTGAATCTTCCACTTTGCCCGCTTCATTACAAACGTTAACGTCACCGAGCCAATCGGCACGATATTTTCCCGCGATTCGATTTACCTCGGCATTTGCGGAATTCGTCGCAGGTAAAGTTGCGATTGCAAAGGCGGCGGATGATGCGGGCGCTAGCGGAAACAGTGGCTTTGTCAACGCTTTAACCAATACCTCCTTGATTGCAATCCGTCCTGCCGCGGATGATTTATTAATCGCCATAAACAAGCCATCTTTTGTTGACGGCCAAACCGCGAAAAAAGAAAGCATGCCTGCGACCCCGCCAGAATGCGAGATGGCGATGTTTTCGCCTCCATCATCACCATCTGCGGCGATTTCAAAACCAAGGCCATAGCTTTCCCGCCTATCTGGCGAGGTAAATACTCGCGGAGTCGTCGCCAGCCTTAGAGCTGCGGTCAGTCTGGGGCTTTTTGCGCTTGATGGATCAGCCATAAATTGCAGCCATTTCATCATCGAGCGAGCGCTGCAGCGGGCACCGCCAGCGGCAGCATCGACGCCGACCGGTACCACGCCCGCATCGGGCCTGATCGCGATCACGTCACCACGAAAATCGATATGCGGGGTGGCGATATTAGTATTTTTTGCCATCATGAATGTGTCATAGCCACCAAAGACGCAATCATTCATGCCGAGTGGCTTGAAAATATTGTCCTCGACAAATCGATGGTACGGCATGCCCGAGACTCGGCTTATGATCTCGCCTGCGATCACATAAGCCGCATTGCTGTACGAAAACGGCGAGCGATCGAGAGCGGCTTGGCGTAGCCGGGCCGCGGCAGAAATGACATCGGTGGCGGCGAACTGGTTTGGCTGCGGCCAGATGAGTACGTCCAGCGCGGCGAGGTCTAAGCCGGTACTGTGGGTTAGTAAATCGGACAGCACGATTTTTTCTGGATCACTCGACGCTGGTTGCGCAAATTCGGGCACGATTTTTGAAACCGATGTTTGCAGCGAAAGTTTGCCATCCACAATCAGCAGCGCTGCGGCCAGACCAGTAAAAGACTTTGAGATGGAGCCCACTCTAAATAAAGTGTCGCCATCAACGGCCCGATTAATTGGTCTGTCATTTATATTCGGGCTATCTGTGCGAATCACACCGTAGCCGCGCACAGCGACAAGTTTTCCTTGCCTGATTAAACTCATTGCTGCGCCCGGAATTTTGTGTAATTTAACGATATTCAAAATCGCCTGGTCATCGATTTTGCGGTCGTGGTTTAATTTTGTAGGCGTTAAACTCACGGGACGAGCGTATTCCATCGCGAGGGCAAATTCGGTATAAAAACAGCTGAAGAAGAGAAATAAGGCAGGCCCTGACAGCTCAACAAATAGTTGAGCCTGAGATTTGTTGATCGCCAAGCGACTGAAGCCGGTTAGCTTTTGAATTGAGGACCGCGTGAGGCTCTTTTTCACTTTTTTATCGACATCGAGTTTTGAACCCTGTTCATCGTTTGATAAGTGCATTTGTGCGGTTGATGCGATTGACGATTGACAATATCAACAGAAATTTTGAGAAAGTGTAGTGCAAGATGAGAAAAACTAACCGCCTACCCTGGTGTTAATGGTGAATAGACGGCGCTTTGCGAAAATGCTCGCGCGACATAGCTTGTCTGCATGGGCAGCGGTGAGTGTCTTGCCGACTATAGCCCGCGCGGCCACAGCAGACAACCGCGCCGCCACTGCCAAGCCGTGCGTTAGTCGTCGCGACAATGCACGTCCCATCATCAAACCTGCGCGATTAAAACGCGGCGACCTGGTGGGTCTGATAGCGCCTTCGGGCGCTACCGACGCAGCATTTGTTGAGCAGAGGGTTAAAAATCTAGAGGCATTCGGCCTCAAGGTGAAGGTCAGTCGAAACATTCTCGCTACGCGCGGCAATACCGCAGGCACCGTGGCCGCGCGGGTCGCTGACCTGCATGATATGTTTGTGGATCGCGAGGTAAAAGCTATCTGGGCGGTTCGCGGCGGCTCTGGTGCGTCGCAATTACTCCCTGCAATCGACTACGGCCTCATTCGCCGACATCCCAAAATCTTGGTTGGCTATTCCGACATCACCGCGCTGCATCTTGCGTTGCTAAGACGGGCGGGATTGGTGACATTCCATGGACCGGTTGCCTCGGCATCGTTCACCGATTACACCTCGGCACAGCTTGAGAGCGTGTTGATGACGGCGCAGCCTAGTCTAACGATCAAGATGGCTGCTGAAAACGCGCAGAGAGCTTTAGAGGCGCCGCAATTCGGTATCCGCGTCATGAGCCCGGGCGTTGCTGTTGGGCGCCTGGTAGGCGGTAATTTGAGCGTGATGAGTGCACTTATCGGTACGCCATACGCGGCAGACCTGAACGGTAGCCTGCTGTTCCTTGAAGAAGTTGGCGAAGCGCCATACCGGATTGATCGTATGCTCACGCAACTCGCGCAAGGTGGCGGTCTCAAAAAAGCGGCGGGCGCGATGCTGGGCGTGTTTCAAAAGTGCGTGGTCCCGGAAGGCGAAGCTTCACTAACGCTGGCCGAAACGTTGGACGACCATTTTGCGGCGGCTAAGATGCCATCGGTTTATGGCTTCTCGTTCGGGCATATTGCCGATCAATTCACTATCCCGGTCGGTGTGATGGCGCGCTTGGACACCGCAAATGCGAACCTTACATTGTTGGAATCCCCTGTTACCTAAAACGTGCAGCGCGTGCACAAAACGCGAAACGATACTGGTGGTGGCAGTTATTCTGAAGGATGCCCGGCGCAAATTCAGCACAGCCATTCTGTCGGGGTAAAATCCGCGCATGCAAAATTTCTGGATTGCCTCGGGTTTCGACACTCTCGTTAAAAATGATCACGGCTGGTTGCGGGTCACGCCCGATTATTTGAGATTTATCCTAGCGCGCCCGGAATTGGCCCCGATTGTTGAGTCGGGGCCCCGCGAACTTGCGCTGCATGCGCTGTTAATCGACGATCCGCTACGCAAAATTTCACCCGACGAGTTGGTTGCGATTGAAGACGCAGACGCGCGTGGTAATTACGTTTATTTTTTGAAGCTGCGCAAAGCGTTGCTGGACGCCGTTACGCTGGAGCGGTTTTATTTGCAGTCTTTTCGTAAAGGCAGCATTGAGTTACCGCCGGTCTTTCTGGAGCTTGCCGCGCAGGCGATTGTGCGGGGACTGCTTGGCGGCGTTGACGATCCGTATGAAGTTCGTGCGGGCGAGATGTTTTTCCGCCGACAACGGATTTCGATTGAGGGGGGACAAGTCCTCGCCGCAGATGCAGATACGATCCAGATGTTCGCCGAGACTGGCGGCTTTGGTAGTGTCGGTCGACTGATTGCGCAGCAGGGCACGGCTCTGGCGAGTGTCAACATGGATGTGATGTCGCATGAAAATGCGCAGCTCTACTGGCTACGTGAGAATCGTTATTCCACCCTCCTCGATATAACCTATGGGCGGGCTGGAGAGCAAGCACTGGCGCGGCTCTTGGGGCGATGGATCAAACACTTTTTGGGTATTGGCGTGAGCATCGAATCGCTGCCTGAGATTAAAGACGACGCATGGCGATGGCACGTCGGGCTCGATGCGGAATCAACGCTCATTCTCAATGATCTGTATGAGAACAATGACGTTGATGAGGCGCGGCTGAAACGATTGATTTTGTTGTTCCGCCTGCGCTTTGATGATGCGGCAGATATGCGAGCCGACGTGGTGGGCAAACCGGTCTATCTTGGCATCGCCATGACGGAAGATAACGTGCTCAGGCTCAAGCCGCAAAATTTGCTGATTAATTTACCGCTGAAAAATAACGGCTAATATGTGTATGGGTTAAGTTCGAATCTAATTTTTAATTTTCGTTTTTGAAGGTAATTTCATGAGTCCCCAATCTGATCATCCCGCCGTACAAATGTTGCGCAGTGAAATTGAAATCATGATGGCAGATCGCGAGGCGTTGTTGCGCGTCGCGGGTGCAGCCGCAAAATTTGTTGAGAATATGAACATGACCAAGCTGCCGGTGTCCTCAATTCCCTTGGCCCAAGCAATTTCAAGCGCGGTAAATGCGCTTTCCGAAGATTCGCTGCGTGACGCTCTGGAGAGCTTGCAGGGCCGATAACGTTGCCGTCGCGGCGCGCGCTTTTGGTCGCCGTTCGCCTTGGTTTCGACTCGTACTAAATAAAAATTAAAAATGGGTTTTGAAGCACCGCTTTCCTATGCGCGACGTAATCGTCCGGTCACCAAACGTCTTGGTCGTTTGGTGATGCGCCTATCCGGCTGGCGATTTGAGGGTGAATTACCGGATGTACCCAAAGTCCTTATCAGCGTCGCGCCGCACACCACCAATTGGGATTTCGTTGTCGGTGTGATGACTTTATGGTCGCTGGACTTGAAACTTTCCTTCATCGGCAAACATACGTTGTTTCGAGGCTGGTTTGGCGCCTGGTTGCGTTCAATGGGCGGAATACCCGCTGATCGGCGCTCGAAGCGCGGATTAGTCGGTGAGGTGGTGGACGCGTTCAATGCCGCGGAGAAAATGGTGCTCGCGCTGTCACCCGAGGGGACGCGTGCGCGGGATAAAGGCTTCAAAAGTGGTTTTTTGCATATCGCGTACGGCGCAAATGTGCCCATCTTGCTCGCGTATTTTGATTTCAAGAATCGCGTTATCGGCTTCGGACCGATGTTCCATCCGACTGGCGATGTTGAAGCAGACCTCGAATTTGTTATCAATTTTTATCGACCGATTCGTGGCAAGTATTTGAAGAACTGGCAAGCTTAGCCGCCTGTCGTCGCATTTCGTTGACAAGAAAATGTTGTGAAGCCCCAATTCAGCGCGCTAGTTTCGTGCACCTGCGCGTCAATGGTGCGAATGGTATTGCAAGGCGTGAAGCATGTCACTGCATTAGGAATCGCTAATGCATTGAATATTCTGGAGAAATTATTTTTGAGGGAGTTGGCACGGCAAATGCTAATAAAAGTTTGTCAGAGAGCGATCTTTGGCAATTTCTCCTCCGAGAGCGGTTTGCCCGGCACCTTATAGGTTGCCGGGCATTTTTTTGCACGTCGGACGTGGATGTTAGGTATTGCCAAAGTTTTGATCGGGCCATCTGCGAGTCCGTTCTTGACTGCGTGACCGATTGCAACCATCGGGACGCGGATCGGCGTAAATCATGTATTCAAAACTACTCTGAATTACTCTTCAACCTTGGGTTGCTGCACGCGCCGAAATAATGCGGCAGTCGCTTTGGGTTGTTTGCCGCGCGGTGATTTTGATGCTGCGAGTGCGGCAGATGTTGCGGCGGCGGCCTCGTTTTCAGCGGGTGTCTTTACTTTCGACTCGTAGGGTTTGCTGACATCAAAATCGCCGCCTGGGGTCGGCAGCCGTGAGGTGTGTGCTGGGGGCGCATCCGATTGTCGGCGGGGGCGCATACGATTCGCATCCTTATCGTCCCGTGGCGGCGGGCGACGCACTGTGCTATCAGGCTCATTGCCGTCGGTGCCAGTCGTCCTTGGCCGCGCGCGGTCACGTCCAACTTCACGTCCCGAGCGGTTGCCGGAGGCGCTCCGTTCGGCCGCGTCACCCGATGTTCGCGCTGTGCCAGAGGTGCGCGCGGCACCCGAGGCACTGGAGCGGGCAGGGGTTCGGGTTTCTGCGTCGAACTCAGGCGCGGTCAAGCGTGGAATTTCTCGCTTCAACAGTTTTTCAATACCGGCCAGGTACTCTTTTTCGTCCGGGCTGACCAATGAAATCGCCTCGCCCGGCGTGCCGGCGCGGCCGGTGCGGCCAATGCGATGCACATAGTCTTCCGGAGTGTTTGGCAGTTCGTAATTAATGACGATCGGCAGCTGGTCAATATCAATGCCGCGTGCGGCCACATCGGTGGCCACCAGAAACTTAATCTTGCCCGTCTTAAAATCGTCTAATGCCAGCGTGCGCTCGCCTTGCGTCCGGTCGCCGTGAATGGCGGTGGCTGACAGCCCGTCTTTAATCAGTTGGCGGGTGAGACGGTCCGCGTCGCGCTTCATGCGTACAAAAATCAGCGCTTGCTGCATATTGCGCGAGCGAATCAGATGGGTCAACAGGGCGTGTTTACGCGCGGCATCGACCTCGTAGGCCTGATGTGTGACCAGTTCAGCCGGTGCATTGCGGCGCGCGACCTCGATCATCGTCGGATTGCGCATGAACTGGCTGGCCAGCCGTTTTATTTCTTCCGAAAAGGTTGCCGAAAAGAGCAGGTTCTGGCGCATTGGCGGCAGTACTGCCAAGATGCGTGTAATGGCGGGCATAAAGCCCATGTCTAGCATCCGGTCTGCTTCATCAAAAACGAGAATTTGCACCTGCGATAAATTGATACTTTTGCCCTCAAGGTGATCGAGCAGGCGCCCCGGCGTGGCTACCACAATCTCAGCCCCCGCCTGCAGCGCCTTGATCTGCGGCTTGATATCAATCCCGCCATACACCACGGCCACGCGTAGCGGCAGATGTTTGCTGTAGGTACGAATCGATTGCTCCACCTGTGCGGCGAGTTCGCGAGTAGGCACCAAGACCAGCGCGCGCACGGGATGGCGGGCAGGCGATGGGCTGCTGCTCGCGTTTGGCGCAAGTAATTGGAGCAACGGCAGCGTGAAGCTGGCGGTCTTACCGGTGCCGGTTTGGGCGCAGCCCATGATGTCCAACCGCGCCAAAATAGCGGGAATTGCCTGTGCTTGAATTGGGCTGGGCTCGGTGTAGCCCTGATCTTCCACCGCGCGCAGAAGTTCAGGAATTAGATTGAGTGAGGCAAATGAAGTCGGTGAAGACATTGGTGAAACTTTCCAATACAAATCAATGAGGTAACGAAAAAAACAATTTCATATTGTACCGCGATGAAGGCTAGAACCTTTACCTCGAAAACCTCAGTACTTCGGTTGCTGAGGACACCGAACGGAGCGCAGCTCAATTGGCGAACGTGGTGATGCTAAATCTGACGCCATTTTTGCCGCCGAAGTCGGCGCAACTTAACCGCTAATGCCCGAGCAAAAATGCCACTTTTTCTGAGCGCGGCAGTTGCTTGATTTTATATTCCGCTTTCGACGCGCTGGAGCGATCATCAAACGCGATTGAGCCGATTAAGCGTTGGGGTGGATTGGCTCGGGTGTACTTGGCTCCTTTGCCGCTGGCATGTTTGGCATAGCGAGCTTCAACATCGGTGGTGATACCCGCGTAAAGCGCGCCGTTGCTACATTCAATTAAATACAAAAACCACACAGTGTTATGCAGGATTGAAGGTTGCGGCGCGTCTGGTAACCGCTGCCTCACGGATCGGCAGATTGCATAGCGCAGCAGCGAGCGCCAGCACCATATCGGCCACCCACATCCAAGTGTAATTACCTTGCTGCGTGACTGCGATACCGCCCAACCATGCGCCAAAGAATCCGCCGATTTGGTGCGATAGCAGGGTGAGCCCGAACAGCGTGGAAAGATAGCGCGTGCCGAAAAGTTTGCCGACCACGCCAGCCGTGGGCGGAACCGTCGCAAGCCAGGTAAAGCCCAAGGCGGCCGCAAAAATATAGAATGTGGCGGCGGTTTTTGGGGCTAGCAAATACAGCCCGATAATGAGCGCCCGCGATGCATACATCCAGACCAAAATAGTTTTGCTGCGGTAACGGCCGACGCCCCAGCCAGCCATCAAGCTGCCGACAATATTAGCCAAGCCGATAATGGCCAGCGACCACCCGGCCACATTCGGGGGCAGCCCGCACAGCTGGATTTCGCCAGGCAAATGGGTAACCAAAAACGCGATATGAAAGCCGCAGGTGAAGAAGCCTGCGTGTAGCAACAAATAGCTGCGGTCTTGCAGCGCTTCGTAGACGGCCGTTCTAAGCGGCTTGTCTGATGGAGACAGCCGAACGCTGGCAGCAATTTTTGGCTCGGATGCCGCGTCGGTGCTGGTGTTTGACTTGTGGCCATCAGACTTTTTTCGCAATAGCCAGGCCATTGGCAAAGCAACAAGCGAGATTATGGCTAGCGACCACATCGCCCCCATCCAACCTAACACCGTGATGATTTTCTGTAGCAGCGGCGCGAATAAAAATTGTCCGAACGAGCCGCCCGCATTGATGACACCCGCCGCCATCCCGCGTCGCTCGGCAGGCACGCGCTGTGCCGTGGCACCAATCAGCACCGCAAAACTGCCCGCACCCGAGCCAGCCGCGGTCAAAATTCCGATCGACAAAACCAAACCGAAGCCCGATCCCATCAACGGTGTAAGCGCGTAACCGATGGCCAATATGACGGCGCCGGCCGCCAGTACCCGGCCCGGGCCGTAGCGATCTGCGACCGCGCCCGCAATCGGCTGAACCGCGCCCCAAACGAATTGTCCAATCGCCATCGCAAAACTGATGGAGGCGATACCCAAACCTGTCGCTGTATTGATGGGCGAGACGAACAAGCCTTGGGATTGGCGCGCTCCCATGGTGATCATGAGCAGCGCAGCGGCGACCAAAACGATAAACCAGAAGGTATGCGGTTGTTTTGAAGATGTCATAAGCGTCTAGGATAGTTTGGTAGCGATTGCAGCTGACGATAACAAACGAAAGCAATCGGCAACGGTAACGGCATTAGCAATATCCAATAAAGATAGCAGAATCCACTGTAAGCTCGGCACTTGGATTAAATGCAGCGGCGTCACAAACCTTTTTCTCAATGAGCTTGTTACGGTGTGCTGTGGTTTGGCTGCGGTTGGTTGCTGTCGGCCGCTGTTGGCGGCATTCGGCTCAAGCGAATTGCAGATCGATCGTAATCGGCGCTTTTTGTAATCGTCGTCAGGACATTAAAGCGCCCGAAAAAACATATGAAAAAAGCCATCGATATCGTTAAAGAGCATCCGGCCGTCATGCACCTCGGTCCGGGCTTGATTACGGGTGCAGCGGACGATGATCCGTCGGGCATTGCGACCTACTCACAAGCCGGCGCGCAGTTCGGTTTCAATATGCTGTGGACGGTGTTATTCACCTACCCGCTGATGGTCGGTATTCAGATGATCAGCGCGCGGCTCGGCTGCATCACCGGTAAGGGACTCGCATCAAATATTCGCGCGCATTTTCCCGCGTGGATTCTGTATGGCGTGGTCGGGCTGCTGCTGATTGCGAACACGATCAATATTGCCGCCAACATTGCCGCGATGGCGGAAGCGCTGCGACTGATTGCGGGCGGCTCGGCGCATATTTATGCGGTTACATTCGGCCTGCTGTGTCTCGTGATGCAGGTGTTTTTGCCCTATGAAAAATATGTGCGTTATTTAAAATGGCTGACACTTGCACTGCTATCGTACGTCGCCGTCTTATTCACGATTCACGTGCCGTGGACGGAAGTGGTGGCGCGGGCGGTATGGCCACATCTATCGCTCGATAATGATTCGATCACGGTCATTGTGGCGGTGTTCGGTACCACCATCAGCCCTTATCTTTTCTTCTGGCAAGCTGCCCAGGAAATGGAAGATTTGCG
This sequence comes from Burkholderiales bacterium, assembly GCA_038236905.1. GTDB lineage: Bacteria > Pseudomonadota > Gammaproteobacteria > Burkholderiales > Usitatibacteraceae > UKL13-2. The sequence goes on from JBBRZG010000036.1 coordinate 28,751, forward strand.
CTCTAAAAATGCTAAGGCCGATAACCATGCCGCAGCGCGGCCGAGCTTTGCACAATCCTCTAAAAATGGCGCGAGGAATGCTTCATCGGCCGCAAACGTAAACGTAAACGTAAATGAAACCGGCCAGGTCGGGCAAGCGAGCAGCATCGATAACGTCACCGAAGAGGTTATCAAAGGTCACTTGAGGCGCATTAAATGGGACACATACATTGGCATGGGCTTCTCGAATCTGGTCGCCTTTTTTATTATTCTCACCACCGCTGCGACCCTGCACGTCAGCGGCATCACCAATATTCAGACCTCTGCGCAAGCCGCTGAAGCGCTGCGACCATTGGCGGGCGATTTTACGTTTCTCTTGTTCAGCCTCGGCATTATTGGTACCGGCATGCTGGCCGTACCCGTGCTGGCCGGTTCAGCGGCCTATGCAGTCGCTGAGACGCTCGATTGGCGCACCGGCCTTGATCTGAAGCTTGAAGAGGGCAAAGGCTTTTACAGCATTATTTCAGTGGCTACTTTAGGCGGCGTGATTCTTTGTTTCACGCCGATTGATCCCATGAAAGAGCTTTTTTATAGTGCCGTTCTCAATGGCGTCATCGCCGTGCCGATCATGATCGTGATGATGATGTTGGGCTCTCGCCGTGAAGTGATGGGCGATTACGCGATCGGCCCGCGGTTGCGCCGACTAGGCTGGACCGCCACGGTGGTCATGGCGATTGCGGTAGTGGCGATGCTGGTGACGATCTAGATTTTAAACACTAGCATTGGCGGGCATCTTGAAGGAAAAACCCGGATTCAAGTTCGAATAGCGATGTTATTGGGCGCTAGATAAAGGGGTGAGGACACGAAAAGCGGTACCCTTTTGTTTCTGAGACGAAAGGATATCGCCA
>JBBRZG010000037.1:0-29062 GCA_038236905.1 Burkholderiales bacterium
GGCAGTATTCAATACATTCTGGCGCAGGCCGCAAGCGCGGAACAGGTTCAAGACGCGGTTTACGACTCCACTGAACTACTGCGCACTCGCCATCGTATTCGCGAAGAGCAGGAGGATGACTTCACGGTACGCGACCTGGCGTCCATCGCCGAAGCCGCACAAGGCATTGCCACTGCCCTCACCTTACTGCTCGGTGCGATTGGCTCAATTTCGCTTCTGGTCGGCGGTATTGGCATCATGAACATCATGCTGGTCTCGGTCACCGAACGCACACGGGAGATAGGTATCCGCATGGCGCTGGGGGCAAAGCGGCGCGATGTGCTGCTGCAATTCTTAACGGAGGCAATTGTGATTTGCGTCTGCGGCGGCGCAATTGGCGTGCTGATTGCCTATTTGGGCAGTGTTGCCATCAGCAAATTTTCCCCCATGGAAGTGGGCATTTCTACCTCCGGCATCATTATCGCGTTCAGTTTTTCTGCACTGATCGGCATATTTTTCGGCTTTTATCCGGCGAGACGAGCGGCCGGCTTGAAACCAGTGGAAGCGTTGCGCTACGAATAGCGCAATAAACGAAACCGCATCACAACGCGGGCTGGCAGAGACTATCGCAGCATTCCCGACACTCTTTAAGTCATTGCGCACCGCCGATGAATTTGCTACCAAAGTGATTGCCCGCGAGTTGATAGCGGAAATCGGTTACCCTCTTATCTCAAGGGCCTCACGCAATTGGACATTCTACGAGGCGCTCATTTTTGAAAGGATTGCCAATTGGCCAAGCCAAATTACGATTTTGCAAAGCGTCAAAGAGAACTCGCGAAAAAAGCAAAAAAAGAGGAAAAACTTCGCAAGAAGTCTGAAGGCGGAACCGATGCAGACGATGGTGCAGACGATGGTGACGCTGAGGTAGACGCCGATAGTGTGGAGCCTGCAGCCGACGTCAAATCTGATGCGTAGATTCATCGCACCATTTAGGGCTGGTTTATGAAAAATACATTCAGCGCCTTGTGCCTTTATTGTGGCTCAAGTCCGGGCGAGAAGTCTGAATATCAGGATGCTGCAGCTATGTTTGGACGCACGCTAGCGGTCGGGGGCATAGACCTCGTTTATGGCGGTGGCAGTGTGGGCCTGATGGGTGTTGCAGCAGACGCGTGCCTCGCCGCAGGTGGACGGGTGATTGGTGTGATTCCGCGTTTGCTCATGGAAAAAGAAGTGGGTCATAAGAACCTGACCAAGATGCATGTGGTGGACAACATGCATGAACGCAAAGCGCTGATGACAACACTTTCAGACGGTTTTATTGCCCTGCCCGGCGGCTATGGCACCTTAGATGAACTGTTTGAAGCGCTAACGTGGCTACAACTTGGTTATCATGGCAAGCCGGTCGGATTACTCAATGTGGCGGGGTTTTTCGATCATCTGGTCACGTTTTTAGGTCATGCTCGCGATGAACAATTTCTGCGCGGCTTGCACCATGACGCACTTTCGGTGGACGGCGATTTGATTCAGCTTATCGCCAAAATGCAGCATGCTGAAGCGCCGGAAACAAGTAAATGGCTTGATCGATACAAATTGACCACCGCTGCGTAGCCGAGTCAACGACTTGCATGACGAAGTCAGTCACGAACACATGACTTATATCGTATGAGTGGGACGATCCGATTTGGCTACCGGCGCCAAAATCCCTTCAATTTTTTTCTTGAGCTCTTTGCCGACGTCGTTGTCTGGCAGTTGAATGCCCACCCCTTGCGGCCGACTACCGGTGGTGTGTTGAGGATTAAGCCATGCGACTTTTCCGGTCAGCGGAATTTTGATCGGCTCCTCAAGAAACGATAACACCACCAAAATTTCGTCACCGAGCTGATGAGGCTTGTTGGTCTGCATAAACAAACCACCGCCCCGGAGCAGCGGCATCCAAGAGGCATAGAGTGCACTCTTGCCTTTGAGATTAAGCGAGATGACGTCTGGACGTCTGATTGGCACTACATTGGGTGGCGGGCTGGACATATTTTGTAGGCTCTGCTGTCAAAAAGGGAAGACTTATCTGTTGTCGTTCAATAACTTCAACATCACTTTATCGCGTGTTGATACGATATTAGCAATTGTTCGAGCAAAAGTCTTGCGTTTAACGGATGAGCGATACTGCGGCGCGCTTGCCGTAGCGAGGCTTCGTATCGAAACAGTTTGGGCAACTCAAGCCGCGCCGCGATTCTGGAAATCTCGCGTTTATGGTCAACGTGATGATTGACCTCTCCCGCCAGCCGAGCCAGCACTAAATCAGCCACCCAAGTTTGTAGCCAAGTAATGATATTCGTCAGGTCGCTTTTTTCAAATGTTTGCGCGGCTGCGACATAGTCTGCGCTCGCATCGGCGAGCGCGGCAAGGAATGTCTGGCGCTCGGTTTGATAGGCTCTATCTGCAAATGCAATTGCATCAAGCGGTGCGCCACCCGCCATCGCCAGCGCCGCTTCGGGCTTTAGAATGCCCAGGCCGTTCAACCATTTTAAAGACTCAGTGGTCGTAGGCGGGGCCAGTAAAATTCGCTGGCAACGGCTACGGATCGTGGCTAGTAAGCGAGCCATCTGATCTGTCACCAGCAAAATTACAGTGCGGGGCGGTGGCTCCTCCAGCGTTTTTAGCAATGCATTTGCGGCGGATAAATTCATCGTCTCGGCCGGATAAATAACCAGCACCCGAAAGCCATCACGGTGTGTGGAAAGCGTCATAAAGTGCGCTAGTTCACGCACCTGGTCAATCTTGATTTCCTTACTTTTCTTCTTTTCTTTAGCGCTCTCTTTTGTGCCATCTTTCCTGTCTGCGCTCTCTACAGCGTCACCGGCATCGGACTCGTCTTCGGATAAGTTTTCGGGTACCAGCTCGCGATAGTCCGGGTGATTGCTTTCGCGATACCACCCACAGGCATTACAGGTGCCGCACGCGACGCCAGCTTCGGGAGATTCGCACAACAGCGATTGCGCAATCGCGTGCGCAAATTCAACTTTGCCAATTCCCTGCCTGCCGTGAATCAACAGCGCATGCGGGAGGCTGGCTCGGCGGGAAAGAAGCTCGTCCAGCTGCGCACGATGCCACGGCAGTAACTCAATCATGGCTAATCACGATCAAGCGCTGTCAACAAGTTTGTTAGTGTTGCGCGAATTTCATCCATCGAACCGGCCGAGTCGATGACTTTGATTCGCGCCGGAAACTCAGCCGCACGCTTCAGATAAGCGGCTTTGACGCGGCTAAAAAATTCGTGTTGTTCGCGCTCAAATTTATCAGGGTTCGGTGTGTTTCTATCGAGGCGCTCGCGAGCAATGGCGAGAGGCGCATCGAACAGAAAAGTAAGATCCGGTTGCAGATGTCGATGCACCCAATCTTCTAAAATTGCGGCGCGACTTTCAGCTAGGCCGCGACCCCCGCATTGGTACGCATACGTTGAATCTGTAAAGCGATCTGAAATCACCCACGCGCCACGCGCGAGTCCGGGCTCTATCAGTGTGGCCAAGTGCTCGCGCCGCGCCGCAAACACGAGTAGAGCCTCGGTCTCGGGGTGCATAGGCTCTTTTAGAACAATGCCGCGAAGCGCCTCGCCAAGTGGCGTCCCGCCAGGCTCACGCGTGGTGATTACTTCAATTCTGCGGGCGCTAATTTGATCTGCAATAAACGACAGATGCGAGGATTTTCCTGCGCCGTCGATGCCTTCAAGCGTGATGAATTTACCGCGCATCATCGGCCGAGTTGATATTTGGCAACCGCACGATTATGTTCCTCGAGTGTGGCTGAAAAATAATGCGTGCCATCGCCCTTGCCGACAAAATAAAGTTTCTGCGAGGCCGCTGGCTTGACTGCGGCCATTAGCGAGCCCCATCCTGGCATGGCAATCGGCGTCGGCGGAAGTCCATCGCGAGTGTAGGTGTTGTAAGGCGTATCGGTGGTCAGATCGCGCTTGCGAATATTGCCGTCATAGCTTTCGCCCAGCCCGTAAATCACGGTGGGGTCGGTTTGCAATCGCATTGGAATACGCAAACGGTTAATGAAAACCGCGCCGATCAAGGGCCGCTCTTCAGCTTTACCCGTTTCTTTTTCGATGATTGACGCCATCTTCAGCGCATCGTAGGATGTTTTATAGGGCAGATTTTCGTCTCGCATCGCCCATACTTCATCCAGCTTTTTCTTCATTGCCTGATAGCTCGTCTTGAGCAGTTCGACATCGGTGGATCCAGTCGCAAACCGATAAGTATCCGGAAAAAATAATCCCTCGGGATAGGATTCGGTGGCACCAATACGCTTGAGCACCTCCTTATTCGACAAGCCTTTGAGCATAACTTTCACACCATCGGTTTTTTCGAGGCGCGCGCGCATCTCGGCGAACGTTGATCCTTCGATGAACGTGACCGAAACAGGGATGACATCGCCATCGTTCAGCTTTTGCAGTAATTCAAGCGGGGTAACGGCAGCATCCAACCGGTAACTTCCGGCCTGGATGCCGGTGGCCTGGTTGGTGAGTCGGCCCAGCAGCCAAAGCGATTGTGCCTCCGGTAGAAGGCCCTGTTCGGTTAGCTGTTTTGAAAGCGCTTTCAGCGAAGCGCCAGACTTGACCGTAAAATCAAAGGTTGAGGCGGTTATGCCTGCCTTTGGCGACGACATAGCAGGCAGCGGCAAACTGTTATGCGCAAAATAATATAGCCATGCAGCGGCCAAAGCGATAAATGCAAACCCCAGCGACAGCAATAGCGTGAATACGCGCTTCATCGCAATTGATTAACGACAGCGAAAAATGTGCGGCGCGCAAAAAACGGTATCTCCAAGCGACCTGTCGGGCTTAAAGATTCGACGCGTCGCACAGCGATTTCGGTTGGTCAAAAAATGAACTGGACGGATGCAGTCTCTCACTGCTTTCAAGCCGATGGTTGTTGACTTAGTGCGGTGAAGAGGGGAAATATGCGCCGTCCAGTTCATTTCGCAGCCGATTTCCGTTAAGTCCAACAGGCTGTTAAGTAAAACGCTTGAACACGAGCGTACCGTTGGTGCCGCCGAAGCCAAATGAATTTGATAGCGCAACATCAATTTTCATGTCTCGGGCCACGTTCGCACAGTAGTCCAAGTCACACTCGGGATCTTGATTAAAAATATTGATCGTTGGCGGAGAGATTTGGTTTTTGATCGCGAGGGTCGTAAACACCGCCTCGATACCACCCGCCGCACCCAGCAAATGACCCGTCATCGATTTGGTGGAGTTCACCACTAACGAGCGGGCATGATCTCCAAACGCTGCCTTCATCGCCGCCGTTTCGTTTCTATCACCTAGCGGAGTCGAAGTACCGTGTGCGTTGACGTACTGCACGTCGGACGGATTAACGTTTGCGTTTTTAAGTGCGGCCAACATACCGCGGCGCGGGCCGTCCATATCGGGTGCCGTGATATGATTTGCGTCTGCGCTCATGCCCATGCCGCTAAGCTCAGCGTAAATGCGCGCGCCGCGCGCTTGCGCGTGTTCTAGGGACTCCAAGACCAATATTCCCGCGCCCTCTCCCAGCACAAAACCATCACGGTCACGGTCAAACGGGCGACTTGCAGTTTCCGGTGAATCATTACGTTCTGAGAGCGCTTTACAGGCACAAAAGCCACCAATTCCAGCCATGCTCACAGTGGCCTCAGCCCCGCCGGCTATCATCACATCGGCATCGCCATATTCAATAAATCTAGCCGCATCGCCGATGCAATGAGCGGCGGTCGTGCAGGCAGAAACCATCGATACGTTAGGCCCTTTGAGACCATAAAGAATTGAGATCATTCCTGCGACCATATTGACGATCGAGCCCGGCACGAAGAATGGCGAAATGCGGCGTGGGCCTTTTGCCACTATTTCGCGCACCGTATCTTCAATCATGGGTAAGCCACCAATACCGGAGCCAACATTGACGCCAATTCGTTCAGCGTTTTCTTCGGTAACAACCAGACCCGCGTCGTCAATTGCCATTTTGGTGGCAGCGATACCGTAATGAATGAAAGAGTCCATACGCCGGACTTCCTTGGCCGACATCCAATCCGCGGGATTAAAATTTTTTAACTCGCCCGCGAATCGTGAAGGCAATAGCGATGCATCAAATTTGGTAATAGGGCCGATACCGCTTCGGCCGTTCACGATGTTGTCCCAAGCTTCCGTCAGGGAATTGCCAACTGGCGAAAGAATACCGAGACCCGTGATTACAACGCGTCGTTTACTCATGGGTCATCAGTTGAAAACGTACGAAAAATAATGGTGAATGTAAAACGAAAAAGGGCACAGACTGTTCATATGCGCCCCTGTTTCCAGAATTACTTTTTGTTCGAATTGATGTAATCAATGGCTTGCTGAACGTTGGTAATTTTTTCAGCGGCTTCATCAGGAATCTCTGTCTCGAACTCTTCTTCGAGCGCCATCACGAGCTCTACGTTATCAAGGGAATCAGCACCCAGGTCTTCAACAAAGGAAGATTCGTTCTTGATGTCCGCCTCGGCAACACCCAATTGTTCAGCTACAATTTTTCTAACCCGTGCTTCGATGCTATCCATTCGTGCTACCTCCTGATTTATTGATCCAGTATTTTACCAAATTGCCCGCAAACAAATGTTTGCAGTTAAAAATATAAATAATGCGAGTTTCATCCTGACTATAACCATTTACGCCAATTAATCCATCAACATCCCGCCGTTGACGTGAATGGTATTTCCCGTGACATATGACGCATGAGGCGATGCAAGGAAGCACACCGCGTGAGCAACATCTTCAACCTGACCCAAGCGGCCTAACGGTACGTTTGCCACCAGCTTCGCGACTTGGTCGGTCGAAAGCGATTTGGTCATGTCGGTTTCAATAAATCCGGGCGCGACACAATTTACCGTAACGCCGCGGCTACCGATCTCACGCGCAAGTGCCTTCGAAAAACCTACCATACCGGCTTTCGCTGCCACGTAATTAGTCTGGCCCGCGTTACCCATAAAGCCGACCACGGATGCAATATTAATAATGCGGCCTGTTCTCGCCTTCATCATAGCTTTGACCACCGCTCGGCTAAGGCGAAAAACCGAGGTGAGATTGGTATCGATCACCGCTTGCCAATCCTCATCCTTCATCCGCATCAGCAGCGTATCGCGAGTAATGCCGGCGTTGTTGACCAAAATTGAAATGCCGCCAAACTGTGTTTCGATGTCTTTAATGAGCACGTCAATTGCAGCCGCATCCTGCACATTCAGCACCAAACCGGTGCCCTTCAGCCCGGCGTCAGCAATAGCCTGGCGAATGGTTGTCGCACCTGCTTCTGTGGTCGCAGTACCGATTACGGTTGCTCCGTTCTGAGCCAATGATTTCAAAATCGCTGCACCGATACCACGGGTAGCACCCGTTATGAGCGCGATCTGGCCAATCAGTTGACTTCCTAACTGCTTCTCAAGCGCTGACATAACCTACGCCTTCCATCGATCGACTATTTAAAAATTGCAAAAATAATTTACGCATTGCGTGACGCTTCCATAGCCACTTTCAGAGAGGCAATATCAGAAACAGGCAGGCAGCTCATGCTAGGCTCGATCCGACGATTCAGTCCGGTCAACACTTTTCCAGGAACGCACTCAATCACTGTCGCTACACCTTGCGCAGCCATCAATTGGATGGTCTCAATCCAGCGGACCGGCCGATAAAGCTGTTCAACCAGCGCGTTTTTTATCAAAGCCGGATCGGTGAAGGCAACCACGTCGGCGTTTTGAAGCACCGGCCTAAATGGCGCAACCATTTTGATGTTTTTCAAATATTCGGCCAGCTTTTCTGCAGCGGGTCTCATGAGTGCGCAGTGCGACGGCACGCTCATCGGTAGCAATAGCGCACGCTTGGCACCTCGCTCTTTCGCCAGAGCCATCCCGCGTTCAACCGCTGCCTTATGCCCTGCAATTACGATCTGGCCTGGTGAATTTAGATTTACAGCCTCAAGTACCTCGCCAGCCGCGACGTCGCTACATACGGCGTTAATTGCCTCTACGTCGAGCCCGATAATCGCCGCAATCGCGCCGGTTCCATCCGGCACCGCATCTTGCATTGCCTGTGCCCGAAAACGAACTAGCGGCACTGCGTCCGAAAATGACAATGCGCCAGCCGCTACCAATGCGGTGTACTCACCAAGGCTGTGGCCTGCATATATCGCTGCATTTGAGCCGGAATGCGCGATATCACCAGCACCAAGCTCACACCACGCACGAAATGTAGCCACGCCTGCGGTCAACATGATCGGCTGAGTGTTAACAGTCTGCGCAAGGGCTTCAACCGGACCTTCAACAATCATTTTCCAAAGATCTTCGCCGATTAATTGCGAAGCCTCATCAAATGTGTCCTTGACCACTGGCATGCTTTCGAAGCCCGACATCATGCCAATCGATTGAGAACCTTGCCCGGCAAAAGTAAGTGCGAATTTTTTCATATCAGATTAGATTTTACTGACTTACCAAGTTAGAAGCGCTGCGCCCCAAGCGAAGCCACCGCCCAATGCAGCCAGTAATACCGTATCACCTGTTTTGATTTTGCCTTCTCGAACACAAGTGTCCAAGGCCAGCGGCACTGACGCCGCGGACGTATTGCCATGTCGATCAACCGTCAGCACAACCTTTTCGTCTGGCAACGCCAATTTCTTAGCTGCATGCATGATGATCCGGCGGTTGGCCTGATGGCATACGAACCAGTCGATATCGCCTGGCTTCATATTGTTCGCGTTCAAGGCTTCCCACGCGACATCTTCAAATGCCTTCACCGCGAATTTATAAACGCCACTGCCGTCCATTTTCAAAAATGGGCTGCCACGCACTTTACCGTTCTCGAGTGAGCCAGGTGTGCATAACATTCCCCGATAACTGCCGTCCGCGTGAAGGTGTGTCGAAAGAATGCCAGGCGTATCTGAAGCCTTGATGACTACCGCCCCCGCCCCGTCACCGAACAGGACACACGTGCCGCGGTCAGTGAAATCAATGATTCGGGAAAATATTTCTGCGCCAACAATCAATGCGCATTTGGATGCGCCTGTTTTTATAAATTTTTCGGCAGTAGCCAGCGCGTAAACAAAACCCGCACACACGGCCTGCACATCGAACGCGATACATTGCTTAACACCAAGCTTGTCTTGAAGTATGCAGGCGGTCGCGGGGAACACCATGTCCGGTGTCGAGGTAGCAACAATAATCAGGTCAATTTCAGACGCAGATACTTGAGCTGCCAGCATCGCGCGTTGCGCGGCAACGAGTGCGAGATCGCTGGCGCTTTCGTTTTCAGCCGCATAATGGCGCTCTCGTATGCCGGTGCGAGACACAATCCACTCGTCATTAGTATCAACGAGTTTAGCCAGGTCATCGTTGGTCACGAGTTTTTCAGGCAGATAGCTGCCGGTGCCAACAATGCGCGCGTAGGCCGTCATGCAGCTTCCTCAATTCTTGTGGCCTGCGGCGACATCAATCCGTTCGCGTGAAGGCGCTCGATTTCGGTGGTAATTAATGCCAGCAAATCGTGTTCGACTTCGGAGGCGGCCCGTTCAAGTGCTTTTGAAAACGAATAAGCGTCCGCCGAGCCGTGGCTCTTTACAACTACGCCGCGCAACCCAAGAAGTGCAGCTCCATTATAACGACGGTGATCCACTTTCTTGCGGAATCCGTTAATGACTGCCGTTGAGGCAACCGCTGCCATTTTGCGAAAAATGTTTTTGGTGTATTCCTCTTTCAGGAAATCCCCCATCATTTTCGCCATGCCCTCGGATGTTTTGAGCATTACATTACCGACAAAACCATCACAAACAACAACGTCGGTGGTACCTTTAAAAATATCTGTACCTTCCACGTTGCCATAAAAATTCAAATGGCTGGCTTTCAGCAACTCGCTCGCGGCCTTCACTTTTTCGTTGCCCTTGATGTCCTCTGAACCGATATTAAGCAAGCCGACAGTAGGGTTCGCGTTGTTATCCACCGCGGTGGCCAGCATCGCTCCCATGATGGCGAATTGAAGAAGATGTTCGGGCGTACATTCTGCGTTGGCCCCCAGGTCAAGCGCGTAGACTACGCCTTTTCGTGTGGGGAGTGCCGCGCATATCGCGGGCCGATCAATACCAGGCAGCGTTTTGAGCACAAATTTGGCGGTACCCATCAGTGCGCCCGTATTGCCTGCGGACACACAAGCGTGCGCATCGCCAGATTTAACAAGGTCGATTGCAATGCGCATTGAAGAGTTTTTCTTGTTGCGGATGGCAGAGCGAATGTCTTCATTCATGCCCACAACATCCGGTGCCTCCAAGACTTTTAAACGTCCGTTTTGCATTGCTGCCTGAGCAGGCGCACCCAACCTTGCCAGCTCTGCGTCTATGGCGCCTGTCCTGCCGACAATCAGCGCGCAGCAGTTACTTGCCTCACCGAGGAATTGCAAAGCCGCCGGAACAGTAACTGATGGGCCGTGGTCTCCGCCCATCGCATCAATCGCAATAGTAGTCTGCATTTTATGGGAACCGCTTCCCCTGAGAAGCGAGTCCGGGCAGTTTATCTTGTTATTTAACGACTTTGATGACGCCAGCGAGTTTAATGTCGCCGCATTTTTTGAGTTTTGGCCTGCAAACAGCGGAGCCCGCAAAATTTATTCGTCAGCTTTGGTTTTAATAACTTTCTTGCCGCGGTAGTAGCCAGTAGGCGATACGTGGTGACGCAAATGCGCTTCACCCGTGGTGGGCTCAACAGCAAGCGCCGGGCCAACCAGAAAGTCGTGCGACCGATGCATACCGCGTTTTGAAGGGGATTTTTTGTTTTGCTGGACTGCCATGATATTTCTCCTGAATTCTGAAACTAAAATTTAAAATACGTGAAACAAAACTCTTTATTTGTATTTCTGTCTAGCGAGCACTCTTCAGTGCTGCCAATTTTGCGAAAGGCGAAATCTTTTTTTCTTTGGTTCCTGACGCGCTAACCGGGTCGTCTGCACTCAAAGGGTTACCACTGGATCCGGCGCTCACGTTTACTTTGCTTTTTTTTGCCGATACCTTTTTCGCATGGCTTCGCTTCTCTACTGCAATTGCCCAAAGCGGCAAATCAAGCAAAATTTCTTCTTCGATCAACTCCTGAATATCAACTTCTTCACCCAGAGTCACGTAATCTTCATCGGGCGATTCCTCTTCAAGCGGCGGCAACTCAGATTCCTCGTTTACCAAGACCAGCCGACTCTGAATTGAAACGTTATATTCCTGCTGCTCTAACGTTTCAGGATCTGCCACCAAAAACGAGCCTGAAATTATACACATGAGACGCCGCGCTCGTCTACCAGCGGCATCCACTGTTTCGGCACCTGTTACCGTGTAGTGAATTTGTCCTTCACTGCCCGTAAGAAATGGCTTTAGTCGCGGCAATTGCATCGGCGAAAAGTCACCGGAAACTGTTTGCTGTTGTCGAATAAAACGTTCTAAGTTGAGTTTTGAAGTCATACAAATGTGCTACAAAATAAAAGGCTGCTAAGAAAACCGTCGGACAGCCGCATATAATACGGCTCAACTACATAAAAGTCAAAAAGCCATTGATTTTGAAGATAAAAATAATCCTTGCCTCTACATCGCGTTATCGCGCGGATTTACTGAGTCGCTTACAGATTCCGTTCGAAATTGTAAAACCATCGGTAGATGAAGCACCGCTGGCGGGTGAAAGCCCAGCCGCAACTGCCCTTAGGTTGTCGATCGCTAAAGCGAACGTAGTCGCCAAGTATATGAGGGCTGATGCCATTAACGCAGCGTCGGCCCACGACATTGACGATCCTACACGTACCAGCACATTGATCATTGGGTCCGATCAAGTGGCCGATCTGAATGGTCAACAACTTGGCAAACCCGGTACACGTGATCGCGCAAAAGCACAGTTACAAGCCATGCGCGGGCGAACAGTTATTTTCCATACGGCGCTAGCGGTGGTGCACGCTGAAACACGACGGACGCAATCGCTGATCGACCCTACGAAAGTGACTTTTCGCAACTATTCCGATGACGAAATTGAAAACTATCTTGACCGCGAAAATGCGCTGGATTGTGCAGGCAGCGCCAAGTCAGAGGGCTTGGGAGCAGCGCTTATTTCACGCATGTCAAGCGATGATCCAACTTCGCTTATTGGGCTGCCGTTACTTGCGCTCACCGACATGCTTGCGCAAGAAGGTTATCGGGTGCTGGCATGAACACGCCCGCTAATTTGGGAAAGCTCTATCTACTGCCCACCAATTTGGCTGAATCATTCAGGCCCCAACAAATACTCCCTAATGAAGTTATTTCCGTTGCACAACGACTTAATCATTACATTGCTGAAAACGCGAAAACAGCACGTGCATTTCTTAAAGCCATCGGTATTTCCCGGCCATTGCAAGAAATTTCCATTTTGGAGTTGGACAAACACGCCAATCAAACCTCAAGCGATTCTGGTGAAGAATTTCTTTCAGCATTTTTAAAACCACTTTTCGCGGGAATTGATGTTGGCTTGGTTTCTGAAGCGGGTGCACCTGCGGTAGCAGATCCGGGTGCAGGAGTCGTCGCTGCCGCCCACAGAGCAGGGATTCAAGTGGTGCCACTTGTCGGCCCTTCGTCAATTCTATTAGGCTTGATGGCCTCAGGTCTAAATGGCCAGAAGTTCGCGTTTCACGGCTACTTACCGCAAGAAAAAGCGGCGCGGATCAAAGCAATTGCCGAAGCTGAGCGCGAGTCGAAACAAAAAAATATGACTCAAATGTTTATCGAGACGCCGTATCGCAACGGACCGCTTTTTTCGGATTTCATTGCCACGTTGAATCCCTCAACCCGGCTTTGTATTGCGACGAATTTGACGGGGCCGACCGAGAACGTGAGGACGCTCCAAATTTCCAAATGGCGGTCCCAAAAAATAGGAATTGAGAAGGCACCCACCTTGTTTTTACTTTTGGCCTAGCCCCGCCCACTGGCTACACGCTTTTGGAAGTTTACTAGTTTCCCCCTCTCCGTTCTTTATTACGCGATCAGCTCGGGTACTGGGGTAAATATATTCTGCTTGGCGAGCAAAGGCTCCAACTCTTTGGCTGAAAGTGGCACGCTAAAATAATAGCCTTGACCAACGGTGCAACCTTTTGCCCTCAACAAACTCAACTGGCCTGCGGTCTCAATACCCTCTGCAATCACATCAAGATCGAGACTTTTTGCCATATTGATAATCGCCACCACGATCGCCGCGTCATTGGGGTCAACCGTAATATCTCGTACAAAACTTTGGTCGATTTTCAATTTCGTAATGGGTAGACGCTTCAAATAGGAGAGACTCGAATAGCCGGTGCCGAAGTCATCCACGGCCAGATGGATGCCCATGGCCGCAATTTCATTTAGCAGGCCAATACTCCCCTCTCCTTGGCGCATCACCTGACTCTCAGTAATTTCAAGCTCGAGAAACTCTGGCGCAAGACCGGTACGGCCAAGAATGCCAGTCAGCATTTCAATGAAGTTCTTATCGCCCAATTGGCGCGCCGAAAGATTGACCGCGATGCGTCGCTTTGGTAGCCCCATATCGTGCCACGCTTTATTCTGACGGCAGCTTTCTTCGAGTACCCAACGTCCCAATTCATTGATGAGGCCCGTCTCCTCAGCCAATGGGATGAACTCTCCAGGCATCATGATGCCACCCTGCTCAGTCACCCAGCGTACCAGCGCCTCAAATGCAACAATAGCGCCCGTATTGAGATCAATTTGCGGCTGGTAAACCAATGAAAAGTTACCGTTTTTGACCGCGACACGTAGACTCGATTCCAGCGCCGCGCGCCGCTTCACGGCAATCGTCATCTGTGGTGTAAAGAATTGGAACGTATTTTTGCCGAGGCTCTTGCTGTGGAACATCGCCGTATCAGCGTTTTTAAGCAACGTAGACGCGTCTTTACCGTCATCAGGATAAACCGCGATCCCGATAGAGCCTGAAACGTGCTGATCAGCACCGTTGACTTTGAACGTCGCACGCAGGCTTTGCAGAATTTTTTGCGCTACGCGGGTGGCACCCTGATGTCCTTCAAGCTCATCCAGAAGAACAATAAACTCATCGCCACCCTGCCGCGCAATCGTGTCATGGGTTCGCACGGATTCAGTAAGACGGTTAGCCACACGCCGAAGCAAATCGTCACCTGCGTCATGGCCCAAGCTGTCGTTAATATTTTTGAAGTTATCAATGTCGATAAACATCACAGCAAATTTTTTGGTTGATCGTTCCGATCGCGAAATGGCCGTCGAAATACGCTCCTGCATCAGGGAACGATTTGGCAGCCCAGTTAACGCATCGTGATAGGCCAAATGTGCAACCCGTTGTTCAATGGCGCGCCGCTCCGTCACGTCACGGGTATTTACTACGATGCCGCGAACGGCAGGCACGTCAAGGCAACTCTTGCCAATGGATTCCATTACGCGCCATGAGCCATCGCGTGCCTGCACCCGAAATTCAAAAGGTTTGTCAATAAAGCCGTTTTGAACCAGCTCGGCAAATCGGGCGCGCATCGACACGACATCATCTTCATGCACAAAGTCATATTGGCTACGCCCCACCATTTGCTGCGGATCAACGCCCAACAGGTGACGCACAGACGGACTTTGGTAGGTGATAACGCCCTCTGCATCCAGTACCGTAACAATATCCATCGCGCTTTCCGTCAACACCTGGAAACGACCTTCAGACGCCTCCAGCGCGCGTTTTACCTGCTTAAAATCCGTAATATCTGTCAAAACACCGATTAAACCTAACGGTTTGCCATCAGGGCTAGTAAAGCTGCTGATATGCTTGACCATCTGGCGTTCAATGCCGGCTCCATCATGCAGCGTTACCTCACTTGCAAACGATTTACCGGACTGTAAAACGTCGCGATCTTCCATCAAGGCAAGGTAGGCCATATCGGGGCTTAGTAGATCGTGCGGTGTTTTGCCGATCCAGTCTTCACGGCGCATTCCCATGAACTCTTCCCAAGAACGGTTGAAACCCAGGTATTTATCGTCTAGGCCTTTATAAAAAATCTGGTTGGGAAGCACTTCAAGAAGCTCTTTGGTGAAATGGAGCTGCTGATCCAGAGTTCGTCCGGTTCGCTTGAGCTCGGTAATGTCTGAACAAGTAAGCAAAATACCCACAATCTTCTGATCTAAACCGCGCAGCGGTGCCGCAGAAATACTGATTTCGCGCACCTTGGCTGGATTGGCATCCCACACAATCTCAATATTGCTGACCATCTGCCCCGCCATGACGCGGCTACGAATATCCGCCGTGACCAACCGGGGTTGCCCGTTGGCGAGGGGTAGCGGCTTACCAAGCACATCCGCCTCATCAATACCGAACATTCGTTCAGCGGCGGGATTCCATAGCGTGACGATTCCATTGGGTGTGATGGAGTAAATGGCCAGCGGAGACGTCTCAACAATTGCGCGTAGCGACTCATTCAGCGCGCGCAAGGTTTCTTGAGAAGCGTGATATTGGGAGACATCCTCAATGGACCCCAAGCCATAAAGCGGCTCACCGAGAGCACTGCGAACCGCAACCCCCGAGCGTTGCGCCCACATCACCGAACCGTCTTTGCGCAAATATCGTTTTTGCTTGCTTATGCCCTGGACACCGCTACCCATCAACTCGCCGATTGTCGCGTCATTATCATCCTGATCATCAGGATGGGTAATTTCGTGAAACTGTTTGCCAATCAATTCTTCGCGTGAGTATCCCAGCATTTCACAGAAACGACGGTTTACCACCACAAAGCGCCCCGACACATCTACTTGCGTGAGGCCAATACCGACTAGGTCAAATGCTTCGCGAAACTTGCTCTCGCTTTCGGAAAGCTCACGTTCGCGCTGGCGTACCGATAATGCAAGCGCTTCCATGGCATTGCTAAGCTCCTCAAGCTCGCGAAACTCGTGCCGCATGTTGGAAGACCACGGATACAAGCGAATATCGTGTTCCTTCAATTCGCGGGTTAGCCTTAAGATAGGGGCGCTAATCTGCCGAGCAATGAGTGCCCCCAGTGCGCATGCAATGGCGACTCCGCCCACCCCCCACATCAGCAGTGTGTTGCGGAGCTTCTGTGCTACGTCGGGCGGTAGCGCCATATCGCTCAAAACGCCTCCAACCAGTGCACCGAGCACCAGCGCCATCACCAGTACCACGGCAGTCATTCCGATAACAATACGTGACATCAGACCTGAGGGCAGGTGTCGCGAGGTCTGCGGCTTGCTCGGCTCCTCGATTGGCTTTGCTCGTAATTCGTTTTTAGTCACATGTCCGCTAATGATTCGCTCATTTCGCTTTTTACGTTCACCGCCCGCCTCGTTGGATACCGAGCGTGTGCTCTTTGCATCGGTTTGCAATGGCACTTTATTTTGTGGTCCAGAAGCGCCTAGTGCCGCGTCACCTGAAAATTCCGCCACGGACGCAGAGTCCCTAACACTAACGGTTGTTGCACTCACATCCGAGGGCTGGGGTACTAACTTTTCGGCTATGGAAGCTTCTGGACAAGTACGTTCAGGAACCGCTTTTAGCAACGGGTTGGGCGGTGAAAACGACGGCGGGACTGGAGCTGGCATGGATCCCTTCCGCGACCTCATCAGCGAAAGGTCTCGTTCAAGATTTATGTCTTCTGGGCTTCGATTACTTGCCATGCGCTTTTTTCTGAGGGTTGGCGGTCAACTAAATTTTTAAGACACGTTCGCTGTACCAAGCTTTGAGTCACATCCTTGAGGTGATACTTTGACATTCCGCAATATTTTATTCTGCTGCGTTGATAACACTTTGCGCCAATAATCTCTGCTACGTTTAGTAATAAATGCCACCCTCTTTCTCATTTTCCTGCAGCAACAAACCATCACCCAATATTACGAGTTTGTCGACTTCGCGAACTTGAACCTTTTCGAGCGACAAACCCTTGCAAGGCCCAGCCGCACAAAGACCTGAATTTACTTCAAATACGGCCCCGTGCGTAGCACAGATTAAGTATAACCCCTCATCATCAAATACATCGCCCGGCAGCCAATCCAGCTCGGTATAGCGGTGAGGACATTTGTTGACATACGCGTAAATTCCGCCGCGAAATGCCACCACAAAACAAGGTGTTGTTTGCGGATTTTGCTCCTCTCGCCGCATCATAAATCGGATGGCTTTGCCGCCATTGATGCCCTCCTCCAGATCTGCGCGTTGGCAAATCACTTGCGAAGTATCAACCATATCGCGCCAGCCATGCTGTTAGTTCGGTCACATTTTCGACAATGACCATTGGCGACCTTGTCGATAATGCCGCTTTGGAATGAGCTCCATAACCCACGCCCACGGCTGACACTCCAGCATTACGCGCCAGATCGAGATCATGGGTCGTATCCCCAATCATCAATACTCTATCTGGAGACACATTCGAAAACTCCATTAGTCTTAGCAGCATATCGGCATCAGGCTTGGGCATGCCTTCATCGCCGCAGCGGCTGAAGTCAAAATAGGATTTGAGCCCGGTTCGCTGGAATGCCCGCTCCAAGCCTATCCGGGGCTTGCCTGTCGCAACCGCCAAAAAGCGACCAGAGCGCTGCATTTGCGGCAGCAACTCCCGGACCCCGGCGTAGAGAGTCGCCTCGTGATCACGGGGCACATAATGTTCACGAAAGCGCTCTGCAAAACGCAAGCGATCTTCAGCATTAAGCTCTGGAAATAGCATTTTTGTCGAATCATGAAGTCCTAAACCAATAATTCTTTTGGCTTGAACCAAGGTTGGCGCTCTGAACCCTAAATCACGTGCAGCCATTTGAATGCATTCGGCGATCAATCCAGTGGAATCGCTCAGCGTGCCGTCCCAATCAAACACCACCAAATCAAACCGGTGTTCGCTCATATCGATCCCACCTGTTGAGCCGCATGCTGACGCGACCTGAGAAATGCCAGATAGCGCTCCAAGTCTGGAGGCTGAAGCGATTCAATCGTCAACATCTCACCGGTTAACGGATGCGCAAAACGAACCAGGCGAGCGTGTAAAAACATGCGTTTCAAGCTTCCATTTTTTGTCGCCTGCGCAATTTTATTCAACACAAAATCGCCATATTTATCATCGCCAATGATCGGAAAGCCGAGGTGCGCCAGATGCACCCGAATCTGGTGTGTGCGACCGGTGCGAATATCGCAATTGAGCAGGGTCGCCATGCCGAGCCGCTCCACACGCGTAAAAATTGTGTGTGCGTCCTGGCCGTCGTCTTCATCGACGGAAACACGTTTTTCACCGCTTGCGGTCACACGCTTGGCAAGTTTCACACGCACATGCCTTTTCTCATCCGGCCAATCGCCTTTTACCAACGCATGATAGTTTTTCTCCATGCGGGAGTCGGTGTCACCGCGCAGCATCGAGTGTAAACCCGTCAGTGCGCTGCGCTTTTTTGCCACCAGCAGGACCCCGGAAGTCTCACGATCAAGGCGATGCACTAATTCTAAATATTTGGCCTCAGGCCGCTGCGCGCGCAGCGCTTCAATCAGGCCAAAACTGACGCCGCTGCCGCCATGAACCGCCAGGCCCGCCGGTTTATCAACGGCAAGCAACGCATCATCTTCAAAAATAATACTCAAGCTCTGGCGAGCTTTCACGGCCATATTTGCCTCAGAAGGCTCGCCAATGCTTGCGGTTGCTGTACGTATTGGTGGAACGCGAACTATATCGCCGTCGACCAAACGATATGCCACATCAACTCGGCCCTTGTTGACCCGAACTTCGCCAGAGCGGACGATTCGATAGAGGTGACTTTTCGGAACACCTTTGAGGATCGCCGCCAAAAAATTATCCAGCCGTTGTCCAGTGTGCGCTTCATCTATTTTCAGCATAGAAGCCGCATCGGCGCTGGGTGACTGAGTACTTTTTTTTGCTATGGCGCGTGTTGCTGCTTCGGCCGCGACCGGTGTTGCAGCATTTGTTCCCTGACGGGCTTTTGGATCGCTCTTACCAGTAAGTGCCATGTTAGGTTATACTTTTATCTCGTTGATTTTGAAGCGAGTCCACAGGTTTTCACGGATTCCCTCACATCACCGCAAAGGTTGACCGCATCACATTCCCGCGCGATTTCTAAATCCATCGCCAGTGAACTGTGGAACGTAAGCCCGTTGCGGAAAACGGACGGTCGTTTTCGCTCACCGTCGGATGACTGAAAATTTCGGGCATTAAAGTAGCGATACTAAACGATTTACGCGTGCCCTTCGGGCTGCTGACTGTGACCAGACAGCAAACGAAGCTGACAAAGTGTGGCGGCGTGAAGATGGAACATTTTAAAGGTCAGGCATTATTTGCCCGGCTTTGGACATAAAGAATTAAGTCAGCTGGCCGATGTGCATTTAGACACAACTGTCTGGTCCGCCAGTCTGATTTTCTGCGTATTTAGTTTTTGCGAGTTTTTGTGAAATCCAATCATCTGCAACATAGATTCGAGATTTTGAACGGCGTCGGCTGCATGCTGAACGTCGCAACTAGTGTCTCAACCGCTCGCCGGCTGAGCACTTTTCACACGCGCTAAAGTTTCACCGCAGACGTTGCGCGTGACGCGCAGCCGAGTTCAACAGTCCGCCGTTCCGCTTCCGGCCTCGCATTGCGTTTGGTTCGATCATTTACTGATCGACAGCAATAGCGCTAGAAAGAAGAATAAATATGAAAAGAATGCTATTTAATGCCACTCAGGCCGAAGAGCTTCGCGTCGCCATCGTTGATGGTCAAAAGCTGGTTGATCTCGACATCGAACATGTAGGCCAGGAACAGCGTAAAAGTAATATCTACAAAGCGAAAGTCACCCGAGTTGAGCAATCGCTTGAAGCTATTTTCGTTGACTACGGTGCCGAACGCCACGGCTTTTTGCCGTTCAAGGAGTTGACTCGCGAATACGTGCAAGGCGAAGACGGTGACGGCACCCGCGCCAAGCTGGCGCAGAATTTGAAAGTCGGCCAGGAAATCCTCGTACAGGTGGAAAAAGATGAGCGCGGCAACAAGGGCGCTGCACTAACCACATACGTCTCGCTCGCCGGCCGTTATCTGGTGCTGATGCCCAATAACCCACGCGGCGGCGGTGTGTCGCGCCGTGTTGAGGGCGAAGACCGCGCAGAGTTGCGCGAAACGCTGGATTCACTCAATATTCCAGCGGGCATGAGCGTTATTGCCCGTACCGCAGGTATTGGCCGCAGTGCTGAAGAACTGCAGTGGGATTTGAGCTACCTGATGCAGCTTTGGGAAGCGATCGAAGGCGCGGGTCGAGACGTAAAAGCGCCTGAATTGATCTATTTGGAATCTAGCCTCGTGGTGCGCGCGATTCGCGATTTATTTCAACCCGACATTGGCGAAATCCTAATCGACACACCAGAAATTTTCGAGCAGGCGCAATCTTTCATGTCCACTGTCATGCCAGCCAACGTTGGCAAGGTGAAGCTTTACACAGATGACGTGCCGCTGTTCTCTCGCTTCCAAATCGAGCATCAGATCGAAACCGCTTATCGCCGTGATGTGCAGTTGCCGTCAGGCGGTGCGATTGTGATTGACCATACCGAAGCGCTGGTGTCGGTCGACGTGAACTCTGCACGCGCCACGCGCGGTCATGATATTGAGGACACCGCTTTCCGCACCAATTGTGAAGCAGCCGACGAGATCGCGCGCCAGTTACGCCTGCGCGACTTGGGCGGTCTGGTCGTCATCGATTTCATCGATATGGAATCGCCCAAAAATCAACGTGAGGTTGAGAATCGGTTGCGCGATGCATTGCATCACGATCGTGCCCGCGTCCAGACAGGCAAAATTTCGCGCTTTGGTTTGCTCGAGCTGTCACGCCAACGCCTGCAACCCGCGCTCTCAGAATCCAGCTATATCCCCTGCCCGCGCTGCCACGGCATTGGTCATATCCGCGGTACGTCTTCGTCGGCGTTACACATCTTGCGCATCATTCAAGAAGAATCGATGAAAGAAAATACAGCGGCGATTCATGCTCAGGTGCCGGTTGACGTCGCAACATTCTTGCTGAACGAAAAACGCCAGGACGTGCATGCAATCGAGACTCGTTTCAAAGTCAATGTGTTGTTGATTCCCAACGTGCACCTAGAAACCCCCAACTATGAAATCGAGCGTCTGCGCCACGACTCTGAAAAATTGGATGTGATCACGCCGAGCTATCAGATGGCGGCAAAACCAACAGAAGACTCGAACATCAAATCCGCCGCTGCTGCACCCGAAGTCAAAGCCGCTCGTGCAGTCCCGGTCGTCAAAGGTATTACACCTGACCAACCAGCGCCGATGGCAGCTGAGCCACTACCGCGCGAACAACGAACCGCTGCCCACCAGGCGGCACAAGCAAAAGCGGCCATCAGCACAACAACGCCGTCTCCGTCTCTCTGGCAGCGGGTCGCACGTTTCTTCGGTGGTGATACAGCTCCCCAACCGATCGCGCCGCAGCGTCCGGAAGGTAGTGGCGAACGTTCGAAGGACGCCGCGAAAGATAGTGGTCGCGAGCAGAACCGTGACCGTAGCCGCCGCGACGGTGGCAGAGACGGCAATAGAGACAGCAAACGCGGCGGCGGCGAACGCAGTCGCCCCGGCCAAGGACCGCAGGTCGCTAACCAGGGCCAAAATCGCGCGCCACGCGGTCAGCAAGGCCGCGACCCGAACCGCGATGCAACAGCCGGCACTCCGGAGCCAAAAACATTGGAAGCTACCGCCGCGCGCCCACAGCGTGAACCCAGAGAGCCACGTCCGCCCCGTGAGCCTAGAGAAAACCGGGAACCGCGTGATCTTAATGCTCAAGGTCAGACGCCGCAGCCGCGTCAACAATCCGCCGCAAAGCCGGCTCTAGAAGCTAAGCCAGTCGCCGAGCAAACCGAGGAGGGCGAAAGCCGCGGTCGTCGTCGTCGTGGTAGAGGAGGACGTGAACGCAATGGTGAGCGTGGTGAGAAAGGTGAACGCACTCAGCGCACTGACGGGTCAACTGAAATTGCCGCGGTCTCGACAGAGGATACCGTGGCGATGGCCAGTGAAAGTCACGTCCAAGCTAGCGCAGTTGCTCCAGCCCTAGTCCCCGTGCCGGCAATATCTATCCCATCATTTTTGATGGCTGATCCCGTCCCTGCCGCCATGCCAGAATCAGCGGAGGCACCGATCGCCACAGCGGTTCAAGTAAGGGAGGCCTCTCCCTGGGTTGCTGAGAGGACGAATGTGGCGACAGACCAAAATACATACGAAAACGCAAGCAAAAGCGAAAGCACGTATGGCGCCACGCCGGCAGCGGCGGTTCGCGATATGGCTATTCCTACAGAAGCAGCTCGACAGGCTGAGTTACCCATTCCCGCGTTGACCACTGCACCGATCGTTGCACCGGTCGTTGTTCAGCCAGCGGTCATGGCTTCTGTACAGCCTGCATTGGCTTTTGGCACTGTGGATCAAATCGGCGAGAGTGAATCCATCCGGACCGCGCCACGCCGCCGCCCTCGTCCTGACCAAGGTACGAACGCACACGTGAGTGAACCCCTAGTATTTATTGAGACTGCGGCAGACAAGGCGCAGCAAGCGGTACTAGTCCAAGAAGAGGCGCCACGCCGTCGTACTCCGCGCGAGCGCAAGCCGCGCGAGACATTTAGCGAGCCGCTCATCGTCGTGGAAACCCAGTCCAATCAGAGCCCGCCTAGCCAGCCTTAGATAAGCTGGAAATAGGCTGAAAAAGCCTTTGGCCGAAGTCAAAAACGCCGCTCGCAGAATTATGCGAACGGCGTTTTTTCTCCTTTGGGTGGCATCACTTGCTTCGTCGTTCACCAACGCTCACACTGTTTTCGCTATAAGGAGGAACACACCTTGTCTACGAGCCAACAACCGATACTTTTCTATTTCGATTTTTCCTCGCCTTATGGCTATTTGGCGGCCATGCGAATTGATAATTTGGCAGCCAAATACGAGCGTGAAGTAGATTGGCGACCCATTCTGCTGGGCCCGGCATTCAAAGCAAGCGGCAACGCACCGCTTATCGGTCAGCCTTTGAAGGGTGAGTATGCGCGGCGTGATTTGCCGCGCACCGCAGCATTTTTGGGAATACCGTTTGGTATGCCCACGCCGTTCCCAATCGGCACCCAAAACGCGGCGCGTGCATTTTATTGGTTAAAAGATCGCCAACCAGAAACGGCCAAGAACGTTGCGATTTCACTCCTTCAAACCTATTTCGTCGAGGGCCGTGATATTTCTTCTACAGAAACCGTGGTCGACGTTGCCGCTCAGCATGGCGTGGATCGCGCTGAACTGGGCAGCGCGCTGGCGGACCAGCTGGTCAAGGATCGCCTCAGAAAAGAAGTCGAAAACTCTCTGCTGCAAGGCGTATTTGGCTCGCCCTATGTCGTTATCGACGGCGAAGCATTCTGGGGAACGGATCGATTTGATCAAATAGAGGCTTGGCTAAAATCAGGAGGCTGGTAGACCTGTTCCACCGAGCCTATGGCCCGGCTAATATTTAAAAACGTCGGGCTTGCCCAGCGCGGGAATAAGCTCAACTATACCGCCGGCAAAAATTTCTACCGCAAGGGCTGCGAGCAACAAGCCCATAATGCGCGTCGCAATATTAACCGTGGTCTTACTCATGCGCTGCCCGACTTGCGAGGCAATCCGCAGTGCAAACCACGTTACCAAGGCGACACCCAGCGCTGCACCACATACCGCCAATATATGCAGTAAAGTTTTTTTCTCGCTTGCATAAATGATGATGGTGGACATCGCACCCGGACCTGCAAGCAGGGGAATTGCCAGCGGAACCACGGCAATACTGGCCTTGTCAACTGCCTCTTCGGCCTCTTCGGGCGTCTGCTTGTCGGGAGACGGCATCGCCTGCATCATAGCCAACGCGGTGGTCATCACTAGAATAGCGCCACCTACTTTGAAACTCGCAATACTGATGCCAAACACGTCAAGCACTCGCTCACCCAGCACCGCCGACACGACCAACACAATCGCCACCGTAATAGCGGCAATGCGAGCCGTTTTCATGCGTTCAGCACGGCTTTGATAAGGCGTCATGGCCACAAAAATAGGAATAATCCCAAGCGGATTCACAATCACCATCATCGCGACAAAAATTTTGACATACGCCGCAAGCGACAACAATTCAGCGTTCATGATTCCACTTTCGGCGCTGACTTAGCGACTGTGTCGAGCAAATGCCGTACCAAACCCGCACAGCCATCTTCCACCAGATCGAGTACCCATTCAAAATCTTTCGCGCTGCCCATGTACGGATCCGGCACTTCCAGTCTCGTTTGGTTTTGTGTCTTGTTGCTTGCGTAATTAAGAAATAATTCGATCTTGTTCACATAGCGATCAGGACTCATATTCTGCAAATGCTCCAGATTGTTTTCATCCATCGCCAACACATAGTCGTATTGACGAAAATCACTAGCTGAAATTTGGCGGGCGCGGATGGACGTTAAATCAACGCCACGCCTTGCGGCATGATCGATTGACCGTGCATCGGGAGCTGCGCCGACTTGATAATCGTGGGTCGCTGCGGATTCGATCTCGACCTTGTTTTCAAGCAGTGTGCCGACAATCATCTTGCGAAACACGCCCTCTGCTGTCGGTGAGCGACAAATGTTACCCAAGCAAACAAACAGTATTCGGACTGTCTTTTTCATCGAAACTTCTGTAAATATTTCTTAATTTCAGGCCTCAGCGATCGCATCAGGCCCGCCCAGTAACATGCGGTTTCGCAGCATGCGGAGCTCGTCGCGCAGCTTGCCTGCTTTCTCAAACTCCAGATTCCGCGCGGCTTCCATCATTTCGCGCTCGACTCGTTTGACAGCAGTCTCCATTTGCTTTTCACTGAGCACATCGTATTTTTTTCGGTCCTGTGCCGCTTTTCGGTCGCTCGATTGGCTGGCGCGTTTTTCGTCCACGTTGTACGCGCCATCAATAATGTCTTTGATTTTTTTAGTCACCGATTTGGGCACGATGCCGTTATCAAGATTGTGTTGAATCTGCTTCGCGCGGCGACGATTGGTTTCTGAGATCGCAAACTTCATCGAATCTGTTTCTTTGTCGCCATACAAGATTGCAGTGCCGTTTAAGTTACGTGCGGCGCGACCTATCGTCTGGATCAGCGAGCGGGCGCCGCGCAGAAACCCTTCTTTATCCGCATCCAGAATCGCCACTAACGAGACTTCCGGAATATCCAAACCTTCGCGCAGCAAATTGATGCCCACCAACACGTCGAACAAGCCGCTGCGCAAATCACGAATGATTTCAACACGCTCGACAGTATCAATATCCGAGTGCAAATAGCGTACTTTAACGCCATGCTCGGATAAATAATCAGTCAAGTCTTCTGACATGCGCTTGGTTAATGTCGTCACTAAAACGCGCTCATTCACCGCAACACGCTTGTTAATTTCGGACAATACATCATCAACTTGAGTAGACGCCGGACGCACAAAAATTAATGGGTCAACCAGCCCTGTTGGTCGCACGACTTGCTCGACAATTTGCGCCGCGTGTTTGGCTTCATAGTCAGCTGGCGTCGCAGAAACAAACACCGTCTGGCGCATGATTTGTTCAAATTCATCAAAGCGCAAAGGGCGGTTATCCATCGCTGACGGGAGGCGAAAACCATAGCCGACCAGATTTTCTTTACGGGCCCTATCGCCCTTATACATGCCGCCTACTTGCGGAACAGTGACGTGACTTTCGTCCATGATCATCAACGCATTTTTGGGCAAATAATCGATCAAGGTCGGTGGCGGCGAACCGGGCGGACGCCCGCTCAAATGCCGCGAATAATTCTCAATGCCTTTGCAAAAGCCGATTTCATTTAACATTTCCAGATCGAACGTGGTGCGCTGCTGGATGCGCTGGGCTTCGAGTAATTTCCCCTCCCCATTGTAGAACTCAATACGCTCTCGCAGTTCGGTCTTGATTCCCTCAATCGCGTCCAGTGTGGTGGCGCGCGTACTCACATATTGGCTCTTGGCATAGACAGTGTAGCGCGGTACTTTCTGCACCGTGTGGCCGGTCAGTGGATCGAATAGCGTGAGCGAATCGACCTCATCGTCGAACATCGAGATCCGCAGCGCAACGTCGGCATTTTCCGCCGGAAAAACATCCAGCGAATCACCGCGCACACGGAATGTACCGCGCCGGAAATCGAGTTCTGAACGCGCATATTGCATTGCAATCAATTGACGGATCATGTCCTGCTGCTGCACCTTGTCTTTCGGGCGGACCATCATACGCATGGCGTAATAATCAGTGGGATCGCCGACGCCGTAAATGCAGGATACAGTCGCAACGATAATTGAATCTTGACGCTCCAATAGTGACTTGGTGGCGGACAATCGCATCTGCTCAATGTGCTCATTGATCGACGAATCTTTTTCGATAAACAGATCGCGCGATGGCACATAGGCTTCAGGCTGGTAATAGTCGTAATAGGAAACAAAATATTCCACCGCGTTTTGCGGGAAAAATTCTTTCATCTCTGAATACAGTTGGGCCGCCAGTGTTTTATTTGGCGCCATGATGAGCGCCGGACGTCCAAGCTGCGCGATTACGTTCGCCATCGTGAATGTTTTGCCCGAGCCCGTAACGCCAAGAAGCGTTTGGAAGGCCAAGCCATCATTAATCCCTTCGACTAGTTTCGAGATCGCTTGCGGCTGATCGCCTGCAGGCGAAAAAGGCTGATTGAGCAGATAAGGGGAGTTCGGGTAAGTGAGCAATGCCATGACTTGATTTTACCAGCCTTGAATTTTATGGTGCGCAGTCTAAACCGCCCTTTAAGGACGCTCGATAACGTACAACGATGCAAATATTTTAAAAAAGACAATGCTCCCAACAGAATGCGGAACAGAAACATTCCGAGCGAAATAGCTAAACACGGGTGTAGGCACACTGCTTCGAAACCCCTGTCCAGCTTGCCGTTTCAGGGCATTGCCTTAAAAAGGGTGATCGGCGTTGGGTTTTAAGTTAATGCCACGTACGAAAATTTAGCACTCCACTTGCCGCACTGGAATCGTAAACGCCAGCCCGCCGAGCGAGGTTTCCTTATATTTCGTCTGCATGTCGGCGCCCGTACGCCGCATGGTTTCAATCGCTTGATCGAGGCTCACCATGTGTTCACCATCGCCGAGCATCGCCAGCGAACACGCGTTAATGGCTTTCACTGCTCCCATCGCGTTGCGCTCGATGCACGGAATCTGCACCAATCCCCCAATCGGATCACAGGTCATGCCGAGATGGTGTTCCAAGGCAATCTCAGCAGCGTTCTCAATCTGCTCGTTTGTAGCGCCCAGAGCCGACGCAAGGCCGCCTGCCGCCATTGCCGCCGCTGAACCCACCTCCCCCTGACAACCAACTTCTGCGCCCGATATGGACGCGTTACGCTTGCATAGCGCTCCAATCGCGGCGGCAACCAGCATATAGCGCGTCACTCCCGCTTCGTCACCCGCGCAAAAATCCAAGTAGTAGCGCAGTACCGCCGGCAGCACGCCCGCTGCACCATTGGTCGGCGCGGTCACCACGCGATTGCCCGCGGCGTTTTCTTCATTCACAGCGATCGCATAAGCGCTCACCCAATTCATCGCATTTTGCGTGTCCGTCGTCCCGCGAGCGCGAAGTTTTTCCGCAATTCCAGCTGCTCGGCGCGCCACCTTAAGGCCGCCTGGCAACACGCCTTCAGTTCGCAGGCCCTGATCGATGCAGCCGTTCATGGTGGTCGTAACGCGCAAAATAAACTCGTCGGTAACGGCCCGCCCGTGCATCGCCGCCTCATTACGCATCAGCAGGTCATGAAATGGCAATTGACGCGCAATGCCCTCCTGCAGCAGTTCTTGCATGGTCACGAATGGATGCGGTACTGCAGCCTCCTCGCCACGCGCGCTACCCACGAAGGCCTCGTCTTCATCGACAACAAAACCACCGCCGATTGAATAAAGATCGCGTGTGGAGGCCACATTACCGTTCGCACCAAACACCGTAAAACGCATCCCGTTTGAATGTACCGGCAGCATCTCCACAAAATTAAAGATCATATCCGTGGCCAACGAAAACGGCACGGTGTATTTGTGTAGAAGGATCACCGTGCCCGC
Organism: Burkholderiales bacterium; assembly: GCA_038236905.1. Taxonomy (GTDB): domain Bacteria; phylum Pseudomonadota; class Gammaproteobacteria; order Burkholderiales; family Usitatibacteraceae; genus UKL13-2. The sequence goes on from JBBRZG010000037.1 coordinate 28,093, forward strand.
GTCACGAATCGAATTGATGACTCCCTCGGCAGCCCTTGTGTCGACAAAATCAGGCACCTCCCCCATCAGGCCTAGCAGAATCGCACGATCCGTACCGTGGCCACGCCCGGTGTGCGCAAGCGAGCCAAATAGCTCGACTTTCACGCGTTTAATGTCCTGAAGCGGCGTCACACTTTCCATTAGGAATCGCCGCGCCGCACGCATCGGGCCGACTGTGTGCGAGCTTGAGGGCCCGATACCAATTTTAAACATGTCGGTGAGACCGATATACATATGCGCTTTCATTTCGCGAAGCCTTGATGGTAGCGCGAGTTACGATTCAAATAACTTTTGATCGAATAAATTGCTTCGCAACGTGCGAGGCAGACTCACAATAAAAAACCCCGGCAAGCCGGGGTTTTAGATGCAACTGTTTTTCAACAGTGCGGGTAGCTTAGATCGACTGGATGTTAGTCGCTTGCTTGCCCTTAGGGCCAGTCGTCACTTCAAAAGAAACTTTTTGGTTTTCTTGGAGTGTCTTGAAACCGCTTGACTGAATAGCTGAGAAATGTACAAACAAATCTTCGCCTTTGTCATCTGGTGTGATGAAGCCAAAACCTTTTGCGTCGTTAAACCACTTTACGGTACCTGTTGCCATGTTAATTTCCTAATTAAAAAGTTGACGAGGCAAATTGCCCCACGTCGTTCGAACCAAGAAAGAAACAACAGCAGTACTGAATTTGCTAACTTGAATTTTACGACAGTCGCACTATAACAAATACTGAGCAGTGTTGCAGAAAGACTTGCGATGTTGAAATTTGAGATCTTTCGGCGCCAAACAAGCCATTACGGCACCACTCGTAGCGTCCCCGCTCCCGCGAGCCCTGCCCCGCTAATAAGGGTAGTGCCATTCATGAGCCATAACGCGATGCGACCGTCAGTGTGGCGATAGACGATGTCCGCTTTGCCATCACCATTGAAGTCGCCCGTA